>NZ_JAAVTO010000010.1 GCF_013185065.1 Adlercreutzia sp. ZJ473 | reverse complement strand
AGCGTCGCGCCTGCGCGAGCCGCGTCCGCGCCGCACGCGCGCGAAGGGGGGCGCGGCCACCACCCCGTCGCGCTCCTCGGCCGCAGCCGCCTCGGCGGCGGCGGCGTGCGCCTCCCGCTTCGCGCGGATCGTCTCGATGAGCTTCGAGATGGAGAACCCGATGATGATGCCGCCGATGAGCATGACGCCGGCGAGGATCACACACGAGATGACCTGGCCGAACAGCGTGAGCCCCACCCAGGCGATGCCCGCGCCCACGTACCCGCCGTGGCTCGTGAGCGCCCCCTCGGCGAACAGCAGCGCCAGGTTGTCGCCGTTGACGCCCGAGATGGGCGTGAACAGCGCGATGAAGCCGAGCAGCGCCACGAAGATCACCATGAGGCCGCACGCCACGCGCACGGGCACGCGCTCGCGCTCGAAGCGCACGAGGAAGGTGACGCCGACGGCGGCGAGGACCGCGGGCAGCACGTAGCAGCCCACGCCGAACACGAGGTGCACGCCACGCGAGATGAACGAGGTCACGATGCCCTCGCCGCTCGGAGAGAGCACGGCGGCGAGCAGGAGCACGACGGCGAGCAGGATGAACACGACGCCTGCGATGTCGCGGCGCGCGCGGTCGTCGAGCACGTGCGCCGCGGGCTCAGGCGGCGCGCTGCGGCGTGCGGCGGCGCTCTTGCGGCCCTGCGCGGTGTTGCGGGCCTGCTTCTTCTTGGTAGACTGCGTTGATGCTGGTTGACGGGCCACGCCCAAGCTCCTTCGTGCTGTGTTTGCGGTTCGATTCAGATGGATGGTACGACGTGAGCGGCTCGCAAGGCAAGCCGCTCAACATGCGTGGACATATAGTATAGGGGATGCGCGCAGATGCGTGCGCTACACCTCCAACAGGTTCACGATCACCATAGGGCGCTGCTTGGTGCGCTCCCACAGAAGCGACAGCAGCGAGTCGCGCGCCACCTTCCGCACGCTCTTCGCGTCGCCGTCCTTCGACAGCGCGCGGCGGATGGCGTTGCCCACCACGCTGACCATCTCCTGGTTGAGGTAGTAGTCGTCGCCGCCGGTGATGCCGTGCATCTCCACCTGCGGGCTGCCGACGAGGTCGTGGCGCTTGAACGACACGGCCGCGGCCACGCTCGCGAAGCCCTGGTTGCCGAGCGCGTTGCGCTCGTCGAGCACGTCCTGGGAGGTGTCGCCGACCGACAGGCCGTCCACGTAGACGATGCCGGACTGCACGCCCTCCCCCACCTCGATGCCGCGGGCGGACAGGACGAGCGAGTCGCCGTTCTCCATCACGAAGATGTTCTCGGTCGGCACGCCGGTGGCCTCGGCCAGCTTGGCGTGCGCGCGCAGGTGCGTGGCCTCGCCGTGGACGGGCATGAACGCGTGCGGCTGCACGATGGTGAGCACGATCTTGAGCTCCTCGGCCCCGGCGTGGCCCGACACGTGCACGCGCGCGCGGCTCTTGTCGTACACGTCGGCGCCGATCTTGGCGAGCGAGTTGATCACGCGGGTGACGGCCTTCTCGTTGCCGGGAACGGGCGTGGCCGAGATGATGACGGTGTCGCCGCGCTCGATGTCGATGGTGCGGTGCTCGCCGTTGGCGATGCGCGCGAGGGCCGAGAGCGGCTCGCCCTGGCTTCCCGTGCACATGATGACCACCTGCTCAGGCGGGATGCCCGACAGGTCGTAGGCGTCGATGAGGTCGTTGTCGGAGATGTTGAGGTAGCCGAGGCGGCGCGCGATGTCGGTGTTCTGGATCATCGAGCGGCCCGTGACCACCACCTTGCGGCCGTTCGCCACCGCCGCGTCGCAGATCTGCTGCATGCGGTGGATGTGGCTCGCGAACGACGCGATGATGACGCGCCCGCGGGCCTGGCTGATGATCTGCGCGAGGGACTTGCCCACCTCCGCCTCCGACGGCGTGAAGTTTGCGTTCTGCGCGTTGGTGGAGTCGCTCATCATGAGGTCGACGCCGATCTCGCCGAAGCGCGCGAGCGCCGCGAAGTCGGTGTGCACGCCGTCGATGGGCGTCTGGTCGAGCTTGAAGTCGCCCGTGTGCAGCACGTTGCCGGCCGGGCTCTGCAGGAACAGCCCCACGGCGCCCGGGATGGAGTGGTTCACCGCGAAGAAGTCCACCGTCATGCAGCCGAGCTTGACCTCGTCGCCCGGCTTGATCTCGACGAGCTTGGCGTTCTTGATGCGGTGCTCGGCGAACTTGCCCTCGATGAGCCCGAGCGTGAGCTTCGTGGCGTAGATGGGCACCGTGCGGTCGAGGTCCTTGAGCAGGTACGGGAGGCTGCCCGTGTGATCCTCGTGGCCGTGCGTGATGACGATGCCGCGCAGCTTGTCGGCGTTCTCGAGCACGTAGGTGTAGTCGGGCAGGATGAGGTCGATGCCCGGGTGGTCGTCATCGGGGAACATGAGCCCCGCGTCGTCGAGGATCATGTCGCCGTTGCACATGAAGGCGGTCATGTTCTTGCCGATGGCGTCGAGGCCGCCGAGCGGGATGATCTCGAGGCGCGCGTGCGGGTCCTTCTTGTGCGACGAGAACGCTCGGCGGGCGTCGGCGCGCTGGCCTGCGCCCTTGCTCGCCTCGACGCCGTCGCGGGTGAGCTGCGGGCGCTTGCGCTCGAGGTTGACGTGCTTGTACGAGCTCGTCCTCTTCTTCGCGTTGCGCCCGCCCTGCGAGCCTTGGGAGCGCTGCGCGTTCTTGCGGTTGCCCTGGGTCGCGGCGGCCTGGCCCTGCGCCGGCGCGTCCCCTTCTCTTCTTTCCTTTGCCATGTATCTCCTTGGTGTCAGATGACGTTTCCTATCAAAACGCCGGCCCGAGCGTGGCCGAGCCGGCGTCGCGTCCCTTTATGCGCTGCGCCTCGCCCCGCAGGCTCAGGCGAGCACGCCCACCTCGCGCATGATGGAGGCCAGGCGCGCCGACTGCTCGGGCGTGGCGTCCACGAGCGGCAGGCGCACGCCGCCGACGGGGAAGCCCGAGAGCTTGAGCGCCTCCTTCACGAGGATGGGGTTCGAGGTCTCGAACAGGCCGTTCATGAGCGGCAGCAGGCGCTCGTTGGCCGCGGCGGCCGCCTCGAAGTCGCCCGCCGCGCACAGGTCCACGATCTCCTTCATGCGCGCGGGCGCCACGTTGCCGATGGTGGAGATGACGCCGACGCCGCCGAGCCTCATGATGTCGAAGGTGGCCGAGTCGTCGCCCGAGTAGACGTCGAAGCCCGCGGGCGCCTCGTCGATGATGCGCTTGATCTGCTCGAGGTTGCCCGACGCCTCCTTGATGGCCACGACGTTGTCGCAGTCGTTCGCCAGGCGCAGCGTGGTCTCGGGCGTCATGTTGATGACGCA
Source organism: Adlercreutzia sp. ZJ473 (assembly GCF_013185065.1). Taxonomy (GTDB): domain Bacteria; phylum Actinomycetota; class Coriobacteriia; order Coriobacteriales; family Eggerthellaceae; genus CAAEEV01. The sequence goes on along the minus strand of NZ_JAAVTO010000010.1, from coordinate 56,873 downwards.
GCGGCCGGGGATGTTGTACAGGATGATGGGCAGCTCGACCGCCCGGGCGATGGTGCTGAAGTGCTGGTAGAGGCCCTCCTGCGGGGGCTTGTTGTAGTAGGGCACCACGCACATGAACCCGTCGACGCCGGTTGCCTGGACGTCGTGCGCGAAGTCGACCGTGTCGGCGGTGCAGTTGTCGCCCACGTTCGCGATGACGGGCACGCGCCCGGCCACCGCGGACACCACGGCGCGGAAGAGCTCCATCTTCTGCGGGTAGAACACCGTCGGGCTCTCGCCCGTGGTGCCGTTGATGATGAGCGCGTCTGCGCCGCCCTCAACGAGGCGGTCGGCCAGCGCGCCGGCGCGGTCGAGGTCGAGGTCGCGGTTCTCGTCGAACGGGGTCACCATGGCCGGGATCATGCGGCCGAAACGGGGTTCACCTAAAGACATGAAGTTCTCCTCACTTGCCTTGCTGCGTATTGCGCTCATTATCGCGCAACGGCGCGCGCATGCGCCATCACGCGACGAACAACTGGTTGATATTGTGCCACGACTGTTCGCGTTTCGCAGGCGTTACGCCATGAAGTTCTCCAAACCAACAATCAGGCCGCGACGAGCGCCCACGCTGCGGATGCCGAGGAGCACGCCGGGCATGTAGGAGGCGCGGTCCCACGAGTCGTGGCGGATGGTGAGCGTCTGGCCCATGGAGCCGAGCACGACCTCCTGGCTGGCGACGTAGCCCATCGAGCGCACGGAGTGCACGGGCACGCCGTCGACGAGCGCGCCGCGGGCGCCCTCGGCGCCGGCGATCTCGGTCTCGGCGCCGGGGGCCTCGCTTGCGCGCCCGCCGCGGGCCTCCGAGATCATCTGCGCGGTGCGCACGGCCGTGCCCGAGGGCGCGTCCTTCTTCTTGGCGTGGTGGAACTCGATCACCTCGGCCTCGGGGAAGTAGGGCGCGGCGGCCTTCGCGAACTGCATCATGAGCACGGCGCCCGTGGTGAAGTTCGGCGCGTAGAACAGGCACGCGTCGCCCGCCGCGCGGCCGGCCAGCTCCTCGAGCGTCGCGTTGTCGAGGCCGGTGGTGCCCACCACGCAGTTCACGCCGCGCGGCAGGGCGGCGGCGAGGTTGCCCGCCACCACGGAGGGCTGCGTGAAGTCCACGAGCACGTCGACCTCGTGTGCGTCGAGCGCCTCGTCAACCGCGGCGTAGACCGGGAAGTCCGCCGCGTCTGCGGCGTGCGGGTCGATGCCGCAGACGACCTGCATGTCGTCTGCGGCGCGAACGGCATCGCAGACGGCCGAGCCCATGCGGCCCGCGCATCCGGCAACAGCAACTTTGATCATCATGTCTCCTTCGATTGCGTCGTTTTCATGCAAGAGGGGAAGTCTCGTGAGCCCCGTGCAGAATCCTCAAGGCATTTTGGCAGAAATCTTCAGATGTTGGTCAAAATCAGGGTCCCGCGCCTGCGCGCGGGATCGCGTTGTCGCGCGCGAGAAAAACTGACCTGCAAAAACACATGAAGACGGGAGCCATCTCCCGCAAATGCGCCCCTCCGTCGACGAATGAGGGGCAAATATCTGAAGATTTCTGCCAAAATCCCGCGGAAAATCTGCACGGCGCTCTCAACAGCAGCCTCAAACAGCGACGCGGGAGCCGCAAAGGCTCCCGCGTCAGCGCGTCAGGCTCTCCTTACGCGTCGTTGCCGTGGCGGCGGCGCGGGGTGCGCGTGCCCTGGCCCGGGCGCGGCTTGTCGCCCTTGGGGGCGCGCTCGCCGCGACGCTCGCGCGGGCGGTCGTCGCGCGCCGGGGCGCTGCCAGCCGGCGCGTCCGGCTTGTCGAGGCGGTCGAGCGAGATCTTGCCCGTCTTGGCGTCCACCTCGAGGACCTCGACCTTCACGACGTCGCCGAGGTTGAGCACGTCCTCCACCTTGCCCACGCGCCCGTTGGCGACGCGCGAGATGTGCAGCAGGCCGTCCTTGCCCGGCGTGAGCTTGACGAAGGCGCCGAAGTCCTTGATGCCCACGACCTCGCCCTCGTAGACCTCGCCGACCTCGGGCTCCTTCACGATGCCGAGGATCATGGCCTTGGCGGCCTCCATGGAGGTGCCGTCGGTGGCGCCGACGTGGATGGTGCCGTCCTCCTGGATGTCGATGGACGCGCCCGTCTCCTCCTGGATGCCGCGGACGACCTTGCCGCCGCTTCCGATGACGTCGCGGATCTTGTCCACGGGGATCTTGATGGTCTCGATGCGCGGCGCCGTCTCGCGCATCTCGGCGCGCGGCTCGGCGATCTCGGCGAGCATGGCGTCGAGGATGAACGCGCGGCCCTCGTGCGCCTGCTTGAGCGCGCGGGCGAGGATGTCGACCGACAGGCCCTTGGCCTTGTTGTCCATCTGCAGCGCCGTGATGCCCTTCGACGTGCCGCACACCTTGAAGTCCATGTCGCCGAGGAAGTCCTCGATGCCCTGGATGTCGGTGAGGATGACGACGTCGTCGCCCTCCTTGATGAGGCCCATGGCCACGCCGGACACGGGGGCGCTGATGGGCACGCCGGCGTCCATCAGCGCGAGCGTGGAGCCGCATGTGGAGGCCATGGAGGACGAGCCGTTCGACTCGAGCACCTCAGACACCACGCGGATGGCGTAGGGGAACTCGTCCTCGGTGGGCAGCACCGGCAGGATGGCCTTCTCGGCGAGGTTGCCGTGGCCGATCTCGCGGCGCTTCGGGGCGCCCATGCGGCCGGTCTCGCCCGTGCAGAACGGCGGGAAGTTGTACTGGTGCATGTAGCGCTTGCCCTCTTCAGGCCAGATGGTGTCGAGGCGCTGCCACTCGTTGAGCATGCCGAGGGTGCACACGCTCATGACCTGGGTCTGGCCGCGCTGGAACAGGCCGCAGCCGTGCACGCGGGGCAGGTACCCCGGGACGATGTGCAGCGGGCGCACCTCCTCGGGCGCACGCCCGTCGACGCGCTCGCCCGTCTCGATGATCATCTTGCGCATGGCGCGCTTCTCGAGCTTCTTGAGGGCCGCGGCGATGTCGCTTCCCCAGGCGGCGCGCTCGTCCTCGGTGAACTCGGTCTCCTTGACCTGGGCCTTGAGCTGCTCCACCTTGCCCATGCGGGCGAGCTTGTCGGCGTCCTTGAGGGCCGCGGACATCTGCTCGAAGTAGGGCTCGATGCGCTCGGCGACGCAGGGGTCGGCGGCGTGGATGACGTAGTCCATCGGCGTGGGGCTCACCTTCGCCAGGAACTCCCTCTGCTTCTCGCAGAACGCGGCGATGGCCTCCTGGCCGAACGTCATGGCGGCGAGCATGTCCTCCTCGGAGATCTCATGCGCGCCGGCCTCCACCATGGAGATGTAGTCGGCGGTGCCGGCGATGGTCAGCTCCAGGTCGGACGCGGCCTCCTCGTCGACGGTGGGGTTCACCACGAACTCGAGCTCGCCGGTCTCCTCGTTTCGGATGCGCCCGATGCGCACGCAGGCCGCCGGGCCGTCGAACGGCGCGCCCCCGACCAGGAGGGCCGCCGAGGCGGCGTTGACGGCGATGGTGTCAGGCAGGTGCTGGCCGTCGCACACGAACGGCGTGACCACGATGTGGACCTCGTTCTTGTACCCGTCCGGGAAGCCCGGGCGGATGGGGCGGTCGATCATGCGCGCCGTGAGCGTGCCGTGGTCGGACGGCTTCGTCTCGCGCTTCAGGTACCCGCCGGGGATGCGCCCCACGGAGTACATCTTCTCCTGGAAGTCCACCGTCAGCGGGAAGAAGTCGTAGTCGCGCTCCTGCTTGGACACCACGGCGGTCACGAGCACGGTGGTGTCGCCGCAGGTTGCGAGAACGGCGCCGGTGGCCTGCTTGGCCAGCTCGCCGGTCTCAAGTCGGTATTCCTTGCCGTACAGCTCAAAGGATTCGACGATCTTGGTCATGTTTTTTCGTGTCTTTCTCTTCACCTCGCGCGCCTCATTGCGCGTGAGCTTCTTCGAGGGGCGGCTACTTACCTTCACCGCGCCTCTCGAGCAAAGCAGCCCCACTGGCAGCTTCGACCGACTCAACAAACACAGGGCCCGCAAAGCTTGCGGGCCCCGATGCTGACGCGATTAGATGTTGTCGCGAATGCCGAGCTTCTTGATGAGCGCGCGGTACTCGTCGATGTCGCGCTGCTTGATGTACTTCAGCAGGCCGCGACGCTTGCCGATGAGCATCATCAGGCCGCGACGGGTGTGGTTGTCCTTCTTGTGCACCTTGAGGTGCTCGGTCAGGTTGCGAATGCGCTCCGTGAGGATGGCAACCTGCACCTCGGCGCTGCCGGAATCGCCCTCGCCCTTGCCGAACTCCTTGACGAGCTCTGCGGTGCGCTCCTTGCTGATGCTCAGTTTGTCAGCCATGTCTCCACCTTTCGTGTTCGTGCGGGCCTCATCGCCCGTGCCTTACGGCATGTACGTGTCCCGTCAGATCTGAGCGAGCAAGAGGGTGGCCCATGCAGGCTAAGGTCAGACGAGCTGCGCCTGTGCACAGCTTTTCTAGTATACGACAGCGACACCTCAAAAACAAGGGGAAATCGAAGGGATCGGAGCAGGAGCCGCGCCCGCTCTCGCGCCCGAAGTCGCGCCGCCCCTCCCCGAAGGCGTCACGCCGCGAGAACAGGCTCAGAGCAGGCCGCAGGTGAGGAGGAACTGGACCGACTTGAGGCGAACGCCGAGGTGGGCGGCGGCCCAGGCCTGGCAGAGCTGGAGCAGGTCGACGCCGGCCTGGGCGGGCGCGTCCATCTGCTCGATCTGGGCGAAGGTGGAGGCGATGAGCGCGCACGCCCAGGCGCGGGTCTGCTCGGGCAGAAGCGTCGTCTGGACGCGGGACGCGCAGCGCGCGCACACCACGCCGCCGTCGGGGGCCGAGAAGCGCACCTGCCCCGCCGCCGGCTCCGCCGGACTCCCGCACGCCACGCACGCCTCCAAGCTCGGGCGCAGGCCGGCGAGGGAGAACGCCTTCAGCAGGTGGGCCGCCGTGATGATGGGGACCTGCGCCACGCTGGCGCGCGCGAGCGAGTCGAGCGCCACGCCGGTGGCGGCGAAGAGGCGCGGCGCGCAGACGTGCTCGAGCGACACGCGCTCGACGAGCTCGGAGGCGCACGCGGCCCCGGCGGCGCGCTCGACGCTCGTGCGCAGCGCGTCGCGGCCCTTGACGAGGCGCGCCTCCTTCACGACGTCGAGGCTCCGGCCCCGCGCGCACAGAAGGTCAACCTCGCTGTAGAGCTCGAGGCGGCTCGCGAACGAGCTGCGCGGCTTGCGCGCGCCCTTCGCCACCGCGCGCAGCTGGCTGCCGTCCTCGGCGAGCAGCGTGAGGATGAGGTCGCTCTCCTCCAGCTTCGTCTTGCGCAGGACGAGCGCGCGGGCGCGGTAGGTGGGCGCGGCCACGGCCGATCAGGCGCCCTGCTTCATCACGGGGCTCGTCGACACGATGTTGTCGTCATCGTCCCAGGTGATGGTGCCGGTGAGCGTGGCCTGCCCGTTCGGGTTCTCGATGGCGATGCCGAAGATGAACCCGACCTCGACGCCCTGGATGCTGAAGCTCACCGTGTCGTTGCCGACGTAGGCCAGCTCGAGCGTGTTCGGCCTGGTGTTGTAGACCTTGTCCGCGTAGGTTATCACCGGCGAGTCGGTGAAGAACGCGCGCGTGAACTCGATGAGGTCGGTCGAGCGGTTGTGCGCCACGTAGAGCGTGACCGTCGAGCCCGAGGGGAGCTTCGTGCCCGCCGCCGGGTCGGTGGAGACGGCCGTGCCCTCGGGAAGCTCCTCGGTGTTGTGCGGGGCCGTGGTCACCTCGTAGCCCTCGGCCTCAAGCGCGCTCGTCGCCTCGGCGGTGGTCTTCCCCTCGACCGCGGGCACCGTGTAGGCCTGCGCGACCTCCACCCTGACGGGCTCTGACGCCTTCGCGCGCGTGCCCGGCTCAGGCGTGACCGACAGCGCCGTGCCCTCGGCCTCGTTCGACTTCACGAGCACGTACTCGACGCGCTCGAATCCCTCTTCGGCCATGAGCTTCTCCACCTCGGCCTGCGGCTTGCCGGCGACCTCGGGGATGCTGCGCGCCGTGGCGACGCGCAGCGTGATCTCGCTGCCCTTGTCGGCGCGCTCGCCCGCCGCCGGGTCGGTCTCAATCACGAGGCCCTCGACCTCGTCGGACTTCACCTGCGTGGTCATGGTGGCGAAGCCCTTCTCCTCAAGCAGGTAGCGCGCGTCGGCCTGCGACTTGCCGGCGACGTCGGGGACGACCTTGCCGCCCCAGAGCTCGGCGCTGTAGGTGCCGAACGCGATGGCCGCGCAGACGATGACGCAGGCGACGACGATGCCGGCGATGACCGACGTGCGGGGACGCGGCCGCGCGGCGGAATCGCCGGGGGCGTCAGCGTGGCCCGCAGGCGCGGAGCTGCGGGGCTCGGACGGCTGGCCGGCATGGCCGGCGGACTCTGACTCGGCGTGCTCGGGCTCGGGGGAAGGCGCAGACGCGGCCTCGGCCGAAGCATCGGGCGCGCTTTCCGCCGGGATCTCAGGCGCGGTCGCCGTCTCGGGCGCGGCTTCGGGCGCGACCTTGGCCTCGGGATCGGAGACGGCCGCGGGCTCGGGCTCGGGCTCGACGGCGGGCAGGTCGTCAAGCGCGGGGGGCGCGCCCGACGCAGCGACGGCCCCTTGCTTCTGCAGCTCCTTGGCGCGTCTTGCCTGCTCGCGCTCGAGCTTGCGCTGCGCCCGCCGCTGCCGGCGCGCCTCCTTGCGGTCGACCTCGGCGCGGAAGGAGGTGGCGCGCGGCGCCGGGTCCTCCTCGATGCGCGGGATCTCCATGGTGTCGCCGGCGCGACCCGACGACGAGGGCGGCACGTAGCTCGAGTCGACGAGGCGCTCGAGCCCCGAGAGGTCGGCGGTCACCTCGGCCGAGATGCCCTTGGGGCCGAACATCGCGCGCGCCTCGGCGAAGGGGGTGTCAGGACGGACGTCGGAGGACGCGGGCTCCTTGGCGCCTGCGGAAGGCGCGCCGTCAGCGGCGGGTCTCGCGGGCTCGGCGATTGCGGGGATGTCAGGCTTCGCGGGCGCTGCGGACGTGCGCGCCTCGGCGGGCGCGGGAGCCTCAACAGGTGCGGAAGCCTCCAGCTTGGGCTCTGACGCCGCCGGCTCGGGCGCGTCCTCGATCGTGATGTCGGGCACCGACACGATGGCCGGCACCTTGATGACGGGCGGCACGGCGTCGCGCAGCGCGCGCACCTCGCCGAGCGCCTCGGCGATCACCTGGTTGGGGGCCGCGTCAGCCGGCGCCGGCGCGTCGGCCGCATCGGATGCGGCTTCCCCGGCGCAAGCAGCCTGCGCACTCGCGGCGGCGGCTTCCTCTGCTGCGGCCGCCTCCTCGACGGCTGACGCGCGCAGGTCGAACCCGCACTCGTCGCAGAACTTGGCCTCGGCGCGATTCTCGGTTTTGCAGTTAGGGCATATCATGAAAGGGTTCTCCTCGTTACGGCTGCGCCCATTATAGCCAAAAAGAAACCCCACATGAATTTCGTTGCCAATTCACATCAAGTTCACCTGCGAAAAGGACGCCCGAGGGCGACGCTCGGCGGCGGAGGAGCCCCGCGGCGGCGCCCCGCCGCCCGCATCGCGCGCCGCACGTCGAGCGGCGGGCGCGCTTACAGCCCCTCGCCGTAGCCGAAGCGGCGGATCTGGTTGGCGTCGCGCCGCCAGTTCTTCTTCACCTTCACGCGCAGGTCCAAGAACACGCGCGTGCCCAGGAGCTGCTCGAGGTCGCGCCGCGCCTCGGTCCCGATCTGCTTGAGGGCGCTCCCCCGCTTGCCGATGATGATGCCCTTCTGGCTGTCGCGCTCCACGTAGACGATGGCGTAGATGCGCGTCAGGTCGGTCTTGCGCACGTACTCCATCTCCTCGACCACCACGCCGATGGCGTGCGGCACCTCGTCGTGGAAGCCCCGCAGGATCTTCTCGCGGACGAACTCGGCGATCATGACCTCGAGGGGCTGGTCGGTCTCCATGTCGGGCGGGAACCACGCGGGGCCCTCCGGCAGGAAGTACGTGACCTCCTCCACGAACGCCTCCACGTTGTAGCCCGTCTCCGACGACAGCGCCACCATGGCGTCCCAGTCGGCGAGTCCCTCGGCGGCCTCGCGCTGGGCGGCGATCTGCGCCTCGGTCGCCAGGTCGCACTTCGACAGCACGCAGATCTTCCTCGCGCCGCGCGCCGCGCGCACCTGCTCGGCCACCCACGCGTCGCCGCGCCCGATCGGCGCCGAGGCGTCGATGAGCATGGCCACCACGTCGACGTCCTCGAGCGCCTTGATGGCCGAGGTGTTGAGCTCCTCGCCGAGCGCGTCGTGCGGCTTGTGCAAGCCGGGCGTGTCCACGATGATCATCTGGAAGCCCTCGCGCGTGAGCACGGCGCGGAAGCGGTGGCGCGTGGTCTGCGCGGTGTCCGAGGTGATGGCGATCTTCTTGCCCATGACGGCGTTCAGAAGCGTCGACTTGCCCGCGTTCGGACGGCCGACGAGCGTGACGAAGCCCGACTTGAAGCCGTCGGGCAGGGCGTCGGGCGTGCCGCCCATGGGGTTCTCGGCGAAGAAGGCGTCCAGGTCCATGTCAGTTCTCGTTTCTCGTTAGAGGATGAGCGCGCAGAGGCGCGGCAGGAACACGATCGCGGCCACGACGAGCGAGGCGCCCGCCGCGAGGTACACCGCCCCGGCGGCGCAGTCCTTCGCGCGCTTGGCGAGCTCGTTCCACTCGGGTGACACCAGGTCGACCACCGACTCGACGGCCGTGTTCACCACCTCGAGCGCCATGACGAGCGCAATGCAGACCACCACGGAGAGCCAGCCGGCCTCCGAGATGCGAAGCGCAAAGCCGAGCGCCACGGCGAGCACGGCGAACGCGCTGTGGATCTTGAGGTTGCGCTGCGAGGTGAAGGCGTAGGCGATGCCCTCCCACGCGCAGGAGAACGCGCGGAAGAGCGTGAAGCGCGTGCGCGCGCTGGCGCGGCTGTCGGCAGCGTGGCGCACGAAGCGCGACTCGTCGGGGGCGCTGGAGGTATTGCGGGCGTCGGGGGCGCTGACGCGCGACGGCGCGGCCTGCGCGGCGGGAGCCTCGGATGCGCCCGCGCGGGAAGGCGCGCCCGACGCGTCAGGTATGTTCGGCTGGCGGGACATGCGCGCTCCTCAGTGGTCGCCGCGGACGCGGATGGTGTCGTCGCGCACGTGGCGCACGCCCTCGTGCCCCGCGTCGGCCCACAGCCCCAGGATCTCGCGCTCGCGCGCCTCCATCTCCTCCGCCTCGTCGTCGGCGATGTGGTCGAAGCCGGCGAGGTGGAGGAGGCCGTGCACGAGCAGAAGCGTGACCTCGCCCTCGAAGGTGGTCCCGTACAGGTCGGTCTGGCGGCGCGCCACGTCGGGGGCTATGACCACGTCGCCGAGCTCGAAGGGGAGCTCGTCGCATGCGGCGCCCGCCGCGCCGTCGGGCGGAAGCAGGGCCTCGTAGAACGCGTCATCCGCGCCGTCGCACTCGAACGACAGCACGTCGGTGGGGCCGGCCTTGCCGCGGAACTCCTCGTTCAGCGCGGCGATGGCCTCGTCGGTGACGAAGCTCACGGACACCTCGGTGCTCTCGGGCATCTCCTCGGCTTCGAGCACGAAGCGCACGAGCTCCTCGACGGGCAGCGCGCGCAACTCGTCAGCACAATGGGCGTAGTCGACGTAGATCTCCATGGGGCTCCTCTCCGCCTTGCCTCAGGACCGGCTCGCCGCGGAGGCCGCCCGGTCGTAGGCCGCCACGATGGCGGCCACGAGCGAGTGGCGCACGACGTCCTTGCCGGTGAACGTGCAGAACGCGATGTCGTCGACGCCCTCGAGGATGCTGCGCGCCCGCGTGAGGCCCGAGGCCCCGCGCGGCAGGTCGATCTGCGAGGCGTCGCCGGTGATGACCATCTTCGAGCCGAAGCCCAGGCGCGTGAGGAACATCTTCATCTGCTCGGGGGTGGTGTTCTGCGCCTCGTCGAGGATGATGAAGCTGTCGTTCAGGGTGCGCCCGCGCATGAAGGCGAGCGGCGCGATCTCGATGGTGCCCGCCTCGATGAGCTGGTTCACGCGCTCGGCGTCGCACATGTCGAAGAGCGCGTCGTAGAGCGGGCGGATGTAGGGGTCGACCTTCTCGGTGAGGGTGCCGGGCAGGAAGCCGAGGCTCTCCCCCGCCTCCACGATGGGGCGCGTGAGGATGATGCGGCCGACCTCCTTGCGCTTCAGCGCCGCGACCGCCATGGCCATGGCCAGATACGTCTTGCCCGTGCCGGCCGGCCCCATGCCGAAGGTGATGGTATGCGCGCGGATGGCGTCGACGTAGCGCTTCTGCCCCGTGGTCTTCGGGCGCACGGCGCGCCCGCGGTACGTGAGCAGGACGTCCTCGCGCAGCGCCGTGGGCGAGAACTCCGCCGTGCGCATGAGGTCGAGCGCGTGGCGCACGTACGCGGCGTCGGGCACGTCGCCGCCCTTCACGAGCTTGACGAGGTCGGAGAAGATGGCGGTGAGCGACTGCACCTCGACGGGGTCGCCGACGAGCGAGATGGCGTTGCCGCGCACGGTGATGCGCGCCTCGTAGGCGTCCTGCAGCGTGCGCAGGATCTCGTCGGCCTCGCCGACCACGAGCGCCATGCTCACGCTGTCGGGGATGGTGAGGGTAATCTGTGTCTGATCGGTCATGCGGCTATTGTAGCAGAGCGCGGGGCCAAACAGTCCCGGGTGGCGCCTCGGGAGCCCGGGCAGAGCTCAGTCGCTCGGACAGTCCTGCTCGCACGGAAGCGCCGCTGGCGCTTCCGGCTCGTGCGGAACTCGCTTGGTGAGCACCGCCCGGGCTCCCGAGGCGCCGGGTCCCCTGCGACATCACTAAAACCAAGGGATATAAGAAGAACCTTTTTGGACTGCATGATGTTAGAGCTTCACTTGGATCAGGGCGCCGGGCTTTGCGTTGGCGGGGGCGGTGGTCTCGTGGTAGCTCTCGGTCATGGCGCGGCCGGATTCCTCCACGAGCGCGAGCTCGCTGGTGCCGGCGCGTCGTGCCCGGTCGGCGGCGCGCAGCTCGTCGGAGAGCGCGCGCAGGCGGGCGGCGCGCGCTGCCTTCACGGGCGGCGGCACCTGGTCGGCGCGCGCGGCGGCGGGCGTGCCTGCGCGCTGCGAATAGGGGAACACGTGGATCTTGCTGAACGCGCAGGCGCGGGCGACCTCGAGCGTCTCGGCGAACTCCCCCTCCGTCTCGCCGGGGAACCCCACGATGACGTCGGTGGTGAGCGAGAGCGCGGGCACCTGCGCGCGCAGGCGGCCCACGAGGCCCTTGAACTCCTCGGCGGTGTACGGGCGGTCCATCTCGCGGAGCACCTTGGTGCTGCCCGACTGCAGGGGCAGGTGCAGGTGGCGGCAGACGCGCCCGTCGGCGCGGGCGAGCAGGCTCGCGAAGCCGTCGTCGACGTCCATGGGCTCGACGGAGCTCACGCGGAAGCGACACGGCGGCTCGCCGGGCTCATGCAGGCGCGCGGTGGCGGCGAGGAGCTCTTCGAGCAGCGCGGCCAGGCCCTTGCCCTCCCAGCGATACGAGCCGAGGTTGATGCCCGAGAGCACGATCTCGCGCACGCCCGAAGCGGCGAGCGCCACGACCTCGGCGAGGACCTCGGGTGCCGGCCGGCTCGTCGCGCGCCCGCGCGCCACGTGCACGATGCAGTAGGTGCACGCGTTGTCGCAGCCGTCCTGCACCTTCACGCCCACGCGCGTGCGCGAGGAGAAGAGCGCGAGGTCAGGCTCGCAGGCCGCGCTCGCCTCCGCAGCTGCGGCGCCCGCGCCCGCGTGAGCGGCGTCGGCGAGCCACAGGCCCATGCCGGCCTTGGGGACCACGCTCACGCGCGCGTCCATGGACGAGAAGGCGTCCTCGTCGATGGCCGCGGCGCAGCCGGTGACCGCCACGCGGGCCGACGCGTTGGCCCGCAGCGCATGGCGGACGGCCTTGCGCGTCTTCTTGTCGGCCTCGGCGGTGACCGTGCACGTGTTCACCACGATGAGGTCGGCCTCCTCCTGCGGGGCCTCCACGCCGCCCGCCGCCAGAAGGAGCCGCTCGAAGCCGTCCGACTCCACGCGGTTCACCTTGCACCCCAGGTTGACCACGGCGAACCGCATCAGAGGCCCCCCGCCCCGAGCGCCTCAGACGCCCCGAGCGCGCCGCCCGCGTTGCCCATGCCGCCGAGCTCGTAGAGGACGAGCGCCGGCGCCACGACGCCGGCCGTCTCGGTGCGCAGGATGGACGGCCCGAGCGACACGAGGCGCGCGCGGGGGTTGCACGAGAGCAGGCGCTCCACCTCCTCGGGGGCAAGGCCGCCCTCGGGGCCCACCACCACGGCCACGCGCGCGTCGGCCGCCACGGCGCAGCCCGCATGCGCCAGCGCGTCGGAAAGCGCCGCGCGCATCGTCGCCGTCTGGGGCGCCTCCTCCCAGCACACGAGCACGGCGGTGGCGTTCGCCAGAAGCTCGCACGCCTCGGGCAGGCCCAGAGGCTCGCTCACCTCGGGCACCGCGCGGCGTCCCGCCTGCATGGCGGCGCTCTTCGCGACGGCCTGCCAGCGGCTCCGCTTCGCAGCGGCCTTCTTGGCGTCCACCTTCATCACCGAGCGCGCGCACCTCAAGGGCACGAAAGCCTCGACGCCCACCTCGGTGGCATGGCGGATGACCGTCTCCATCTTGTCGCCCTTGGCGAGCCCCTGGAGCAGGATCACGCGCGGGCCGTCGTCAGGCGCGTCGAGGCGCCGCGCGATGCGCACGAGCGGCATCGCGTCGTCGAAGGAGACGACCTCGCACTCGAAGTAGTCGCGCGCCGCGTCCACCACGGCGACGTGCTCGCCGGGCGCGAGGCGCAGCACGCGGGCGTGGCGCGCGTCGTCGGGCGCGAGGCGCAGCGGGAACACCGCGGCGCCTTCGTCGGCGAGCACCTGGTCATCCAGGAAGAACTGGTGGAGGGACAAGGAGTCTCCTTTGCAACGGGAGGAAGGCGAGCGCCGCTGGCGAGGCCAGCGGCGGCCGGGGTCCTTCAGGCTAGAACATGTCGCGGAGCTTCTGCAGGGGCGAGCGGGCCTCCGAGACGTCCTCGCCCATCTCGTCGGCGAGCTCCTCGAGGATCTCGCGCTCGCGCTTCGAGAGGCGGCGGGGGATCTCCACCTCCACGTGCACGTACAGATCCCCGCGCGCGTCCGAGCGCAGGCGCGGCATGCCGAAGCCCTTGCAGCGGATGACCTGGCCGTTCTGCGTCCCCTCGGGGATGCGCACCGGCACTTCCTCGTCGTCGAAGATGCCGTCGACCTCGATCTCGGCGCCGAGCGCCGCCTGGACCATGGGCACGCTCACCTGCACGTGCAGGTCCTCGCCGTCGCGCTCGTAGAACTCATGCGGCTGGATGCGCACGGTGACGATGAGGTCGCCCGCCGCCGCGCCCTGCATGCCGGCCTCGCCGAAGCTCGACACGCGCAGCTGCTGGCCGTCGCGGACGCCCGCGGGCACCTCGACCGACACCTTCTGGCGGTCGGGCACGCGGCCCTGGCCCTCGCACTCCGGGCAGGGGTTCTCGATGGACGAGCCCGTGCCGTGGCACTTCGGGCACGTGGAGGACGACTGCATGTCGCCGAGGAAGGTGCGCTGCACGGTGACCACGCGGCCCTTGCCGTTGCACTCCGGGCACGTGACCTCGCGGCCGCCCTCGCCGAGGCCCGAGCCGTCGCAGTCGGGGCACGGCGCCAGGCGGTCGTACACGATCTCCTTCTTCACGCCGCGCGCGACCTCCTCGAGCGTCAGGCGCAGCCCGATGCCCATGTCGCGGCCCTCCTTGCGCACCGTGCGCCCGCCCCCGGCGCTCCCGCCGAAGAAGGTGGAGAAGATGTCGCCCATGCCGCCGAAGCCGCCGCCGAAGAGGTCCTCGAAGTCAACGTAGCCGCTGCCGCCGCCGTACGGGCTCGAGCCCGCGGCGCCCGGGATGGTGCCGAAGCGGTCGTACTGCGCGCGCTTGTTCGCGTCGGAGAGCACGTCGTACGCCTCGTTGAGCTCCTTGAACTGGTCCTCCGCGTTGGGGGCCTTGTTCACGTCGGGGTGCAGCTCGCGCGCCTTGTGGCGAAACGCCTTCTTGATCTCAGCCTCGGAGGCGTCCCGCGAAACGCCGAGCACCTCGTACAAGTCTTTAGCCATGGGTTCGTAATGCCTTTCTGTCACCTATCTCGAACGCGCGGCCCCGAAACCGGCCGCGCCTTGTTACCTTGCTGCCCCGAGGGGCCTCCCCCGCCGTCGCTCTCGCCCGCGCCTTCGCCTCACTCGTCCCTCAGCACGTGCTGGGCCGCCCGCACGGCGCGGATGACGCGCGTGTAGTCCATGCGCGTCGGGCCGATGACGGCGACGATGCCCTCGCCCTCGCCGCGGCCGTAGGTGCTTGCGATCACCGACACGCCGGAGAGCTCGACGGCCGCGTTCTCGCGCCCGATGCGCACCATCACGTGCTCCCCCTCCGCGCCGGGCACGTCGTCAGGCGCCTGCGCGGGCTCCGCGGGCGCGGACGCCTCGTCGAACACGTGCAGGAGCACGGAGTCGTCCTCGAGCACCTGCACGAGGGGAAGGAGGGCGCTCGAGCTGCTGAACTCGGGCTTGCGCAGAAGCGAGCTCATGCCGAGCCGGTGCGCCCGCCCGATGTTGTTCTCCTGCAGACACGCGATCACCTCGTCGAGGATGAGCTGCACGAGCGGGTCGCGCAGGGCCTCGTAGGTCGGCGCGTCGAACCCCTCGCGCAGCTCGCGCACCGACTTCCCGGCGAACAGGCGCCCGAGCAGGTTCTGCACGCCGGCGAGCTCGTCAGGCGTGACCTCCTCGGCGAACGCGACGCTGCGGTTCGCCACGCGGCCGTCCTCGGCCACGATCACGATGAGCGCGCGGTAGTTCGACAGCGAGATGAGCGAGAGCTGGCGGATGTGCGCGGAGAACGACGGCGCCATCACGATGGAGAGGCAGTCGGTGAGGCGCGCGAGCGCGGCCGAGGTCTGCTCCATGAGCGCGTCGAGCTCGCTGGCGCTCGCGCGCAGCTCGTCGACGATGTCGCGGTGGGGGTGCTCCTCGGCGGCGAGGCCGTGGCTCAGAAGCTCGTCGACGAAGGCGCGGTAGCCCGCGTCGGTGGGGATGCGGCCGGCGGAGGTGTGGGGCTGCGTGATGTAGCCCGCGTCCTCGAGGGCGGACAGGTCGTTGCGCACGGTGGCCGGGCTCACGCCGAGCTGATAGCGCTCGGTGAGCGTGCGCGACCCCACGGGCATCGCCCGCTCGACGTACTCCTCGATGAGCGCGCTCAACACGCGCTGCCGCCTGTCGGATAGCACGGCACTCCTCCTTCGGCGCTTGGCCGCCTTCCGGCCTTCTGCCTTCTCCTCTCCTGCCTGCGGGCACGTGGACGCAGGCCGCGCAGCGCAAGCTCTCGCAGCATTTTAGCAGCCTCGGCCCCCGAGTGCTAAACGATTGGAGGGAACCGCCGAAAATTCAACGCAAGCGCCATAATGCGCAGAAGCGCGGCGCGGCGATGCGCGCCCGGCGCCTCGGGCGTGGCTGCGCTACGTGGCGAGGTCGAAGATTCGCCCGTAGAGCTCGTTGCCGCACAGCCAGCCGCGGCTCGTGGGACACCAGCGGCCGCCTTCGTGCACGGCCAGGCCGTCGCGCGCAAGGCCCTCGAACACGCCGCGCGCGGCGGGCAGGAGCGCCGAGGCGCGCGCCAA
Source organism: Adlercreutzia sp. ZJ473 (assembly GCF_013185065.1). Taxonomy (GTDB): domain Bacteria; phylum Actinomycetota; class Coriobacteriia; order Coriobacteriales; family Eggerthellaceae; genus CAAEEV01. The sequence continues at coordinate 41,097 of NZ_JAAVTO010000010.1, read as the reverse complement.
AAGCTCGTCGCTCACGCCGCGCGACATGCGCATGCCGAGCATGAGGTCCTCGGCGAGCATCTGCGCGGGGTTCAGGTCGTCGGTCACCTGGCCGTCCTGGCGCCGCATGCGGCGCGTGGCGTTCTGCGTCATCGTGGCGGCCGACAGCCCGAGCCCGAGGTAGGGCTTCCCCGTCCAATAGGCGGTGTTGTGCCGGCTCTCGAAGCCCTCCCGCGCGTAGCTCGCCACCTCGTAGCGGTGAAGGCCCGCGCCTTCGAGCACCTCCGCGGCAGCCTCCATGTGCTCGGCCTCCACGTCGTCGTCGGGCTCCACAAGCTCGCCGCGCATCACCATGCGCGCGAACGGCGTGTGGTCCTCGATGGTGAGCGGGTACACGCTCACGTGCGTGACGCCGAGGCGCACGGCCTCCTCCGCGCTCGCGCGAACGTCCTCGGCGGACTGCCCGGGCAGGCCGCACATCACGTCCACGCTCACGTTCTCGAAGCGCGTGAGCGCGGCGTCGACGGCGCGTCGGGCCTCGTCAGCCGTGTGCGCGCGGCCGAGCACGCGCAGCAGGCGGTCGTCGAAGCTCTGCACGCCGACAGACAGCCGGTTCGCGCCGAGCGCCCACATGTCGCGCACGAGGCGCTCGTCAAGGCTCTCGGGGTTGCACTCGACGGTGCACTCCACCTCAGGCGTGAGGTGCATCGACAGCCCGAGCGCGTAGAGCAGCTGCGAGAGGTGGCGCGACCCCACGTGGCTCGGCGTGCCGCCGCCGACGTACACCGTCTCCACGCCCGCGAGCTCGCCCTGCTTGCCCGCGCGGCGGATCTGCATCACGAGGTCCTCCACGTAGCGCGTGATCTGAGGGTCGTCGGCGGGCATGGCGCGCGTGGCGAAGTCGCAGTACAGGCAGCGGCTCACGCAGAACGGCACGTGGAGGTAGAGCGCCTGGTACGGGTCATAAGGCATGTTCGCTCGCAATCTGCTCGAGCTCGTCGAACACGCGGCCGAAGTCCTCGAGCGTGGTGCAGTAGTTGATCTTGCCGCGCGCGGCCGCGGCGCCGGGAAGCCCCGCCACGTACCACATGGCGTGCTTGCGCATGCGCACGATGTTGCGCCCCTCGCGGCACGCGAGCAGCGCGGCATGGCGCCTCGCCATGGACAGGCGCGCCGCCACGTCGGGGCACGCGGGCTCCGCCTCCCCCGCCAGCGCGGCCTTCACCTGGGAGAACAGCCACGGGTTGCCCTCGGCGCCGCGGGCAACCATCACCGCGTCGCAGCCGGTGGCCGCGCGCATGCGCGCCGCGTCGGCGCCTGAGCGGATGTCGCCGTTGCCCACCACGGGGATGGACACGGCCTCCCTCACGCGCGCGATCGCGCCCCACTCGGCGCTGCCGCGGTAGAGCTGGGCGGCGTAGCGCCCGTGCACGCAGACGGCGTCGGCGCCGGCGTCCTCCATGCGCCGCGCGAACTCGGGCGCGGTCTCCTCGCCTTCGTCCCAGCCGCGGCGGAACTTGCAGGTGACGGGGTGCGAAACCGCGGCCTTCACCGCGCGCACGATATGGGCCGCCACGTCCGGGGCCTTCATGAGCGCGCTGCCGTCGCCCTTGCTCACGATCTTGCGCGCGGGGCAGCCCATGTTGATGTCGAGGTACGCGAGCGCCTCGCCGAGCTCGTCCTCCACCCAGGCGGCCTGGCTCGCCATGGTGTCGGGCTCGTGGCCGAACAGCTGCACGCCCACGCTCCTCTCGCCTGCGGCCAGCGCGAGCAGATGCCGCGTCTTCTCGTTGGCGTACGAGAGCCCCTTCGCCGACACCATCTCGGTGAAGGCCAGGTCGGCCCCCTGCTCCAGGCACAGCGTGCGAAACGCGACGTCGCTCACGCCCGCCATCGGCGCCAGCAGCACCTCGTATTTGCCGAACAGAGCCATGTGGGCGCCCTAGATCGAGGCGCCGCTGCCGATTGAGCCGACGATCACCACGAACGCGGCTACGAGAACCACGGCGATGGCGACGATGACCGCGAGCGCGCACCCCGCGCCGCGCATGCCGCGGGAGCGGGCGCGGTCAAGCTCCTCGGCGCACTTCTTCTCGTCGAAGGGGTCGTTGAGCCAGTCGTATTCCCGGGTGCTCTTCATGGGTCTCCTTGTCGCTTTCGCCGTCGGTTTCACCAGAGACTGTCAGGGTACCCCAAATCGCGTCCTCCGTGCCGAACCTGCGCAGAATCACCCCGAAACACCGCTTGCTGGCGCGTCAGCGCCCCTTCGGGGCGTAGTCGCGGTCGTATCCGGGGACGTCCATGTGCGATATCTGCCAGAAGTACAGGCTCGCGACGGTGCAGTAGGGGCTGAAGCGCCGGCGGTACTTCTCGAACAGCTCCCTGCTGACGTCGCGGTGGTGGTAGACCATGCGGATCCCGCGGTGTATGCCGACGTCGTCGAAGGCGAACACGTTCATCCTGTTCATGCTGAAGATCAGGACCATCTCCGCCGTCCACCTCCCGACGCCCCTCAGCGACGTGAGCGCCTTGACGGCCTCCTCGTCGCCCATGCGCGCCAGCGCGTCGAGGTCGAACTCGCCTGATCGGACCGCGTCGGCGAAGGACTTGATGTAGCCCGCCTTGCGAAACGTCATGCCGCAGCTCTGGAGGGCGTCAACGCTCAGGGCGCCGACGGCCTCGGGCGTCACGGGGTCGCCGACCTTCACCGCGAGGCGGCCGAGGACGGTCTTGAGCGCCGACGTCGAGATCTGCTGGCCGACGATGCTCTTCACGACCGAGGCGAACACGTCCCCGTCTGCGGGACGGCGGATGCTGCCGACGGCCTCGATGGCCAGCGCCAGCTTCCTGTCCTTCGACATCAGGTACGCGGTTGCCGCGGCGTCGTATCGGACGAAGCCCAGCTCATCGCAGCTGTACATCACGCGCCCTCCTTTCAAGGTGAAATAAGGGTAGTTTACGCGCCCCTTTGCGCAGGAGCCAGGCAACGCGAGGAATCCGGCTTGTCGAAGATGCGAGAGGCTGTTCTTGGGCTGCTTCCCGGAAGGAATGCGAGCGCTTTTCGGAACCAAAGTCCATGGCCGTCCTTCCTCAATGCTCCCTGTCTGCAAAAGCTGCCGAAGCCTTGCTGCTCCTGACACGTCCCCTTGCAATAATTGTTACTATTAGTTATAATTATAGTCCCCGGAAAGGAGGCGAGGAGATGCCGATGACGGCAAGAGAGGCAGCGAGGCTCACGAGAAAACTGGGAGGTCGCTTCGTGAGGCACGGCGGGAGCCACGACATCTACGCCAACGCCGCCGGAGAGGAGTTCCCCATCCCTCGCCACCCCGGCGACCTGTCGCCGAAAGTCGAGCAGAGCATCAAGGAAAAGCTCGGGCTACGCTAACGGCCCTCCCCTTCGCGAAAGGAAGGATACGCCATGAAAAAGTACCTCTACGAGGCCGTAGTTACGCCGTGGAGCGGCGGGTGGGAGGCGGAGTTCCCTGATCTGGGCATCTGCACCCAGGGCGCCGACCTGTTCGACGCGGCCTTCATGGCGCAGGACCTCCTCGCGCTGTGGATCTCCCAAGCGCTGAGGGAAGGCCGCGCGCTGCCCGAGCCCCGCATGGACCACGAGGCGCCGGAGGGCGGACGCGTTATCGCCGTGGCCGTCGAGTGCAGCGCAGACGAGCCTGATGTCCCGACCATGACCGTGCAGGAGGCCGCTGACGCGCTCGGCATCAGCACCGCGCGGATCCACGCCTTGATCCGCGACGGCATCCTCGGCGCCGAGAAGGTGGGCAGCGCCCGCCTGGTGTCAACCTCCGACGTGATGGACTACTTCAACAGCCCCCGCAGCGCTGGCCGCCCCAAAAAGGCGGCGCTCGCCTAGGGCGAAGCCGCTGTCTTGCCTTCTTAACGTCCAAATCACCTGCGGGATGCCGTCGTCGCCTCACACGTGCGGCTATCAGGAGCGTGTCGCGCTCGACAGCGCTGAAAGAGCAGGAGCAGCATCCCAAGTTTGCTGCGCAAGCGCTACAATGGGCTTGGACGAAACAGCGACGAGAGACGAGGAGACGCATGAAGGTCCTGCTCATCAACGGAAGCCCGCGCCGGGAAGGCAACACGAACCGCGCGCTCGAGGAGGCGGCCGCCGCGCTGCGCGCCGAGGGCGTCGAGGCCGAGATCGCCTGGATCGGCAGCAAGCCGGTCCGCGGCTGCATCGCCTGCGGCGCCTGCGCGCGCAGCGGGGAGAGCCGCTGCGCGTTCGACGACGACTGCTGCAACGAGCTCATCGGGAAGGCCGCGGCGGCTGACGGCATCATCGTCGGCTCGCCCGTGTACTACGCGGGGGCCGCGGGCTCGCTCATCGCGCTGCTCGACCGCATGTTCTACGCCGGCGGGTCGCTCCTGCGCTTCAAGCCGGCCGCGGGCGTGGGCGTGGCGCGGCGCGCCGGCGCCGTGGAGGCGGCCGACCAGATCAACAAGTACTTCCAGATCAACTGCATGCCGGTGATCTCGAGCACCTACTGGGGCCTCGCCTACGGGCGCACCCCCGGCGAGGCGGAGCGCGACGGCGAGGGCCTGCACACCATGCGCCAGCTCGGCCGCAACATGGCCTGGATGCTGAAGAGCCTCGCCGCGGCGCGCGAGGCCGGCATCACGCCGCCCGAGATCGAGCCGAAGGTGATGACGAACTTCGTGAGGGACGACCTCGCCTAGCGCGAAACCGTATCCCCTCGCAGGGCGCGGCGGGAGCCCGGGCGGTGCTCACCAAGCGAGTTCCGCACGAGCCGGAAGCGCCGGCGGCGCTTCCGTGCGAGCAGGACTGTCCGAGCGACTGAGCTCTGCCCGGGCTCCCGCCGCGCCTCCCGGGACTGCTCAAGCCGCCAGCGGGCGGCGCCAGCTCGCAGGCTACTCGTCCACCTTCAGGATGGCCATGAACGCCTCCTGCGGCACCTCGACGCTGCCGATGGCCTTCATGCGCTTCTTGCCGGCCTTCTGCTTCTCGAGCAGCTTGCGCTTGCGCGAGATGTCGCCGCCGTAGCACTTCGCGAGCACGTCCTTGCGCTTCGCCTTCACGGTCTGGCGCGCGAGCACGCGCCCGCCGATGGCAGCCTGGATGGGCACCTCGAACATCTGGCGCGGGATGATCTCCTTGAGCTTCTCGCAGAGCACGCGCCCGCGGTCGTACGCCTTGTCGCGGTGCACGATGAACGACAGCGCGTCGATGGGCTTGCCTGACAGCAGGATGTCGAGCTTCACGAGGTCAGAGGGCTTGTAGCCCAGAAACTCGTAGTCGAGGCTCGCATATCCCTTCGTGTTGGACTTCAGCTTGTCGAAGAAGTCCATGATGAGCTCGGACAGGGGTATCTCCCAGAGCATCTCCACCGTGGTCGGCGACAGGTAGTTCATGGTGACGAAGGTGCCGCGGCGCGCCACCGTGAGGTCCATCACCGCGCCCACGTAGTCGGGCGGGATGAGCACCTTGGCCTTGAGGTAGGGCTCCTCGATGCGGTCGAGCTCGCCGGGGTCGGGCATCTCCTGCGGCGAGTGCAGCGACACGCACGCGCCCGTCCCCTTCCGAAACGCGTGGTACTCCACCGAGGGCGCCGTGGCCAGAAGGTCGAGGCCGAACTCGCGCTCGAGGCGCTCCTTGATGACCTCCATGTGGAGCAGGCCGAGGAAGCCCACGCGGAAGCCGAAGCCGAGGGCGTGCGACTTCTCGGGCTCCCAGATGAGCGCCGGGTCGTTGAGCGAGAGCTTCTCGAGCGCCTCCTTCAGGGGCTCGTACTGGTCGCCGTCGATGGGGAACAGGCCCGTGTACACCATGGGCTTGGCCTCGCGGTAGCCCGGCAGCGGCTCGTCCACGCCGCCCTCCATGAGCGTGATGGTGTCGCCCACCTTCACCTGGCGCACGTCCTTGAGGCCCGTGACCAAGTACCCCACCTCGCCGACGGAGAGGTCGGGCAGGGGCGTCTCCGCGGGGCGGCGCGCGCCCACCTCCTCCACGAGCACCTCGGTGCCCGTTGCCATCATGCGGATGCGGTCGCCCTTCCGCATGGAGCCGTCGACCACGCGCACGAGCGCCACCACGCCGCGGTAGGGGTCGAAGTAGCTGTCGAAGATGAGCGCGCGCAGGGGCGCCGTGGCGTCGCCCACGGGCGCGGGGATGTTGTACACCACGGCCTCGAGCAGGTCGTGCACGCCCTCCCCCGTCTTGCCGCTGGCCAGAACCGCGTCGTCGGCGGGGATCGCCAGGCCGTCCTCGATCTCGGCGCGCACGCGCTCGGGGTCGGCGGCGGGCAGGTCGATCTTGTTGATGAGCGGGATGATCTCCAAATCGGCGTTCATGGCCATCATGGCGTTGGCCACCGTCTGCGCCTCGACGCCCTGCGTGGCGTCCACCACGAGCACCGCGCCGTCGCACGCCGCCAGCGAGCGCGACACCTCGTAGGTGAAGTCGACGTGTCCCGGGGTGTCGATGAGGTTGAGCTGGTAGGTCTCGCCGTCGTCGGCCGTGTAGTTCACGCGCACGGCCTGGCTCTTGATGGTGATGCCGCGCTCGCGCTCGATGTCCATCGAGTCGAGCAGCTGCTCCTGCATGTCGCGCGCCGAGACCGTGCCCGTAAGCTCCAGGATGCGGTCGGACAGCGTGGACTTGCCGTGGTCGATGTGCGCGATGATGGAGAAGTTCCTGATGTGGGAGGGGTCGAAGCTCATGTATCTTCCTCTGGCGTGTTCCTCATGTAGGCGCGGGCTGGCTGCGCGCCTCGCCTGTCTCTTATGTCAGTCGAGACGCTATTGTATCGTGACATGCGCGATTTTTTTCACATTCTTCGTGCCTGCGCGCAATTTCTCTGGTATTCTACTGCCTTGCGTATTCAGCGATACGTGCGGGCATGCCGAGGCGTGCCCCATCCGCAGACGTGGCTGCACATGAGGATTCGAGTCGCTGGATGACCAAACGGTCGCAAGGCAGAAAATCCCGCCTGCCTTGAGCACGCTCCCTCTCTCTGAGCGAGCGTGCCCTTGCGCGCCTCTTCGCGCGCCCGTTGGCATCCTGCCCCTGAATCTTCACGTGCACCCACCTCCTGCAGCGCTGATGCGCCTGGTCGCTGACCACCTGCTCAACGCGTTGATTCACAAGGAGGATCGAAATGGCGAACATCAAGTCGCAGAAGAAGCGCATCATCACCAACGAGAAGGCGCGCATGCGCAACCGCGCCGTCAAGGCCGAGCTGAAGACGGCCACCCGCCACGTCAAGGACGCCGTGGCCGAGGGCAACGGCGCCGAGGCGTACGCCCGCGCGCTGGCCGCCTGCCGCCTCATGGACAAGGCCGTCTCCAAGGGCGTCATCCACAAGAACCAGGCCGCGAACCGCAAGAGCGGCATCATGGCGCTCGCCAACACCATCGTGACCGACGCCGACCGCGCTGCCTACGTGAAGCCCGAGCCCAAGAAGCAGGAGAAGACGGGCAGCAAGAAGGCCGCCGCGAAGGCCGCCCGCAAGGAGGCCATGGCCGCCGCTTCCGCCGAGAAGGCGAAGCGCCGCGAGGCCCACATGAAGGCCGTCAAGGCTGCCGAGGCCCGCAAGGCCAAGGAGGCCGAGGAGGCTGCCAAGGCCGAGGCCGCCGAGGCTGAGGAAGCGGCTGAGTAGCTTCATCGCGCCGAGCGGCACGCGCCCGCAGCAAGGTTGACGCAGGGCCCGCGACCATGAGTCGCGGGCCCTGTTTCGTTTGGGGAGCGCATGCGAGCGAGGGGCGCTCATGCAGGTGGGCGCGTGGGATGGCGCACTTGGGCGCGTGGGATGGCGTGCGGAGGGGCATGCGGCGCAAACGCGCTCGCAAGCTGCCGCCTAGCGCTTGAGGGTGGCGACGAGCCAGTCGCAGAAGGCCGCGTCCGGGTCGGCGCCGCTCTTCATGGCGCGCTCGGTGTCGCGGGCGGTGCAGATGGCGCGGCGCAGCTCGGATGAGGTGAACTGGCGCGCCCACGTGGCATGGTGCTTGCACTTCCAGTCTGGCATGCCGAGCGCGTGGGGAAGCTGCGCCACCGAGCCACGGCGCATGAGCGACTGCGCGCAGAGGAGCTCGCGCGTGCGGTTCACGCACATGGTGATGAGCGCGTGGGGCGACGCCGACTCCATCATCTGCAGGTAGCGCAGGCACTTCTTGAGGTCGCGCGCCGCGAACGCGTCGACGAGCTCCCACGGCTTCACCTCGGCTGTGCGCGCGACGAGCGAGATCACCTCGTTCTCGTTGACGGCGTCGCGGCCGCGGTGCGCCAGCGCGATCTTCTTGATCTCGTTGTCGAGGTGCACCGTGTTCTCGCCGACGAGCTCAACGAGCTTCGAGGCGGCGCCCTCGGTGAAGGTGACGCCGTGCGCGGTGGCCATGGCGCGCACCTGGCGCGGCAGCTCGTAGCGCTTCGGCGGCGTGCAGTCGATGACCGCGCTCTTGCCGACTGCGGCGACCGCCTTGTACAGGCGCGTGTTCCTCGCGAGCTTCTCGGCCTCCATCGCGAGCACCGTGGTGGGGCTCGGCGCCTTGAGGTAGGCCACCACCGCCTCGGAGTCGGCCTTCTTGAGCTTGTCGGCGTTGCGCACGTAGACGAGGCGCTTCTCGCTGGCGAAGGGCATGGTGTTGCACGCCGTGACGACGTCGGCGCCCGCGACCGCCTCGCCGTTGAGGTCCTCGGAGTTGAAGGAGAGGTCGCCGTACGCCTCCATGCGCGTGCGCAGGCGCGCGAGCACCGCCGCGCGCTTCAGCGCGTCCTCCCCCACCACCAGGTAGGCGGGGAGCAGCTCGGTGTTCTTCGGGGTTGTCATGCATCCCATTGTACCCGAAGCGCGGCGCCGTCCCGCAGGACAACGGCGAGGAACCTGAGAGGTGGCGAACGGGGCGGCAGAGGCTCGGCTCTTGCCGCGGGAAGCGAGCCGAGCCTCACCGCTTCTCATCCAGGGCGCTCGGTGGTGATGCGGAGGGAGCCCTTGGCGAAGGAGAGCCGGGCGTCACCCGTCTGGTCGGTCCTGATGATGCGCGCGCCTGCGGCCCCAAGGCGCGTGAGGGCCTCCTCGCTCGGATGGCCGTAGCGGTTGCGGGCGCCGCAGCTGATGAGCGCCACGCGCGGGGCGAGCGAGGCGGCGAGCTTCTCGGTGAGCGCGACGCGGGCGCCGTGGTGGCCCACCTTGAGGACGTCGACGCCGCGCAGGCCCTGCTCGTCCACGATGCGCTCCACTTGCTCGGACTCGGCGTCGCCGCAGAAGAGCGCCGTCCAGTCAGCCGCGCCGTCCCCGTCGGCGTCGAGCGAGGCGAGCACGCAGAGGCTGTCGGCGTTGCCGCCCTCGTCGGCGAACGCATGCGGCCAGACGGCCTTGAGCGTGAACCTCCCCACCTCCAAGGCGTCTCCCGGCTCCATGCCGCACACGCCCTGCGCGCCTGCGAGGCGCTCCGCCTGCAGGCGCAGGCGCTCGCAGGAAGCGCAGGGGCACGTGAGCACGCCCGCGGCGACGCACACGCGCCTCGTGTGCGCGACGCCCTCGAGCACTCCCATGCTGCCGCAGTGGTCGTCGTCGGCGTGCGACACGATGAGCGCGTCGACGCCGTAGACCCCGTTGCGCCCGAGCGCCCTGCGCAGGAGCGCGTCCTGGTTCCCCGTGTCCACGAGCACGGACGCGCCGCCGCTGCGCACGACGAAGGCGTCGCCCTGGCCGACGTCGAGCATGATGATCTCGTCGCCGCGGAAGGAGGGCGCTACCATCAGCATGAGCGCGAGCGCGGCGGCGAGGACGCCGCCGCCTGCGGCAAGCACGCGCAGGCGCGGCTGGGGCCAGGCGATCCAGAGCGTCGCGCACGCCGCCGCCGAGAGCATGACGGCAGGCGCCAGGGAGAGGTCCACGGCGACGCAGGCGTAGGGCAGGCGCGCCAGGAGGGCTACGAGCGCCTCGAGCGGCAGGCACGCCGCGCCCGCCGCCTCGACGGCGAGGGGCGCCGCCGCGGGAAACGCGCACGAGACGACGCCCGCGATGAGGCTCGCCACGCAGCCGAGCGTGAAGAGCGGTGCCGCGAGCACGTTGGCCGCGAGCCCGACGAGGGGAAGCTGTGCGAAGAGCGCCGCTGAGAAGGGCTGCGCGACCAGGTTCGACGCCGCGGTGAGCGCCAGGGGCTGCGCGAGCGCGCCCTGCAGGGCGCGCGGAAGCGGGGCGAGCCACGAGCGGAAGAGCCCCGCGAAGAGCACGATGCCGAGCACGGAGCCCGCCGAGAGGAAGAGCGACGCCGAGACAGACGCGGAGGGGTCGAGCGCGACGAAGGCCATGATGCTCAGCGCGAGCGCGTTGAGCGAGGAGGCGCGCCGCCCTGCCGCGGGCGCGACGAGGGCGAGCAGCACCATGGCCGCGGCGCGCACCGCTGAGAGCGGCACGCCCGCGAGCACGAGGTAGGCGCCCACCACGCCCGCGCTCAGCGCCAGGCGCGCAGGGCGGGGCGCATGCAGCGCGCCGAGCACCCATCCGAGCAGGGCGACGACGAGGGAGAGGTGCGCGCCCGACACCGCCACCAGATGCGCGAGCCCTGCCGCCTGGTAGCGCGCGTAGGCGCCTGAGTCCCTGACGGTGCCGCGGTACCCGCACGCGAGCGCCTGCAGGATGCCCGCCTGCGCGCCGCCGTAGGCCCCGAGCGCCCCGATGGCCTGCATGCGCAGGGCGCGGACGGGCGCGAGCGGACCTCTGTCCTCGAGCATCCGAGGCGACCTCGCGCGCGCCGTGGCGCACGCGCCCTCGCCCCAGAGGAAGGCCTGGCGCTCCTCGGGAGCCTCCTCGAGGGCGCACGTGGCCTCGAGCCTGCTGCCGGAGAGGAGCATCCCGGCATCCTCGCCGAGCATGAGGCTCACCTTCACGCGCGCGCCCGCACCATCCTGCGCCCACGCGAGCGCCTGCGCGCCGAAGGAGCCCGAGCGCGCGTCCTCGGCCAGCGTGAACGTCCACGTGCGCGCATTTCCGACGAGAGGCTCGGACGCAGCCCGCACGGCGTACGCGCCGCATCCGGCGCAGCAGGCGCCCAGGCAGAGCCCGAGCAGGACGCACCATATCGCCGCCCGACGCCGACGCGCCAGAAGCACGCCGCAGACGGCGGAGAACGCGGCGCCCGCCACGCCGAAGGCACCCGCCGCCGGCTTCGGAAGCGAGCCGAGCAGCGTGTAGGCGCCCGCGCAGGCGGCCCACAACGCGAGCGCGACCACGAGCAGCGGCGGCATGCTCGGCCTGGGCGGCACGCAACCCGCTGCTTCCGATCTGGGCGCCTTGCGATCCGCCTGATCCGCCGCCCCCGGCCTGGCCGCCCCAAAACCCGCAGCCCCCAAGCCGGGCGCCTCATGATCCGCCGCCCCCAGCTCGGGGGCCTCGCGGTCCGCTACCCCACGCATATGCGGTCTTTGAGGCCCTCGAACTTCTTGTCGCCGATGCCGGAGACGCGCTTGAGGTCCTCGATGGTCTTGAAGGGGCCGTTCGCCTCGCGGTCCTTGACGATCTTGAGCGCCGTGGCCTCGCCGACGCCGTCGAGCGTCACCAGCTGCGCCACGTCGGCCGTGTTGATGTTGACGCGCCCTCCCACCGCGCTTGCGGGCGGGGCGCCTGCGCCCCCTGCATCGGCGCTCGGGCTCGCGGCAGCAGCCGCCTGGTCAGCCGAGGGCACGATGATCTGCTCACCGTCGCTGAGCACGCGCGCGAGGTTCACCGCGTCATGCGCCGCGCCGTCGGCGAACCCGCCCGCCGCCTCGACGGCCTCGGTGACGCGCGCCCCCGCGGGCAGGTAGCACACGCCGGGGTGCGCCACGCACCCGCCCACGTGCACGCAGATCTGCGGCGCCTCCTCTGCGGCAGCCGAGGAAGAGGAGGCGATCTCGGAGGCTGAGGCGTCCGCTGAGCCCTTGACGATCTCGAAGGATGAGCCGCTTGCGCCAAGGGCGCCGAAAGCCACGCAGAGCACGATGAGCAGTGCGGACGCAAGAACGCCCGCGATGACCGCGGGCTTCGTCCCTCCCAGATGCAGGCGCACGCGCCACGAGTAAGCCGAGTCCTGGAATCCCATGCGCTCCCCTTCCCTCGTCTCCCAAGGACAGGGTAGCGGCGCCGTCGGGCAGAAGGACGACGGGAACGTGGCGGGGCCCTCGCGTGAGGGCCCCGCTCATCGGGCATGATCCAGGCGCGCCTGACGCGTCATGGCCGCACGCACACCGCACGTCGCTCGCGCTTCAGCTGCGCGCAGCTGACGCACGTGCCGCACCACAGCCGCATGCATCTGGCGCACTTGACGCGCCACGACCGCGCGCAGCTGACGCGCCTGCCGCATCGCGGCCGCATGCGCCGAGCGCGCCGGCCGCGTCGCCGCCTCACGCGTCAGCCATACGTCAAGCGCAGCTGACGTGCGCTGACGCCTCCTTCTTGCGGCGCTTGTAGGCCGCGCACGCGTAGTCGTGCGCCTCGGCGGCCTCGGAAAGCTCCTCGACCCACTGCTCGATCGGCAGCTGCGCCTCGGCGGCCTCGACGTCGGCGAGCTTCGCATGCGTCTCGGGGGCGCGCGGCATGAACAGCGTGCAGCAGTCGGGCGCGTCCTGCGAGGAGATCTCGAAGGTGCCCAAGCGCTGAGCCTGCTCGATGATCTCGATCTTGTCGGTGCCGATGAGCGGGCGGAACACCGGCAGGTCGACCGCGGCGTCGGTGGCGCGGATGTTGTCGAGCGTCTGCGAGGCCACCTGTCCCAGGCTCTCCCCCGTGACGAGCGCCCCGGCGCGCTCGCGGCGCGCCAGGCGCTCGGCCACCTTGAACATGAGGCGGCGGTACAGGATGATGCGCAGCGACGGCGGCGCGAGCACGGAGATCTCGCGCTGGCAGTCGCCGAAGGGCACCACGTACACGCGCGCGATGCAGCCCGTCTTCTCGAGCACGCGCGCGATGTCGTCGACGAGGAACTCCGAGGCGTCGGAGGTCTGCGGGCGCCCCGAGAAGTGCACGCCGACGCACACCGCGCCGCGCCGCGCCATGCGCCACAGGGCCACCGGCGAGTCGATGCCCGAGGACAGGAGGCTCACCACCACGCCCGAGCTCCCCACGGGCAGCCCGCCGATGCCGCGCACGCTGCGCGCGTACACGTACGCGGCGTTCTGCACCACCTCGACGCCGACCGTGACGTCGGGGTCCTTCATGCGCACCTTCTTCTCGGGGAACGCCTCGCACAGAACCGAGCCTATCTCGCGGTTCATGCACATGGAGTCGATGGCGAAGTCGGTGTGGTTGCGCCGCGCGCTCACCTTGAAGCTCTCGAAGCCGCCGGCCTCGGAGAGCGCCTCCCGCGCAGCCGTCCCCATGACGTCGAGGTCGCGCTCGCACTTGAAGCCGCACGACACGCGCGCCACACCCGGCACGCCGAGGATGGCGTCGGCGCACGCGTTCGCCGTGTCGTGGCTCGTGCCCTCCTTGAGGAACACGAGCAGGCGCCCGGCGATGCGGTGGATGGTCACCACGGGGAACGCGTCGAGCAGCGACTCCAGGTTGCGCAGAAGGCGCATCTCGAAGCTCGCGCGGTTATGCCCCTTGAGGCCGATCTCGTGGTAGTGGACCAGGACGATGCGTTGGAATTCCGGCATGTTGCACCTCGCAAAGGAAGAGAAGAAGGGAAAAGCGTCAGCCAAGCCAGCGCGAGGGCCCCTGACCGCTCAGATGCCGCGGAAGCGCTTCGGTCGCATAAGCTGTGCGCGAAGCGCTCAAGGCGAGCAGCTGGGCGGTCAGGGGCCCTCGCAGCGTCGAGCGGCTTCGCTGCCTCGTCAGCAGCGAAGCCGGCTAGCGGTTGCTAGTGGTTCTTGGCGTCGATGGACTCGGGGTCGTAGGAGACCTCTTCGCGGGCGATCTCGGTGAAGGCCATCGAGAGCGGCTTCTTGTCCGCCGCGCGCGCGATCTCCACGGCGGTCTGCAGCTGGATGGCGCGATCGCGCTGCCCGCGCATCATGTCGTTGATGTCATGCGCGCGCTTGGAGGCCAAGGCGCACAGCAGGAAGCGGTCGTTCTCGGTTTCGTTCAGCAGAACGTCGATCTCAGGTTCGATAATGCTCATAGACTGTTATCCTCGCGGGTTGTCGGCTTGCTCGTTCACATATGCGACCAGCTCGCCCAAGGCAAGCTCAAGGTCGTCGTTTACCAGCCGTATATCATACTCCATTTTGCGGGAAAGCTCCACCACGGCCGCGTCAAGGCGTGATTTGACCGCCTCTTCGGCCTCGGTGCCGCGCCCGCGCAGGCGCTGCTCGAGCACCTCGAGCGAGGGCGGCTCGATGAACACGAGGTGCGCGGAGGGCATCTTCTCGCGCACCTGGAAGGCCCCCTGCACGTCGATCTCGAGGATGACCTGGTCGCCTGCGGCCATGTGCTCCTCGACCGAGGCGCGCGGCGTGCCGTAGCAGTTGCCTGCGTAGCGCGCCCACTCCAGAAGCCCGCCCTCGCGCGCGAGCCGCATGAACTCGTCCTCGGACTTGAAGAAGTAGTGCACGCCCTCTGCTTCCCCGTCGCGCGGGGCGCGCGTGGTGGCCGAGACGGACACCCACGCGTCAGGCACGGCTTCGAGCAGGCGGGCCACCAGCGTGCCCTTGCCGGCACCTGACGGCCCTGAGATGACGAAGAGGTTGCCGCGCCGCATGAACTAGCCCAGGCGCTCCAGCAGGGCGGTGCGCTGACGGTCGCCCAAGCCGCGCAGGCGGCGGCTCTCGGCGATCTGGAGCTCCCTCATGACCTTCTCAGCCTTGGCCTTGCCGTAGCCCGGAAGCGTCTCGATGAGCGTGGACACCTTCATGCGGCCCACGATGGGGTCCTCCTTCATGTCGAGCACCTGCTCGATCGTGAGCTTGCCCGACTTCAGGTCCTCGCGGACCTCGGCGCGCTTGATGCGGGCGGCCTTCGCCTTCTCAAGGGCTTCCGCACGTGCTTCAGGGCTGAGTTGGGGGATAGCCATGAATCTGTCTCCTTCTTCTTTCACCAAACTCGGATTGCAGGTTACGTGGTCCCGGCGGGCGCACGTCAGTACGTGAAATGCCTGCTTGAGGCCGCTTAGTGCGCCACGTGCGCGCCCTTGGGCAACTCAAGCGCCCATATTATGGATGAATCAGGTGTTGAACTGGGAAAATTAACATTTCCATCACAAATCCTCTACAGGTGGAGCCCTCCTGCGCGAAAAGGAGCCCCGCGCGGGAGGGCAGGCCCTCGTCCCGCGCGGGGCTCAGCAGGCGAGAAGGCGCGGCCGGCGCCGAGGGAGGCGCCTAGCCCTCGAGCTCGGCCGCGATGGCGTCGAAGGCCGCGGCGGGGTCGGGCGCCTGCGTGATGGGGCGGCCGACGACGATGTGCGACGCGCCCGCGGCGAACGCCTCGGCCGGCGTGGCCACGCGGCTCTGGTCCCCCAGCGCGGCGCCGGCGGGGCGCACGCCGGGCGTGACGATGAACGCGTCCGGGCCCAGAAGCTCGCGCAGGGCCGCCGCCTCCTGCGGCGAGGCAACCACGCCGGAGATGCCGGCGTTGCGCGCGAGGTCGGCCAGGGCGAGCACCTGGTCGCGCAGGGGGCGCGTCACGCCCGTGGAGGCCAGGGCCTCGTCGTCCATCGAGGTCAGCACCGTGATGCCGAGCGTCGCCGGCACGGAGGCGCCGATCTCGGCCGCGCCCGCCACCGCGCCGCGCTGAGCCGCCTGCATCATGGCCAGGCCGCCCACCGTGTGCATGGTGATCATGTCGGCGCCGCTCGCCGCAGCCGAGCGCGCCGCGCCCTCGATCTGGTGCGGGATGTCGTGGAACTTGAGGTCAAGGAACACCTTGAAGCCGCGGCGCTTGAACATCTGGATGATGGCCGGGCCCTCGGCGTAGTACAGCGTCATGCCCACCTTGACCCAGGACGCCTTCCCCACCAGGGCGTCGGCCATGACGATGGCCTCCCAGGCGGCGTTGCAGTCGAGCGCGACGATGACGCGGTCGCGCTGGGGCAGCTCGCGGAAGTTGGGGTTGAGGTCGTTCGTTAGCATTGAAGCGCTCCTATCAGCTCGTTGACGTCCGAAACGCCCTGCTCTTCGCAGTAGTCGATGATGCCGTCGATCACGTCGACGGTCGCGCGCGGGTTCATGAAGTTCGCCGTGCCCACCGCCACCGCCGTGGCGCCGGCCAGCATGAACTCCACGGCGTCGGTCCCGGTGGTGACGCCGCCCATGCCGAGGATCGGCACCTTCACGGCGTTGTGGCACTGCCACACCATGCGCAGGGCCACGGGCTTCACGGCCGGGCCCGAGAAGCCGCCCACCACGCGCGCGAGCTGCGGGCGGCGCCGGCGCGCGTCGATCGCCATGCCGAGCAGCGTGTTGATGAGCGAGATGGCGTCCGCGCCCGCCGCCTCGGCCGCGCGGGCGATCTCGGTGACGTCGGTGACGTTCGGCGTGAGCTTCACGATGAGCGGGCGTGCCGTCGCCGCGCGGCAGAGCGACACCACCTTCTCGACGCTCGGCACGTGGCAGCCCATGGTCATGCCGCCCGCGTCCACGTTCGGGCACGAGATGTTCACCTCGTACGCGTCCACCGGCGCGTCCTCGAGCGCCTCGATCACGGACACGTACTCGTCGAAGCTGTGCCCCGACACGTTCACGATGGTGGTGGCGCCCACCTCGGCGAGCCACGGCAGCTCATGCTCCTTGAGGTGCGCCACGCCGGGGTTCTGCAGCCCGATGGAGTTGAGCATGCCCGAGGGCACCTCGGCGATGCGCGGGGAGGCGTTGCCCTCCCAGCCGTGCAGCGACACGCCCTTCGTGGTGACGGCGCCGAGGGACGCCACGTCCACGAAGTCGTGGTACTCGCGCCCCGCGGCGAACGTGCCGGAGGCCGTGGTCACGGGGTTTCTCATGGCAAGCCCGCCCAGGTTGACGGCCAGGCTCACGCTCGTGGCGCGCGGGGCGCGCGCCGCCTTCTGCTCGTTTCGCTCGTCCATTACCACATCAGCTCCTCTGCGGGAAACACCGGGCCGTCGACGCAGGAGCGCTTCTTCCCCGCGCGCGTGTCCACCACGCACGACAGGCACGCGCCGATGCCGCAGGCCATGCGCTTCTCCATGGACACCTCGCAGGGCACGCCGGATTGAGCCGCCATGCCCGCCACGATCCTCATGAGCGGCTCGGGGCCGCATACGGCCACGTAGTCGTAGGGCTCGCCCGCCGCGTCCGCCTCGGCGAGGGCCTCCTCGACGAGCGACGTGCAGAAGCCCGCGCGCCCGAAGCTGCCGTCGTCGGTGGCGCAGCGCGCGCCCGCGCACCCGCAGGACGCGCCGGTCGCGAGCAGCTCCTCGTAGCGCCCGCGGCACGCGAGCGCCGACTCCGTCTGCGCGCCCAGGACCACGTCGGTGCGCACGCCGGCGCCCACGAGCTGCTCGGCCAGCATGAACAGGGGCGCCGCCCCCACGCCGCCGCCGACCAGGAGGGCGCGCCGAGCCGAGGCGGGCGGCTGCCAGCCGCGCCCGACCGGGCCCATGAGCTCGCAGGCGAGGTCCTCCCTAAGCGTGGTCATGTGGTCGGTGCCGGCGCCCACCACCTGGTAGAGCACCTCCACCGTGCCCGCCTGCACGTCGCGCGCGTAGATCGAGAACGGGCGGCGCAGGATGCGCTCGGGCATGAGCGGCACCCTCATGTGCACGAACTGCCCCGGCTCGACCGTCGCAGCGATCGCGGGCGCCTCGAGCTCCATGAGCCACAGCCGCGGCCCCACGCACGCGTTCGCCAGGATGCGCGCCTTCTCATTCACCAAGGTCATGTCGTTATCCTCTCCACTGGGGAAGGTCCTGCAGCGCGATCACGTCGAGGCCGGAGTGGCGCATGAACTCCATGCCGGCGACCATGGCCTGCGCCCCGGCGAGCGTGGTCACGTAGGTGACGCCGTGGCGCACGGCGGCCGCGCGCATCTCGTAGCCGTCGCCGCGCGTGGCGGTGCCGAACGGCGTGTTGATGAGCAGCGACACCTCGCCGGCGGCGATGCGGTCGATGATCGACGTGCCGCCCTCGTGGATCTTGCCCACCTCCTCGCACTCGATGCCCACGGCGCGCAGCGCCCGCGCCGTGCCGGTGGTGGCCACGATCTTGAAGCCCAAGCGCGCGATGTCGCGGGCGATGGGCACCATGTTGCGCTTGTCGCGGTCGTTCACCGAGATGAACGCGACGCCGTCCTGGGGCAGCTCGTAGCTGATGGCGAGCTGGGTCTTGGTGTAGGCGGCCGGGAAGTTGCGGGCGATGCCCATGACCTCGCCGGTCGACTTCATCTCGGGGCCCAAGACCACGTCGGCGCCGGGGAAGCGGCCGAACGGCATGACGGCCTCCTTCACGCTGAAGTGGTCGAGCCGGCGGTCGTCGGCCGGCAGGCCCAGGTCGGCGAGCTTCTCCCCCGCCATGATGCGCGCTGCCACCTTCGCGAGCGGCACGCCCGTGGCCTTCGACACGAACGGCACCGTGCGGCTCGCGCGCGGGTTCGCCTCGATCACGTAGATCACCGTGTCCTTGATGGCGAACTGGATGTTGATGAGGCCCACCACGCCGAGGCGCAGCGCGAGCTGGCGCGCGATGGAGCGCAGGCGCGCCTGCACGGCCTCGGACAGGGCGAACGGCGGCGTGCAGCAGGCCGAGTCGCCCGAGTGGATGCCGGCCATCTCGATGTGCTCGAGGATGCCGCCCACGAAGACCTCCTCGCCGTCGCAGAGCGCGTCGAGGTCGAGCTCGACGGCGCCCTCGAGGAAGCGGTCGAGGTACACCGGGTGGTCAGGCGAGATCTTCGCAGCCTCGCCCATGTACTTCTCCAGCTGCGCGCCGTCGTACACGATGGCCATGCCGCGGCCGCCGAGCACGTAGGAGGGGCGCACGAGCAGCGGGAACCCGATCTGGTCGGCCACGGCGCACGCCTCCTCGAACGTGGAGGCCATGCCCGCCGCCGGGTACGTGATGCCCAGCTCGTCGAGGATGGCGGAGAAGCGGTCGCGGTCCTCGGCGAGGTCGATGGCCTCGGGCGAGGTGCCCATCACGTGCACGCCCGCCGCCTCGAGGGCGCGCGCGAGCTTCAAGGGCGTCTGGCCGCCGAGCGTGACCACCACACCGTCGGGCTGCTCCACGTCGATGACGTCCATGACGTCCTCGAAGGTGAGCGGCTCGAAGTAGAGCTTGTCGGAGGTGTCGTAGTCGGTCGAGACGGTCTCGGGGTTGCAGTTCACCATGATCGTCTCGAAGCCCGCCTCGGCGAGCGCGTAGGACGCGTGCACGCAGCAGTAGTCGAACTCGATGCCCTGGCCGATGCGGTTCGGGCCCGCGCCCAGGATCATCGCGCGCTTGCGCGTCTTCGGCGCCACCTCGGACTCGTCGGCGTCGTAGGTCTTGTAGTGGTAGGCCGTGGAGCTGGCGAACTCGGCCGCGCAGGTGTCGACCGTCTTGAACGCCGGGCGCACGCCGAGCATCTTGCGGCAGGTGCGCACGGTGAGCTCGTCGGAGCCGGTGAGGTGGGCGATCTGGGCGTCCGAGACGCCGTAGCGCTTCGCCACGCGGAACGCGTCGGCGTCGAGCTCGTCGAGCCTCATGCCGCGCAGGGCCTCCTGCACGGCGACCATGTCGGCGATGCGCGCGACGAAGAAGGGATCGATGCGCGTGACCTCGCAGACGCGCTCGGCGCTCCAGCCGCGGCGCAGCGCCTCGGCGACGAAGAAGATGCGCTCAGCCGTGGGGCGGTGCACCAGGTCCTCGAAGTCGTCGAAGGAGCCGCCCTCGATGCCCTTGCCGTCGTCGCCGAGGCCGGCGCGGCTGTTCTCGAGCGAGCGCATGGCCTTGCCGAGCGCCTCCTCGAAGGTGCGGCCGATGGCCATGATCTCGCCGACCGCCTTCATGCGGGTGGACAGCGTGTCGTCGGTGCCGGCGAACTTCTCGAACGCGAAGCGCGGCACCTTCACGACGCAGTAGTCGATGGAGGGCTCGAAGCACGCGGGCGTGGCCTTCGTGATGTCGTTGGTTATCTCGTCGAGCGTGTAGCCCACGGCGAGCTTCGCCGCCGCCTTCGCGATGGGGAACCCGGTGGCCTTCGACGCGAGCGCCGAGGAGCGCGACACGCGCGGGTTCATCTCGATGATGACCATGCGGCCGTTTCGCGGGTTGACGGCGAACTGCACGTTCGAGCCGCCCGTCTCCACGCCGATCTTCTCCAGGATGGCGAGCGACGCCACGCGCATGCGCTGGTACTCCACGTCGGAGAGCGTCTGGGCCGGCGCCACCGTGATGGAGTCGCCCGTGTGCACGCCCATGGGGTCGAAGTTCTCGATGGAGCAGATGATGATGCCGTTGCCGGCCCGATCGCGCATGACCTCCATCTCGAACTCTTTCCAGCCCTCGATGGACTCCTCCACGAGCACCTCGCCCGCCGGCGAGAGCTCGAGGCCCTGGCTCACGATGAGGCGCAGCTCGTCGAGGTCGTGCGCGATGCCGCCGCCCGCGCCGCCGAGCGTGAACGAGGGGCGCAGCACCACGGGGAAGCCGAGGTCGGCCACGATGGCCTCGGCGTCGGCCACCGAGTAGGCGTAGCCGCTGCGCGCGGTCTCGATGCCGAGCTCCTCCATGCACTCGTTGAAGAGCTTGCGGTCCTCACCTCGCTCGATGGCCGCCAGGTCGCAGCCGATCATCTCGACGCCGTACTTGTCGAGCACGCCGGACTTCGCGAGCTCCACGGCCGTGTTCAGGCCCGTCTGCCCGCCGAGGGTGGGAAGCAGCGCGTCGACCTTCTCGCGCGCGATCACCTTCTCCACGAACTCGGGCGTGATGGGCTCCACGTAGGTGCGGTCGGCCAGCTCGGGGTCGGTCATGATGGTGGCCGGGTTGGAGTTCACGAGCACCACGCGGTAGCCGTCGGCCTTGAGCACCTTGCACGCCTGCGCGCCCGAGTAGTCGAACTCGCATGCCTGGCCGATGACGATGGGGCCCGATCCGATGACGAGGATGGACTTGATGTCTTCACGTTTCGGCATTACTCGCTCACCTTGCCTTCGCCTGCGTTGCCTAAGCCCTCTTCGCGCGCATCGCCCGCGAACGTCCAGCCCTCGAGGCGGTCGGCCGCGATGTCGATGTCGAGGTAGTCCTCGCGCCCGTCCATCAGGCGCGTGAACGCCGTGAACAGGTAGTGCGCGTCAGTCGGCCCGGGCGAGGCCTCGGGGTGGTACTGCACCGAGAACGCGGGGACGTCCAGAAACGCGATGCCCTCGGCGGTGCCGTCGTTGAGGTTCACGTGCGTGAGCTGGATGCGCCCGAACTTCTCGTTGCGCACCACCGGCGCGCACTGGGCGCGCGCCCAGAAGCGCAGGTCGTCCTCATGCCCCTTGAAGCCCTCGGAGAGCTCCGGCACGAGCGGCCCCAGGCTCGGCCACACCAGGCCGAAGCCGTGGTTCTGCGCCGTGATCTCCACGCGCCCCGTGCGCAGGTTCATGACCGGCTGGTTGCCGCCGCGATGCCCGAACTTGAGCTTCTCGATCGACGCGCCCGCGGCCTTCGAGATCATCTGGTGCCCCAGGCAGATGCCGAACACCGGGACCTTGCCCAGAAGCTGCTCGACCTGCGCGTACGTGCCCTCGACGGCCTCGGGGTCGCCGGGCCCGTTCGAGAGGAACACCCCGTCGGGCTCCATCGCCAGCACCTCGGGCGCCGGCGTGTCCCACGGCACCACGGTGAGGTCGCAGCCCACGCGCACGAGGTTCTCGAAGATGGAGCGCTTCGCGCCGCAGTCGTACGCCACCACGCGGTAGCGCTTGGGGGCGGGGGGCTCGACGGCGAAGGCGTGGCTGGCCGGCACCGAGTCGAAGGCGTGAACCGCCTCGCACGACACCGTGGCCGCCAGGTTCACGCCCACGATGGACGCGCTCTCGCACACCTTGGAGAGCAGGCTCTCCGCGCTGGCGTCCTCGGTGGAGAGCACCGCGCGCTGCGCGCCGTGGTCGCGCACGTGGCGCACGAGCGCGCGCGTGTCGACGCCCTCGACGGCCACCACGTTGTTCTTGGCGAGGAACTCGGGCAGGCTCATCTCGCTGCGCCAGTTGGACGGCGTGGCGCACATGTCGCGCACCACGAGCCCGCGCAGGGCGGGCGCGTCAGACTGGCAGTCGTCCAGGTTCACGCCGTAGTTGCCGATCTGCGGGTAGGTCATGGTGACGATCTGGCCCGCGTAGGACGGGTCGGTGATCACCTCGAGGTAGCCCTCGAGCGACGTGTTGAAGCAGATCTCCCCGAACACCTCCCCTCGCGCCGCGCAGGCGGTTCCCTTGAAAACCGCGCCGTCTTCCAATACGAGGAGAGCCGGCGTGCCGGCGGGCTTGGACGTGCCCGCGAGCAGTCGCTCGCTTGTCTCGCTCATGCGCTACCCTTTCCCTCTCACAGCGGGGCCGGGCTCGTGCCCGGCCCCGCCGAACTACTCATGTGCCGCCTGCCCCCATGCCGTCGGGCGCAGGCGCGCGTTGGCTACTCGACGATGGCGCCGTCCTCGAGCGTGGCGTAGCCGCCCACGTACACGTCCGTCGCGCGGCCCGTGAGCTCGGCCCCGACGAAGCCGGAGTTCTTGGCCTTCGAGGCGAAGTCGGCGACGTCGACCGTCCAGGTGACGTCGGGGTCGATCACCGTGAGGTCGGCGACGCTGCCCGGCTCGATCCGCACGGGCTCCACGCGCAGGATCTCGCGCGGGGCGACGCTCATGAGCTCCACGAGGCGCTCCCAGGTGATCCGGCCCGGCTTCACGAGGTTCGTGACCATGAGGCCGAGCGCCGTCTCCAGGCCGATCATGCCGAAGGGCGCGAGCTCGAACTCGCGGTCCTTCTCGAAGTCGGTGTGCGGCGCGTGGTCCGTGACGATGGCGTCGACGGTGCCGTCGATGACGCCCTCGACGAGCGCGGCGGCGTCAGCGGCCGTGCGCAGCGGCGGGTTCACCTTCAAGCTGGTATTGTAGTCGTCGCCGATGGCGTCCTCGGTGAGGAACAGGTGGTGCGGCGTGGCCTCGCAGGTCACGGGCAGCCCCTCGGCCTTCGCGGCGCGCACCAGGTCGAGCCCGCGCGCGGTGGAGATGTGCTGGACGTGCAGCGGGCAGCCCGTCAGGCGGCACAGCGCGATGTCGCGGGCGATCTGGAGCTCCTCGCCCTCGGCCGGCCAGCCCAAAAGCCCGAGGCGCGTGGACGCCACGCCCTCGTTCACCTGCCCCTCGCCGACGAGGTCCTCGTCCTGGCAGTGGCTCATGACCACGCGGCCGAACTGGCTCGCGTAGTCCATGACGCGGCGCATCATGCCCGCGCCCTGCACGCCGCGGCCGTCGTCGGTGAAGGCCACCGCGCCGTGGGCGACCATGTCGCCCATCTCGGAGAGCGTCTCGCCCTTGAGGCCCTGGCTGCAGGCGCCGGACACGTGCACGCGGCACTTGCCCACCGCGGCCGCGCGCGCCTTCACGTACTCCACGGCCACCGCGTTGTCCACCACCGGCTTGGTGTTGGGCATGGAGCACACGGCCGTGTAGCCGCCCTTGGCCGCCGCGCGCGTCTCGGAGGCGATGTCGCCCTTCTGCTCGAAGCCCGGCTCGCGCAGATGGACGTGCATGTCCACGAGGCCCGGGACGACCGTCTTGCCCGCCAGGTCGCGCTCGACGCCCTTCGGCATGTCGAGGTCGTGCCCGATCTCCACGATGCGGCCGTCGCGGATGAGCACGTCGGCGACTTCGTTGAGGCCGACCTGCGGGTCGACCAAGTGCGCGTTTCTAAGCAGCAATGCCATCTTCGCTCCCTCCAAGCAGCAGGTACAGGGCGGCCATGCGGGTCAGGATGCCGGCATAGACCTGGTCGAGAATGACCGAGCGCTCCGGGTGGTCGGCCATGTAGGAGTCGAGCTCGACGCCGCGGTTGATGGGGCCGGGGTGGCACACGATGGCGTCGGGCTTCATGAGGGGCTCGCGTGCCTCGGTGAGGCCGTAGAGCATGTTGTACTCGCGCAGGCTCGGGTACGGCGCCCCCTCGAGTCGCTCGCGCTGGATGCGCAGCATGTACACCACGTCGAGCTCGGGCAGGGCCTCGTCGAGGTTGCTCGTCCAGTGGTCGGCGCCGAGCACGTCGGGGCGCGCCGGCAGGAGCGTGGGCGGGGCGATGACCGTGACCTCGCAGCCCATGATCTTGAGCGCGGGGATGAGGCTGCCGCACACGCGGGAGTGCCCGATGTCGCCGACGACGCCGACGTGCAGCTTGTCGAGGTCGCCCTTGGTCTGCCAGATGGAGTACAGGTCGAGCAGGGCCTGCGTGGGGTGCTGGTGCTTGCCGTCGCCGGCGTCGATCACGTGCACGCCCGACACGTCGGCGATCTTGCGCGGCACGCCCGCGTGCTTGTCGCGGACGACGATCATGTCGACCTTGTAGGAGCACAGCGTCTCGACCGTGTCCACGAGGCTCTCGCCCTTGACCGTGGAGGTGGAGGAGCCGCCGAAGTTGAGGCTGTTGGCGCTCAGGCGCTTCTCGGCCATCTCGAAGGAGGAGCGCGTGCGCGTGGAGGGCTCGTTGAACATGTTCACGACGGTGAAGCCCTTGAGCGTGGGCACCTGCTTGATGCGCCGCTCGTTGACCTCGCGGAAGCGCACCGCCGTCTCGAGGATGGTCATGATGTCGTCGGCGGAGTACTCCGTGATGTCGATCAGGTGCTTGTGGTTGAAGCCCATGCCCTACTCACCTCCCAGGGGTGCCGAGCCCGCGCGGGAGCCCGGTTCGATTGCAAGAATCTCCACGGCTGACACGCCGTCGACCTCCTCGAGGAAGAGCCGCACGCTCTCGTCGGCGGACGAGGGCACGTTCTTCCCCACGTAGTCGGCGCGGATGGGCAGCTCGCGGTGGCCGCGGTCGACGAGGACGGCGAGCTGCACGGCAGCCGGGCGGCCGATGTCCATGAGCGCGTCGAGCGCGGCGCGGATGGTGCGGCCCGTGTAGAGCACGTCGTCCACGAGGACGACCGTGATGCCGTCGATGTCGAACGCGATGTCGGTGGAGTGGACCTCGGGCGCGAAATGCGTCATGAAGTCATCGCGGTAGAAGCTGATGTCGAGCTTGCCGAGGGGCACCTTCACCCCTTCGATCTCCTCGATCTTGCAGGCGAGCTTCTTGGCAAGCAGGTCGCCGCGGGTCACGATGCCCACGAGCGCGATGCCTTGAGCTCCTTTGTTGGCCTCGAGGATCTGATGCGCAATGCGCGTGATGGATCGCTCGATCTCGCTTGCATCCATGCAAACGGATTTGACCAGGCTGTTCTCGTTCATACACACTCCCTTCTGGTTCGAGTGCGCACAGACGAAACCGAATCCCCCGCCGTCAGGCCGCTTGCGCTCGCGCTGCGCTCACGTGCCCGGGCCTGCGCCCGCCGCCCGCGCGCCTCGCGCTCCTCGCTGCGCTCGCGTCCTGTCCGCCGCGTTCATCCCGCCGTCGCAGGGCAAAAAAACGAGCCCCTGCGACTGACAAAGGCTCTCCCCGCTTCGCATCTTCGCCGCGCGCGGCCGCGCGCAGGTGATGCACTTGGTTTGTACCTTGTCGGTCTCTCTGTACCGCATTTAAAGGACTCGTCCAGTATGCCACGTTTCCCCCGCGTGCGTAACCCCTCGGCGCCAAGTTTTTCACGAGCGGGCGGGGCGCCACGACGACGCCATGCCCGCCCGCGTCGGACCGCACCGTACGTAGCGCCTCACGCTGGCTCGCGCGGCGTCGAAGCGCTGGCGAGGCGCGTCTGCCTTGTCAGACGCGACGCCTTGAAGGGCGGAGCGCTCTCTCGGGGACCGCCCCTACGCGCCTAAGGCGGCGAGGCGGGCGCGGGCGGGCGTCACGAGGGCGAGCTTGTTGCCGTGACCCACCACGAACTCGAGGCAGGCGCGCTCGCGGGCCGCGTCGCCCAGCCGGTAGCATGCCTGAGCCTCGTCCCACGCGCGCTCGACGCGCAGGCGCAGGGGGTGGTCGGCGTTCGCGCGCACCTGCTCGCACAAGTCGAGCAGCCCCTGCGGGTCCTCGGCGACGCGCGCGTCCACGAGCTCGCGCTGCGAGGCCAGATACGCGCGGCGCTGCGCGGACGCGTCATCGGCGAGCCCCTCGAGCAGCCCCTCCCCCTGCGCGATGAGCCCGAGCACGTCAGAGGGCTCGTCGAGCTTCAGCGCGAGGGGCACCATGTTCACCACGACGGCCGCCCGGGCCTCGGGCTTCTTGAGGTTCGCCACGCCGCCGAGCTGCGTCGCCTTCACGGCCTGCGCGCGCTCGACCTGGCCCGCGTCGAGCAGGGCCTGGGCGTAGTACGACATGAACCACGAGGGCAGCTCGCCGCACTGCGGCTCGACGAGCTCGGCGACGGGCGCGCCCTGGTCGATGAGCGCGTTCGGGTCGCACTGCTCGTTGTAGAGCGCGAAGAGGCGCTCGGTCTCGGCCTGCGCCTTCATGCCCATGACGCGCTGCATGACGGCCATGGTGCCGAAGAACAGCACGAGCAGCGTGATGAGCCCCGGCAGGGACGCCGCCATGATCTGCCCGGTGAGCAGCGGCCAGATGGTCGAGGCGACGAGGGGAACGGCGGCCGCGGCGACGCAGCAGATGATGACGTAGCGCTTGAAGTAAGGCAGCATGCGGGCTCCTTGCAAAGTGACGTGTTTGCCCCAGTATAGCAAAAGACCCGGCACGGCGATCCGTCCCGGGTCCTCTCCCAAGCCACAGCCGAGCTCCTCAACTCGAACGCTTCTCTTCTCGATGCGCCCTTGCGCTTGGGCGAAAAGGAATCATCCTCGCTAGGCGGCTGTCATGTCGGAAACGAGCGCGATTCGCTCGCTGGCAACCTGGTTGAGGGGGACGGGCAGCCTTCTGAAGTCGTCGCTGCCCAGCCAGTCGAGCGTGCCGTCGCACATGAGCCCGTAGAGCGCCGCGGGCTCATCAAGGTCGCTGTTGAACGATACGAGCTCCACCAGAAGAGCGGGCATCTCCGCCTCGCCCTCGAAGGAGCCATAGGGAGGAATCGGAGCCGCGTCGGCGCACGCGCCGAAGCGCAGGAGCATCTCGCTGACGGCAGCCTCGAACGGAAGGGCATGGTTGCAGGGGGCGTCATCGATCAGATCAGCGATGTCGTCGTTCTCCAGGCAAAGGAGGTCGACGAGCTCCCTCAGAGTCGCTCCTATGCCTCGCGCCATTGCGAGGAGCACGGCAACCGTGTAGCGCACATCGTCGAACTCGAACCTCTTGACAACGGTCGAGCGGGTGAGGACAGGATAGGTGATCATCATCGCTCCTCAACGTCGTACGATTCCACGAAATGAAGGAAGGGAAGAGCCTCGTCCGCGAGCATTACCTGATGGGTGGGGTAGCTGAACCGCGCCTTCCTCCAGAACTCGTCGCGTCCGATGGTTCCCGCGAGAAAGGACTCCACGAAGTTGTATACCTTGTCGTCGGCCATGGGGCCCTCGACATAGGCAAAGCCATGGGGCACCCCACCTCGGCATGAGGCGACGAAATCGAGCCACTCGTCGCTCATCTGCGAGAACAGCAGCGAGGGGCAATTCTTCACAGCACGGCTCTTCTCGAAGCGATAGACGGTGACGATGGGGCGAGCCTCAGGGTTTGTGCGCCTGAGGTTTCGGAACTTCCTCAGCGCCCATCGTTCCGCCTGCTCCTGCAGAAGCGTGAGATAGAAGCCTTCGCCAAAGTATTTCGCATAGGCTCCCGCTGTGACGCGCGGCTCTCTCACCGGCAGATAGCTGCCGTGAAACAGCATCGTGACGTCTTCAACCATCGATCTCACCTCGCTTAGGATAGTATGCCTGATGTTGATGCTTGCCGATTCCGTTTCGGAGGGCAGGCCGTAGAACCTGGCCGAGAAAGCGGAACATCATCTAGAGCATGATCGTCTTGACTACATCTTAAGCGGCCCTCTTCCCGATGGCAACACTCTTGTCCTTGGCCATCTCGATTACGGTTGCGGCCTTCTTGGCGATCTCCCCGACGTCGCACGCCTCCGGCTCGGGCTCGGGCCGCTTGAAGGCCTTCGCCATCGACGGGCCGCTGAAGCACCTCCTCGCCGACCAGCCCTCGCCCTGGTCCACGAGCACCGCCTCGACGAGGCGAACGAGCGACGCCGTCGAGGGTAAGAAGAGGAAGCCAGAAGCAAACTAGACAAATTCGAGCAGGAGCACGGCGGAAATGAGGTCAAATACTTTTTCGGCGAAGACAGGCTCAACCATCAGCTGCAGACCACAATGCATAGGCTCAAGGAAGCGAGAGAGCCTTTTTCCCTCTTACCTCAAGATCTTCTATACCGTGATGCTGAGTTCAACTTCGGCGGAGTTCCGTCGCCAGATAAAGATTTTTGATCGCAACAACGTAGCAAGTTGCAATACGGCAAATCGTTATTGCGCATGGATGGTTGTTCCCTAGCAAGCAACCCCTGCTTCCATACCTATGCAGCGATACGGTTACGAAGAAAGAGCAGCATGCTATAATGAAAATCCAATGGAATCCCATAGCAAAGGAGACCCGTATGTCCCTCATTCAGATCACGGTGGACGATGACGTGAGGGCGCGCGCAGACGCCGCCTTCGCGCGCAACGGCATCACCACGCCGATGGCGATGAAGATGATGGTGACGCAGGTGGCCAACGAGGGCCGCACCCCCTTCGACGGCGTGTTCACCGGGCGAGCTGCTGCTGAGCTCGCCGAGAACGTGCGCCGCGACATGGTGTACGCCGAGGCGCAGGAGCTCGGCCTCATTCCCGACGATGCCGGAGATGCCCTGCATATACCAGACGACGTCCTGGCTGCTTTGGGGATCTCCCCCGACGAGGTGGGTCAATGAGCCGCTACCTCGTCAAAGCGTCCGATCGCTTCTGGCTCGGGCTGAAGCCGCTGCGCCGGAAGTACACGCGCGAGCAGATCATCGAGATCATCGGCATCGTGAAAGACGCCATCCGCGAGCTCGCGGACAAAGGTTACGTTGACGAGGCGGGATGGGACGACCATCCGCTCGTTCACCGACCCTTCGCCGACGGATGCCACTTCGAGTTCCACATCTACGATGACGACGTGCTCGTCATCTACTTCAAGCGCGAGAGCAAGCGAATAATCCGCATGGTGGGCATCTACGACCACGACACCCTGCCCGGCTGAACGCCATCTCACATCTCGGACGACGCGAAAGATCGCATGCCGTGGCAGAACGGAGGGGCGCCCGCAGTTCACGGGCGCCCCTCCGACGCTCTTTGAATGCGGTTGACTTCAGCGCTAGTCCACCACGCCGTCGTTCGTGCGGATGAGCTTGCGCTTGATCTTGCCGCCGATGGTCTTGGGCAGCTCGTCGGTGAACTCGACGATGCGCGGGTACTTGTACGGCGCCGTCGTCTTCTTCACGTGGTTCTGCAGCTCCTTGACCAGCTCGTCGGAGGGCTCGTACCCGCGCGCGAGCACGATGGTCGCCTTCACCACCTTGCCGCGGATGGGGTCGGGCGCGGCCGTCACCGCGCACTCCACCACGGCCGGGTGCTCCACGAGCGCGCTCTCCACCTCGAAGGGCCCGATGCGGTAGCCCGAGCACTTGATGACGTCGTCGTTGCGCCCCACGAAGAAGCAGTAGCCGTCGGAGTCGCGCCACGCCATGTCATGCAGGTTGTAGTACTCCCCGCCCACGGCCTCGCGCGTGCGCTCCTCGTCGCGGTAGTAACCCACGAACAGGCCCGGCGGGTAGGCCTCCTTCAGGCCCGTGACGCAGATGGCGCCCTCCTCGCCGTCCTCCACCTCGACGCCGTCGTCGTCGAGCAGCTTGATGTTGAGCAGGGGCGACGGCTTGCCCATGGAGCCGGGGCGCGGCTCGACCCAGGGGAAGGTGGCCAGGAGCACCGGTCCCTCGGTCTGGCCGAAGCCCTCGCGGATCTTCTTGCCCGTGAGGCGCTCCCACTGGATGGTGACCTCGGCGTTCAGCGGCTCGCCCGCCGTGGCGAAGTTCTGCACGCTCGACAGGTCATAGGCCGCCACGTCCTCCTGCAGCATGAAGCGGTACATGGTCGGCGGCGCGCAGAACGTGGTGAGCTTGTAGTCCTGGATCTTCTGCAGCAGCTTGGTGGGCACGAACTTCATCATGTCGTACACGAACACCGTGGCGCCCGCGATCCACTGGCCGTAGATCTTGCCCCAGCCGAACTTGGCCCAGCCCGAGTCGGTCACGCTCATGTGCAGCTCGTTCTCATGCACCTGCTGCCAGTACTTGGCCGTGATGATGTGGCCCAGGGGATGCGCGAAGTTGTGGCACACCGCCTTCGCGTTGCCCGTGGTGCCGCTCGTGAAGTAGATGAGCATGATGTCCTTGCTCGTGACGCCCGCCTCGCCGGTGGGGCGCTCGAAGGCGTCGGGCTCGTCGGCGATCAGCTCGTCGAAGCTCGTCCAGCCTTCGCGGCCTCCCGCCACGACCACGCGGTTGGTGATGGTCGGCGCGTCAGGCAGCGCGAGCTCGGTCTGGGTGCACACGTAGTCGTCGTCCACGCACACCATCATCTTCACGTTCGCGCTGTTCGCGCGGTACACGATGTCCTTCTTGGTGAGCTGCAGCGACGCCGGGATGATGGTCGCGCCCAGCTTGCACAGCGCCGTGGCCACCACCCAGTACTCCCAGCGGCGGCGCAGGATGCACATGACGACGTCGCCCTTGCCGATGCCCATCTTGCGGAAGGCGTTGGCCGTCTTGTTCGACAGGCGGGAGATGTCGGTGAAGGTGAAGGTGCGCTCCTCCCCCGCGTCGTCGCACCACAGAAGCGCGCGCTTGCCGGGCTCGACGCGCGCCCACTCGTCCACCACGTCGTAGCCGAAGTTGAACACCTCGGGCACGTCGATGCGGAAGTTGGCGTAGAAGTCCTCGTACGAGTCGAACTCGATGCGGGGGCAGTATTTCTTCAAGATGTAATCCATGGGATTTCTCTAGGCTCCTTCAAAGCATGTGGTTTCAACTGAGAGAACGCAGCGCCGGGGCGCGGGGCTGTGCTCACCAAGCGAGTTCCGCACGAGCCGAAATGCTTGCTAAGCATTTCGCGCGAGCAGGACTGTCTGAGCGGCTGAGCATTGCCCCGCGACCCGACGCGAACGACAGCAGATCTCTACCTGCCTATTCGGCGATGATCGTGATGAATTTCGCGGTCTTGTCGCCGTGGCAGCGC
Organism: Adlercreutzia sp. ZJ473; assembly: GCF_013185065.1. GTDB lineage: Bacteria > Actinomycetota > Coriobacteriia > Coriobacteriales > Eggerthellaceae > CAAEEV01. The sequence continues at coordinate 9,901 of NZ_JAAVTO010000010.1, read as the reverse complement.
TGGCCGTGCGGGTGCGTGGGGTTGAAGTAGATGCTGTCCCACTCGTCGAGCACGATCTCCTTGTCGTCGAAGGTCACCACGATGGAGCCCTCGATGACGAAGTTGAACTCCTGCCCCTGGTGAGAGACGAGCTTCGCCGGCTCGTCAGAGGGGTCGAGCACCACCACGAGCGGCTGCATGATCTTGTTGGAGTAGCGCCATGCCATGTCGTCGTAGTGGTAGCCCGGGTAGCGGTCGACTTCCTTGCCCTGCCCGCGGCGCACCACGTGGTAGGTGTCGAGCTTCGCCGCCGTCCCCGTGAGGATCTCGGTGAGGTCGACGCCGAACTCGTGCGCCATGTGGTAGATGGCCGAGATGGGGACGTCAGCCCCCGTCTCCTCCCAGCTCAGGTACTGCTCGACGCTCACTTCCAGCTCGCGCGCCATCTCCTCGGGCGTCATGTCGCACGCCTCGCGCAGACCCTGGATGCGCAGGCCGATCTCCTTCAGCTCGTCCATGCTCATGCCTCGATTCCCAGGCCGATGGCCTGCTTGTTCTTGTCGATGAGCGCTGCCTTGCGCGGCGGGACGCACTTCTCGATGGCCGCGTCAACGGTGGCGCGCTCGCAGAACTGCGTCTCGGCCCAGAGCTTGCCGAGCAGCACGATGTTGCCGAGGCCCTTGAGCCCCGCTCCCTCGGCGAGCGAGGTGGCGGGGACGCCCACGACCTTCACGCCCTCGCGCTCCTTGAGCTCGGGCACCATGTCGGTGTCGGCGATGACCACGCCGCCTTCGCGCACCACGTCGATGAACTTGTCGAACGACGGCTGGTTCATGGCGACGAGCACGTCGGGCGTGGTCACGAGCGGGCTGCCGATGGGCTCGTCAGACAGCGTGACCGAGCAGTTCGCCGTGCCGCCGCGCATCTCGGGGCCGTAGGAGGGCAGCCACGACAGCTCGCGGTTCTCGATGAGGCCCGCGTACGCCATCACCTTGCCGGCGAAGAGCACGCCCTGCCCGCCGAAGCCGGCGAGCACGATCTGAAGCTCGCGACTCACCGCGCACCTCCTTCCGCCATCGCCTCGGGGTGTGCGATGGGACATGCGGCGCTGCGGGCCGCGGCGGCCTCGGCGGCGTTCGCGAAGCCGTCGGCCACCACGTCCTTGTAGACGCCGAGCGGGTAGTACGGCAGCATGTTCTCGCGCATCCACGCAAACGCGTCCTGCGGCGTCATGCCCCAGTTCGTGGGGCAGGTGGAGACCACCTCGACGAGCGAGTAGCCGCGACCCTCGACCTGCGTCTGGAACGCCTTCTTGATCGCGCGCTTGGCCTTGCGCACGTTCTTCGGCGTGTCCACGGTCACGCGCTCGAGGTACGCCACGCCGTCGAGCGAGCTCAGAAGCTCGCACACGCGCACGGGATAGCCCGCCGTGGCCACGTCGCGGCCGTAGGGCGAGGTCTGCGTCACCTGGTTCGGCAGCGACGTGGGGGCCATCTGGCCGCCCGTCATGCCGTAGATGGCGTTGTTGATGAAGATGATGGTGATGTTCTCGCCGCGCGTGGCCGCGTGCACCGTCTCGGCCATGCCGATGGAGGCCAAGTCACCGTCGCCCTGGTAGGCGAACACCACGTTGCCAGGATGAACGCGCTTCACGGCGGTGGCCACCGCCGGGGCGCGCCCGTGCGCAGCCTCGATCATGTCGCAGCCGTAGAAGTCGTACGCCATGACCGAGCAGCCCACCGGCGCGATGCCGACCGTGCGCCCCTCGACGTCAAGCTCGTCGAGGGTCTCGGCCACCAGGCGCTGCACGATGCCGTGCGCGCAGCCCGGGCAGTAGTTCGTCACCACGGGAAGCAGCGCGTGCGGGCGCTCGAAGACGACCTTCGCTTCCTTCTTTTCCTCGGTCATGCTTACTCACCGACCTTCTCGCTCAGCGCGCAGATGCGCTCCAGTACCTCGTCAGGCGTGGGGATCACGCCGCCCGTGCGGCCGTAGAAGTCAACCGGCGCCCGCCCGCTGACGGCCAGGCGCACGTCGTCGACCATCTGGCCCATGTTCATCTCGACGCTCAAGTATGCCTTGGCGGTGGGGATCGTCTCCTCGAGGGCGCGCTTGGGGAACGGCCACAGCGTCACCGGGCGCAGGAGCCCCGCCTTCACGCCGCGCTCGCGGGCGGCGTTCACGGCGCTGCGCGCCACGCGGCTCGCCGCGCCGAAGGCGACGACCACCACGTCGGCGTCCTCGGTCAGGTAGGTCTCCGCGCGCTGCTCGTCGCGCTCGATCACCGCGTAGCGCTCGTAGCGCTCGAAGTTGAGCTTCTCGAGCTCGTCGGCGGTGAGGTACAGCGAGTTGATCACGTTGTGCGGGCGCTGGTGCGCATGCCCGGTGGTCGCCCAGGGCTTCTCGGGCAGCGTCGCCGGGTCGATGGGCTCGGGCAGCACCACGGGCTCCATCATCTGGCCGAGCATGCCGTCGCCGAGGATCATCACGGGCGTGCGGTACTTGTCGGCCACGTCGAAGGCGCTGTAAGCCAGGTCGGCCATCTCCTGCACGGTCGAGGGCGCGTACACCACGATGTGGAAGTCGCCGTGGCCGAGCGCGCGCGTGGCCTGCCAGTAGTCGGACTGCGAGGGCTGGATGCCGCCGAGGCCCGGGCCGCCGCGCTGGATGTTGATGATGACGCCCGGCAGGTCGGCGCCCGCCATGTAGGACACGCCCTCGCCCTTGAGCGAGACGCCCGGGCTCGAGGACGACGTCATCACGCGCGCGCCGGCAGCCGCGGCGCCGTAGACCATGTTGATGGCCGCCACCTCGCTCTCGGCCTGCAGGTAGGTGCCCCCCACCTTCGGCATGCGCTTGGACATGTACGCCGCGAGCTCGGTCTGCGGCGTGATGGGATAGCCGAAGAAGAAGCGGCATCCCGCGCGCATGGCGCTTTCCGCAAGGGCCTCGTTGCCCTTCATGAGAACTTTCTCTGCCACCTCAACCTACCTTTCCACCGTGATGGCCACGTCGGGGCACATGAGCGCGCAGGACGTGCAGCCCGTGCATGCTCCCTCGTCCGTGCAATGGGCCGGATGATAGCCCTTCGGCGTGATGCGCGCCGGGTCGAGCTCGATGATGTGGACCGGGCAGGCGTCAACGCACAGGCCGCAGCCCTTGCAGAAGCCCTCGTCCACGATGATTCGTGCCATGATTTACCTCTTTCTTTGCTAAAGCGCAGGGGTCGAACGTCCGAAGACGACGACCCCTGCGAGGTTAACCTATGCTGCGCCCTCATTCCCAGGGCGTCTTCACACGCAGCTCAACAGGATACAGGTTGAAGGCGCCTCGCAACGATGACAGTTCGTCGGATTCTGGCTGAGTGAGCGTTTTTGGCGCCGTAACGCACAGGAGCGGAAGCCCTGCGGCGTCGGCGACCGCTTGCGCGAACGCCGCGCCGCGCGCTACCACCTCGCCGGTGGTGTCGGCCTTGAGGTGCGCGTTGCTCACGGCGCCGGTGGCGCGCAGGCGCGCCGCGCGCTCGATCTCGGCGAGCACCTCGAGGGCCTCGTCGGGCTCCTGCGTCAGGTTGCGGAAGCGGTTCACCACGTAGATCAGCGCGTAGGGGCCCGCCGCCACGTGGCGCGCGAAGCGGCCGAGCGCCATGGCGCCCGCGTCGTCGCCGCCCGCGTCGATGATGACGACGGTGCGGGGCGACGGCGCGGCGTCGATGCGGGCGCGTCCGCCGCCCCGGCACGGCGCAGAGACTTGGGGGTGGAGGGGCGGACGCGGTGCGGTGCTCACCAAGCGAGTTCCGCACGAGCCGGAAGCGCCTGCGGCGCTTCCGTGCGAGCAGGACTGTCCGAGCGACTGAGCTCTGCTCCGCGTCCGCCCCTCCGCGGCGCCCCCTGCATCCTCAAAAGCAGCGTCGGCGTAGGCGCGCTCGACGGCGGGGACGACGGCGCCCGTGAGGGACGGCACGTCGAGGCTCGACCCCGCCTCGGCGAACACGGGCGCCACCACGTCGACGCCCGCCTCCTCGAGCACGCCGCGGTACTCGGTCGAGCGGAAGTACGGGTTCACCACGTCGAGGTCGACGAGCGTGACGTCATGCCCCGCCCGCGCGGCGTCGATCGCCAGGTTGATCGCGAGGTTCGTCTTGCCCACGCCGTAGTGGCCCGCCACCACGTTCACCGGGGCGAGCGCGAAGGGCACGCCGCCGGCGCGCTCCGCGCCCGCGGCGCAGGCAGAGGCGCAGGCAGAGGCGCAGGCGTCCGCGCCCATGCTACACCAGCCCCTCGGGGGTCGCCTTGCCCGCGGCCTCGTCCGCCTCGCGGATGGCCACGCGGCGGATCTTCCCGTTGACGGTGCGCGGCAGCTCGTCCACGTACTCCACGATGCGCGGGTACTTGTACGGCGCCGTCTTGTTCTTCACCCACTTCTGCAGCTCGCGCGTGAGCGCCTCTGACGGCGCGAACCCCTCGGCGAGGACCACGGTGGCCTTCACGGCCTTGCCGCGCACCTCGTCGGGCACGCCCGTGACGGCGCACTCGCGCACGGCGTCGTGCTCGAGCATGACGCTCTCGATCTCGAAGGGGCCGATGCGGTAGCCGCTCGACTTGATGACGTCGTCGTTGCGGCCCACGTACCAGTAGTAGCCGTCCTCGTCGGCCCACGCGGTGTCGCCGGTGTGGTACCAGCCGTCGTGCATCGCAGCGGCGGTCTTGGCCGGGTCGCGGTAGTACTCCATCATGATGCCCGCCGGGTGCGGGTCGATGTTGATGCAGATCTCGCCCGTCTCGCCCACGCTGCACTCCGTGCCGTCCTCGCGCAGGATGGCCACGCGGTACAGCGGCACGGGCTTGCCCATCGAGCCCGCGCGCGGCGTGGAGTTCGTGAGGTTCGCGATGGTGAGCGGCGTCTCGGTCTGGCCGAAGCCCTCGTAGATGGTGAGCCCCGTGTGCTCCTTCCAGAAGTCGAACAGATCGGGGTTGAGCGCCTCGCCCGCCGTGGTGGAGTACTCGAGCGTGCTCAGGTCGAACGCGTCGATGTCCTCCTGCATCATGAGGCGGTACATGGTCGGCGGGCAGCACAGCGTGGTGATGTGGTACTTGCCCACGAGCGAGAGGATCTCGGCGGGGTGGAAGCGGTCGAAGTCGTACGTGAACACGCACGCCTCCATGAGCCACTGGCCGTAGTACTTGCCCCACACGGCCTTGCCCCAGCCCGTGTCGGCGATGGTGAAGTGGATGCCGTCCGGGCGCACGTTGTGCCAGTGCTTCGCCGTGATCAAGTGCCCGATCGCGTATCCGCTGTCATGCAGCACCATCTTGGGGTTGCCCGACGTGCCGCTCGAGAAGTACATGAGCATGGGGTCGGCCGCGCGCGTCTCGCGGCGGGCGAAGTCAGCCGAGGCCGCGCGCACGCCGGTGTTGAAGTCGTGCCACCCCGCGCGCTCGACGGGCGCGGCGCAGACGCCCTCCTCGCCCGACAGGGCGCTTCCCACGAGCTCGCCTTCCGCCACCTGGAGGTTGCCCGCCTCGTCGCGCGGGGTGAGGCCCGCGCCCGGCGAGTTCACCAGGACGCGCGTCACGAGGCTGGGGCACTCGTCGGCCACGGCGTCCACCACGTTCGCGATGTCGCCGGCGTTCGTGCAGATGACGGCCTTGATGTCCGCGCCGTTCACGCGGTAGGTGAGGTCGTGCTCCTTGAGCATGAAGGTGGCGGGCACCATGACGGCGCCGAGCTTGGCGAGCGCGGTGGCCACGAACCAGAACTGGTAGTGGCGGCGCAGGATGACCATCACGTAGTCCCCCCGCCCGATGCCGAGGCTCGCCAGGTAGTTCGCCGTCTTGTCCGACCACGTCTTCATGTCGGCGAAGGTGAAGGTGTGCTGCTCGCCCTCGGGGTTGCACCACACCATGGCGCGCCGGTCGGGGTCGGCGACGGCGATGTCGTCGACCACGTCGTAGCCGAAGTTGAAGTCCTCGGGGTAGTGTACGTCGAAGGAGGTGAGCAGGCCCTTCTCGTCGTAGGACTCGCTCACGTAGCGAAGGTTGATGTTTCTCATGGTAGTATTCCTCAGCGATCAGGGCGCAGCGGCCTTACGTCGCTGCGCGAAGCGAACAAGACGGCATTTGTTAGGCGCTGGCGCGTCTGCGCAGCGCCTAGATAATCTTGTCCTCGTGAGGCTTGAGAACAATGGCCAGGAAGACGCACGGCTCGCCGCCGACGGCGATCATGCCGTGGCCGCGGCCGGAGTCGTACATGAGCATGTCGCCCGCCTCGAGCTCCTCGACGTGCTCCTCGTAGGCGAAGCGCATCTTGCCCGAGATGATGAAGTCGATCTCCTGCCCCTCATGGCGCGACAGGTGGATGGGCACGCCCTGCTCCTCCTCGAGGTAGGGCGCCGTTACCAGGAAGGGCTCGGCGAGCTTGTGGCGGAAGTGCGGCGCCTTGTGCAGGTACTCGAAGCCGGCGCGGCGCTTGATGGACAGCCCGTCATGCGCGCGCGTGAGCGAGTAGCCCGTCAGGTGCGGGTTCTCGCCGGTGAGTATCTCGATCACGTCGACGCCGAACTTCTCGGCGCACTTGTAGAGGAAGGTGAAGGACAGGTCGTGCTCGCCCGACTCCTGCGCGGCGTACTCGGCCACCGAGCGCCCCGTGGCGTCAGCCATCTCCTGCATCGACAGGTCCATGTCCTCACGCAGCGCGCGAATGCGATTTGCCACCTCTTTGATGTTCGGTTCCACGATCTATCCTCCTTCACGTCTCGTCGTGGGCCAATTGAGAGCGTATTATAGCGCTTTGCGGCGCATGATGGCGCAGAAGTGCCCGTCAGTTCCGCCGGACGCCACGCGGGTGGCGAAGGCGGCCTGCCCGCGCACGGGCACCAGCTCGAAGCCCTCCCCGAACGCTCCCTTGAGGAAGCTGGCCACCACGTGCGCGTTCTCCTCGGGAAGCACCGTGCAGGTGGCGTACGCGAGCATGCCGCCGGGCGCCACGTGCGCCGCGGCGCTCTCGAGCAGCCTCAGGCCGAGCCGCGCGTGGTCGGTGACCACGTCGGGGCGCAGCCGCCAGCGGATCTCGGGGTGCCGGCGCAGCGTGCCGAGCCCCGAGCAGGGGGCGTCGATGAACACCACGTCGAAGGCGCGGTCGCCGACCGCCTCGTCAAGCCGCGCGGCGTCGCCCGTGAGGGCCTCCTCGAGGTGCACGCCGTAGTCGCTTGCGCGGTCGGCGAGCAGGTTGGTCTTGAAGCCGTGGTTGTCGATCGTTACGTAGCCGTCGACCTGCGCGCCGTATCGGCGCTGCGCGTTGCTCTGGATGAGGATAGTCTTGGTGCCGCGCCCGGCGCCCACCTCCAGAAGCGACGCGGGCTTGTCCGCGGGCAGCACGAGGCTCGCCACCACCTGGGAGGCCGCGTCGCTTACGAGCAGGCACCCGTTGGCGATGTGGCGCTTCACGCGGCCGTCGAGCAGGGCGCGCCCGTCGGCGAGGCGGTAGCAGCCCGCGACGCGCGCGCCGTCGACCTCCACGGGCTCGGGCGCGGCGCAGGCGGCCTCGAGGTCGGCCACGACCTCGTCCTCCACCTCGGGCGTCGCCTTCGCGGCGCACACGGCCGCGTACAGCGGCGCCGGCTCGTTCGACGCCTTGATGAGCTCGTGCGCGTCCTGCGCGCCGAGGTCGGACACGAGGCGCGCGGCGAGCCAGGCGGGGAAGCCATGCAGGCGCGCGTAGGCCGCCGCGTCGGTGGCGGGGTTCCCGAAGGGGAAGCTCGCCTTGGAGGCGGCCACCTTGCGCAGCACGGCGTTGGCCACGCCGCCCGCGCGCGGGGCGATGCCGCGCACGAGCTCGACGCCCTGGTCGACGGCGGCGTGCGGGCTCTTGTCGAGGAAGAGGATCTCGTAGACGCTGATCTGGAGCGCGTCGCGCACGTCGGGCGTGACGTCGTGCGGTGTGCGCATGCAGCGGTTGAGCACCTCGTCGAGCACGCCTTTGGTGCTCACCACGCCGAGCACGAGGCGCGTGGCGAACGCGCGGTCCTCGGGGCTCAGGCGCGCCACGTCGACCGTCTTCTCCATGACGTCCTGCGCGAAGGCGTCGCGCTCACGCAGGATGCGCACGGCCTCGAGCGCCGAGGTACGCGCAGGCGAGGCGCCCTTCGCCCCGCCGCGCCCGCGATGGGCGCCGCCGCCCTGCCCGCGTCCGCCGCGGCCCGACTGCGTGAAGCTCCTCTTGTTGGCTCGCTCACCCATGGCGCCTCCCCCACTTCGCATCGCCCTCGCGCAGCGCGGGCACGCCCGCGGCGAACGCCTTCGCGTCCATGCCCTTCTTCCCGTCCGGCTTGAGGGCGCGCACCTCGAGCACGCCGGCGGCGCAGCCCAGAAAGAGGCGCTTGCCCGCGAAGAGAGCCTCTTCCGCGCCGAGGCCGCGCGCCGCCTCGGGCAGCTCCCCGTCCGCCGCGAGCCGCGCCGACGTCACGGTGACGCCGCGCTCGGCGATGGCGCAGCGCGCCGGGTGCGCCGCGCTCGAGGCCTGCACGCGCCGCGCGTTCACGTCGGCCGCCGCCTCCGGGTCCAGGTCGAGCTCGCCCTTGGCGATCTTGTCCGCGTAGGTGACGAGCGCCTCGTCCTGGCGGGTCCAGCGCGCGGCGCCCTCCTCCACGTGCGCGAGCGCCGTGATGAGCGCGCGGGCGCCGAGGTTCGCCAGCTCGTCGCTGAGCGCCTCGGCGCCGAGGTCCCCCACGGGGATGCGGCGGCTCACGCAGAAGTCGCCCGTGTCAAGGCCCTCCTCCATGCGCATGATGCACACGCCCGCCTCCGCGTCGCCCGCCAGGATGGCGCGCTCGACGGGGGCGGCGCCGCGCCAGCGCGGCAAGAGCGAGCCGTGCACGTTCAGGCAGCCGAGGCGCGGGATGTCGAGCACCTCGCGCGGCAGGATGGCGCCGTAGGCCGCCACGCAGATGACGTCGGGCTCGAGGGCGGCGAGGGCGGCCTGCTCCTCGGCGCTGCGCAGCGAGCGCGGCGTGAGGACGGGCAGGCCGAGCGCGCACGCGAGCTCCTTCACCGGCGAGGGGACGAGCTTCTTGCCGCGGCCGCGCACGGCGTCGGGGCGCGTGTAGACGCCCACCACGTCATGTGCGGCCGCAAGCTCCTCGAGCACGGTGGCGGCGAAGGGCGGCGTGCCCATGAAGACGATGCGCAACCTACTTCACCTCGATCGACGTGTCGCCGGGGCGGGCGCCCTGGGCGCGCGCCTCCTCGTAGGCGCGCAACGCCTCGATGCGGGTCACGGGGTCGCAGCTCTCGAAGAGCGTGCGGCCGTTCAAGTGGTCGATCTCGTGCTGCAGGCAGCGGCCGAGCAGGCCGTCGCCCTCGATCTCCCAGAGGTCGCCGGCGAGATCGTAGTAGCGCACGCGCGCCCAGGGCTGGCGCGCGACGGGCACGGAGATGCCCGGGCAGGACAGGCAGCCCTCGCCCGCCGTCTCCGGCTCGCCCCGAAGCTCGACGATCTCGGGGTTCACGAGCACGAGCGGCTCCTGCGAGGACTTGACGTCCGGATCGTAGTCCACGTCGATCACGACGAGGCGCTTCGTGACGCCCACCTGCGGCGCGGCGATGCCGCAGCCGGAGTTCTTGTACATGGCGTGCGCCATCTGCTTGGCGAGGCGCTCGAGCGACTTGTCGCCCGGCGTGCAGGGCTCGCACACCGTGGCGAGGATGGGGTCAGGTGACACAACTATCTTCAACATGCTGCTTCCTTAGCTTTAGCTGCGGTTATGCCCGCGAAAAAACGCTTCGCCTATTGTCCGCGAGCTCGCGCGCGCTGTCCAGCGTCGGCGTGAAAACTCTACGAACGCGCTCAGCGGGCGGATGCGGGGCGCACGTGGGCGCCGCGGGTCCGCTCGCGTGCCCGCTCGCACGCGGGTCCGCTCGCGCGC
>NZ_JAAVTO010000100.1 GCF_013185065.1 Adlercreutzia sp. ZJ473 | reverse complement strand
AGCCGCAGGCGCAGCCCGCCCGCGCCGCCGCACCTGCCGCGTCCGCTCCCGAGCCCGCGACGGCGCCCAAGCCCGCCCCCGCGCCCGCCGCGCGCGAGGACGGCTACCGCGCCACCACGCTCGAGGACCTCGAGAGCTCGAAGATGCCCACGGCGCAGAAGGTCGTCATCGCGCTCGCCGTGCTCGGCATCGCGGCCTTCGTCCTCTGGAACTTTCTGGCCTAGCCGCGCGCCGGGCCCTTCGCTTTGAGCACCGCACGAGATAGGAGATGCCGCATGCCGCGACGCCACCATGAGAGCCATGACCCCTTCGACGACGGCGAGGGCAACGCCATCGGCCTGACGAGGGCGTTCTCGCCCGTTGAGGCTGACGATTACTTCGACGGCGCGGTGCCCACCGACCCGTTCGACTCCCCGGAGCCGCAAGGCGGCGCCGACTTCTCAGACGGCTTCGCGGACGACTCCGCAGACGGCGGCCTCGCCGGCTCCGCCGCCTTCGCCGAGGCCGCCCAAGCCGAGCGCGCCCCGCGGCACGCGGGCAAGCACGCGCGCCACGCGAAGCCCGCCGCCGAGCCCGTGACCGCTCCGAGCGCGTTCGACGACCCGGAGCTGCCCCTTCCCGACGCGCCTGCGCCCGAGCCGATCCCCGAGTACCTGCGCAAGTCGAAGCGCATGCGCCGCATCCTCATCGGCGTGATCGTCGTGTTCATCGTGCTGCTCGCGGTAGGCGGCGTGCTCGCCTGGCAGCTCCTCCAGACGGTGCAGACCACTGCCTCCCAGCAGGCGCAGAACGTCACGCAGGAGGTGAGCGCCATCGACGGCGACGCCGCGGCGAAGGACGCCTCCACCGCCACGGCGAAGAAGACCACCGTTCCTGACCTCACCGCGCTGCTCGGCCTCACGCAGGACGAGGCTATCGAGCGCCTGCAGCACGGCGCGCAGGTGTCGAGCACACGCGAGGTGAACGAGGAGGGCAACCCCGTGAAGCAGGACGTGCGCATCGCGCTCACCGCCGAGCCCGCCGACACGCGCTCGGGCACGCCGACGGTGTACCTGGGCCTCAACGAGGAGGGCAGGGTGGTGCAGGCCGGCTACTCGGCGGCCACCTCGTCGCTCGGCTACGGATCGCTGAGCTTCTCCGACGCCGTGCGCAACGAGCACATCATCGAGAAGACGCTCGCCGAGGCGGGCGTCCAGGTGCCCGACGGCGCGGTGACGCTGCCCGAGGACAAGACGGCCTACTCCACCTACGCGAGCGACGGCACCACGCTCACCAAGGAGTACTGCTCGTTCTCCGGCGAGGTGGACATCGACGGCGCGCCGCACGCCTGGTCGGCCGTGCTCTCGTACGACTACGCCATGGCCAACGCCACGGGCAACCTCGCCGACACCATCCGCACCATCTACGTCTACGTGAACGCCTAAGCCCTGCCCGAGTCCGCCCAAGCCGCCGGCAAAATGGCGAAGATTCGCACTTGCGCGACCATCAGCCGCGCGCTATACTATTCAAGCTGTTTAATCAAGAGAGGGAATTCCCTCCACCTGTTTCGGCGCTGATCGCAGCTGATGGGTCGTTTGAATAGGCCACCTCGCGTGGCAGCATCATGACGACCCGCACGCATCGCGCCTGCGGGTTCTTTTATGTGCACGTGCACAGAAGGAGGTGAGCGCGATAGCTGCTCAAGAGCCCCGGCTCAACGACGAGATCACCGTGCGTGAGTGCCGTCTGATCGACTTCGACGGGAACCAGATGGGCGTCTACCCCACGTCCCAGGCCCTGCGCATCGCTGAGAGCGCCGGACTTGACCTGGTGGAGATCGCACCCAACGCCGAGCCGCCGGTGTGTCGCATCATGGACTACGGCAAGTTCAAGTACGATCAAGCCATCAAGGCCAAGCAAGCGCGCAAGAACCAAACCAAGATCGAGATCAAGGAAATGAAGTTCCGCCCGAAGATCGACGTGGGGGACTACACCACCAAGAAGAAGCACGTGCTTCGTTTCCTCGACGCCGGCAACAAGGTGAAGATCACCATCATGTTCCGCGGGCGCGAGATGGCGCATCCGGAGCAGGGTCTGTCCATCCTGGAGCGCCTGGCTGACGATCTCAAGGACGTTGCGGTCATCGAGAACCAGCCCAAGATGGAGGGCCGCAACATGCACATGCTCATCGCTCCTCTGCCCGCTGCGGCAAGGAAGAAGAAGGAAAACGAAAAGCAAGAAGGGAAGGACGAATAACATGCCCAAGATGAAGACTCATCGCGGCACCGCCAAGCGTTTCCGCGTCACCGGCTCCGGCAAGATCATGCGCGCCAAGGCCTACAAGAGCCACATCATGACCAAGAAGAGCCAGAAGCGCAAGCGCAACTTCCGCCATGAGACGGAGCTCGCCAAGGCCGACAACAAGGTCGTGGCTCGCAACCTCGGTCTTCGCTAGTTCAAAAGGAGTGATTGAAGAATGCCTCGTGTAAAGCGCTCGGTTCACGCACGCAAGAAGCGTCGTACTGTCCTTAATCGTGCCAAGGGTTACTACGGCGCGAAATCCCGTTCCTATCGTGCCGCGAAAGAGCAGGTCCAGCACTCGCTCCAGTACATGTACCGCGACCGCCGCAACAAGAAGCGCGACATCCGCCGCCTGTGGATCACCCGCATCAACGCGGCTGCCCGCCTGAACGGCCTGTCCTACTCCGTGTTCATGAACGGCCTCAAGAAGGCCGGCGTCGAGCTCGACCGCAAGGTGCTCGCCGACATGGCCGTGAACGACCCGGCCGCCTTCACCGCGATCGTCGAGGTTGCGAAGAAGGCCCTGTAAGTCGCGAGCGGAAGAGACTTCGGGAAGGGAGCCTCGGCCTTCGGGCTGGGGCTCTCGCTGACTTTGGCCGGCAAAGCGAGTTTCTAATATGACAGGACCCCGGTCTGATGACCGGGGTCCTGCTGCTTCATGTGCTTGGACGACGCTTAAGCGTCCGCGGCCTGCATCTTCTCCTCGAGGGCGGCGAAGGCGGCTTCGATGTCCTCCTCGGCCTCCTCGTCCTCGTCCGCGTGGCAGAACGGCACGGCTCCCATGAGCGTGTGGCTGATGTAGGACTGGACCACCTCGCGCGAGGCGCCGGCGGCGCCGGCGACCACCTCCACGCCGGCGGCGCACAGCTCGTCGGCCATGTCGATGTCGATGCCCGAGGTGATGAGGGCGTCGAAGCCCAGGTCGATGATGAGGCGCGCGCCCTCGTGGCTCGTGATGCCGTTGTTCGGCAGGTTCCTGCAGTCGACGATGATGCCCCGCTCGATGGTATAGCACATGAAGCTGTCACATCGAGCGGCGTGCGCCGAGGCGACGAGCCCGTCGCAGGCAACGGCAATCTTCATGAACGTTCCTTTCCCCAACTGTTGCGTTACACGATACTCGCAGCCCGTCGCAGGGCGCGCGATGAGGCGGTGAGCGGGGAAATTAGAGCGCTCAGTTGCTAGCGCCTCTTGCGGCGCTGCTCGGCCACGACGGCGCGGTGCGCGCGGCCGGGACGCAGGTCAGACGCGCCGCGCGCGCCCTTGCGCGTCGCGGGCTTGCCGGACGGCTTCGGCTTGCCGGCGGCCTTGCCCTTCGGCGCGCGCTCGGGCTTGCCTGCGGCCTTGGCCTTGCCGGCCGGCTTCGCCGGGGCTGCGGCGGGCTTGCCGGCGGCCTTCTTCCGCCTGCCCTTCGCCGCCTTGCC
>NZ_JAAVTO010000099.1 GCF_013185065.1 Adlercreutzia sp. ZJ473 | reverse complement strand
AGGGCGCGCCGGGGCGCGCCCTGCCGCGGCAGCGCGCGCCCTGCGCGGGTTGTTCTGCCCCCGCGGCCTAGTTGAACCCGAGGAACCGGACCTCGGGCGCGAGTTCGATGCCATAAGCCTCATGCACTTTCGAAGCGATCAGCGAGATGAGGGCGCGCACGTCGCGCGCCGTCGCCTCGCCGGTGTTGACGATGAAGTTGGCGTGCACGTCGGACACGCGCGCGCCGCCGATGGTCGCGCCCTTGAGCCCGAGCTCCTCCACGAGCGCGGCCACGTGCGCCCCCTCGGGGTTGCGGAACACGCTGCCGCAGCTCGGCTCGCCGAGCGGCTGGCTCTTCTTGCGCCGCGCGAGGTTCGCCTCCATCTTCCCGCGGATGTAGAAGGGGTCGGACGGCTCCATGCCCAGCTCGCACTCGAGCACGATCTCGTCAGGCGCGAAGGAGGAGGCGCGATACCCCCACGTGATCTCGGAGCCTGCGCGCCGCTCCAGGCCGCGCCCCGGCCGCAGCGTGGTGACGCTCGCCACGCGGCTGCCGATCCACTCGTCGCGCGTGCCCGCGTTCATGCGCAGGGCGCCGCCGATGGTGCCCGGCGTGCCCACGGCGAACTCGAGCCCCGCGACCGACCGGCGGAACGCCTCCTGCACCACCGCCGAGAGGAGCACGCCCGCGCCCGCGACGAAGCAGCTGCGCTCCGCGTCGAAGCGGAAGGAGCGGAAGTCGCGCCCGAGCGAGATGACCACGCCCGGGAAGCCCTCGTCGGCCACGAGCAGGTTCGACCCGCGCCCCACGACGACCCACGGCACGCTCTCCCTCTCGCACACGTCGACGAGCCGCGTGAGCGCGCCGATGGAGCCCGCGCGCACGTAGAAGCGCGCCGGCCCCCCGATGCGGTAGGTGGTGTGGCGAGCCATGGGCTCGTGAGCGTAGATGTCGCCGTCGAACCGCTCGTCGACGAGAAGCGCCTGCAAGGGCGAGGCATGCCGTGCCGCCATGGGCGCCGCTAGCCCTCGCGAGCCGCGAGCGCGTCGATGATGTGCGGGCCGAGGGCCGTCACGTCGCCCGCGCCCATGGTGATGACCAGGTCGCCCTCCTTCGCGAGCTGCGCCATGAAGGGCGCCGCGTCGATGCGGCGGGGGACGTAGTGCGCCTCGGGATGCCCCTCGTGCTCGAGCACCACGTTCAGGAACGTCTTGCCGTTGATGCCGGGCACGGGCGCCTCGCCCGCCGAGTACACGTCCATGAACGTGACGGTGTCGGCCGCGTCGAACGCGCTGCCGAACTCGTCTTTGAGCACCTCGGTGAACAGCCCCGCGCGCGAGTAGCGGTGCGGCTGGAACAGCACGTGCACGCGCGCGAAGTCGAGCGCGCGCGCCGCGGCGATGGTGGCCGCGATCTCGGTGGGATGGTGCGCGTAGTCGTCCACCACCGTCACGCCCTGCTCCTCGCCCACCAGGTCGAAGCGGCGGCGCACGCCCGTGAACGCGCGCAGCTTCTCAGCCGCGGCGTCCACGTCGAGCCCGAGCGCGTCGATGAGCGTGAGCACGGCCGCGCCGTTCGACACGTTGTGCATGCCCGGGTTCTGCTTGATGGAGCTCTCGACCTCGCGCCCGTCGGGCAGGCGCAGCGTGAAGGCGGACCCCACGCCGCGCGCCTGCGCGCGCACCACGCGCGCGTCGCAGCCCTCGGAGAAGCCGTAGGTGATCACGCGCCCGCGCGCCTCCTTGCGCGCGAGGCGGGTGAGCGCCTCGTCGTCGCCGCACACCACCACGGGCGCGCCGGCGGGCACTGACGCGATGAACTTGCCGAACTGCGCGTAGATCTCCTCGAGGCTCTCGTAGTGGTCCAGGTGGTCGGTCTCCACGTTGGTCACGATGCACGCCGCAGGCGAGAGGAAGGTGAACGACTTGTCGGACTCGTCGGCCTCCACCACGTAGTAGCGGCCCTTCCCGGAATGGGCGTTGGTGCCCCACGCGCGCACGATGCCCCCGATGAGGAAGGTGGGCGAGGCGCCCATGGCGTCGAGCGTGGAGGCGAGCATGGAGGACGTGGTGGTCTTGCCGTGCGTGCCGGCCACGGCCAGCGTGTCGAGGTTGCGGCCGAGCGCGGCCAGCATCTCGGCGCGGTGGCGGATCTCCAGGCCGCGACGGCAAGCCTCCACGAGCTCGGGATTGTTCTCGAGGATGGCCGTCGAGACCACCACCGTGGGGTTGCCCGCGGGGATGTTTCCGGCGTCCTGGCCGATGAGCACCGTGATGCCCGCCTCCTCGAGCTGCTTGGTGTAGCGGCTCTCCTTGAGGTCGGAGCCGCTCACGCGCATGCCCTGGTCATGCGCGACGCGCGCGATGCCGCTCATGCCCACGCCGCCGACGCCGATGAAGTGCAGGGCCTCGGTTTCCACTTCGTTCATGGTTCTACGCCTTCCCTCTCGCGATCAGCCGCAGGCAGGCGCCCGCGGCTCGATACCTCACGCCATTGTAATACGTCACCCTACGCGCGCGCCGCCGCCATCACAACATCTGCCAATCTGGAGGCGGCATCGGCGGTCTTCTGCGCGCGCGCCGCCGCGGTCATGCCCGCGCGCACGCCCGCGTCGTCGACGAGCGTGAGCACCTTCTCGGCGAAGGCGGGATCGCCCAGGTCGGCGTCAGGCACCATGAAGGCGCACCCCGCGTCCACGTACGCGCGCGCGTTGGTGGTCTGGTGGTCCTCGGTAGCGTAGGGGAAGGGCACGAGCAGCGCCGGGATGGCGCGCGCTGAGATCTCGGCGAGCGAGGTGGCGCCGGCGCGCGACACGATGGCGTCAGCCGCGGCGAGGGTCTCCCCCATGCGGTCCTGGTACCCCATCACGTGCCAGCGGGCCTCCTCCGCGCGTGTGAGCGCGAGCGCCTCGCGCACGCTGTCGAGCTCCTTGGGGCCCGTGATGTGCACCACGTGCAGGTCGGCGCGGGAGAGCAGGTCGGGCTTGAGCGCGCAGACGGCCTCGTTGATGTGGCGCGCGCCGAGGCTCCCGCCGAACACGAGCAGCATGCGCGCCTCGTCCGGGATGCCGAGCAGCGCACGCCCCTCCTCGCGGCTCGCCGCGAGCACCGAGGAGCGCACGGGGTTGCCCGTGAGGTGCACGCGGCTCTTGTCGGCCACGTCGCGCGCCGAGCACTCGTAGGTCACGCACACGGCGGCGGCCTTCTTCGCGAGGTACTTGTTCGCCATGCCCATGACCGAGTTCTGCTCGTGCAGGACCACGGGGACGCCGGTCTTCTCGGCCGCGCGCGCCACGGGGATGGACACGTACCCGCCGAACCCGACGACCACGTCGGGCCTCACCTCGGCGAACCACTTCTTGGCCGCCGCAGTCGACTTGGCGATCTTCGACACGCCCGTGACGATGGTGGCGGGGTGGCTGCGGTTGAAGCCCGACGCCTCGAACGCCTTGAACGGGATGTCGGCCTGGGGCACGAGGCGCGCCTCGACGCCGTGGGGCGTGCCCGCGAACAGCACCTCGCAGCCGCGGTCGGCGAGCACCTCGGCGAGCGCGAGCGCGGGGTTGATGTGGCCTGCCGTGCCTCCGCCGGAAAGGATTGCGCGCATAAGACATTACCTCCTTGCGCCGGACGGCGAGAGGCGCCGCCCCGCGTGAGACGAGCTGGGACGTGCGGGCGCATGGCCGGCGTGCGCCCGCGATACCGCCGCGCGGGGCCGGGCGGGCGCGGGCGCGGGCGCGAAG
>NZ_JAAVTO010000098.1 GCF_013185065.1 Adlercreutzia sp. ZJ473 | reverse complement strand
ACGGGATCCGCACCACAGGGTCGATGCATATGGAGAGAGATCCCTCGCCGACGGACGAGGGGCCTCTCCTTGCGCCCGCTTGACAGGATCCGGGTCATATGGGGACTCAACAACTCCATCAAGGTGACGAGGCGCATGAGCTGCGGGCTCGAGACCTTCGAGCGCATGCGCAGGCGCTGCCTGCTGTCCCTGGGCTGCATGAGGATCGTCGAGCGCGGCGTCAAGGTCAACGGCGTGAAGCTCGAGGACCCGAGGCTCTAGCCCAGCCAAAGGAGACGGGAGGTGATGTCGCTTGGCCATGCCGCGCTGCCGCACAAGAAGGCGGTGACGCCCTTTGTCGATCCGCGTCCGTAGGGCGCAGAAAACCGAACATGCGGAGACCCGCCCTGCCGAGGGCGTAGGCTTCTGCGCCCAAATTTGGGCTCGAACAGGAGCTTTAGTTGTCAAAGATACGTTCAATTCCGAATGTTTTGCCTGATGGCGAGTTGATTATTGCGATTTTCTACCCAACTTGTTTATCAGAACCGCGCCTGATGACGTAGATGGGCATGTCCTAATCGATCTCCCCGTACTTCGCCTCGTAGCGCGGCAGGCACCAGGCTGCGAGCTTCTTGGTCTGCTTGAAGAAGAATAGCATCCAGTCGCGGCTGAACTCGTTGATGGACTCCTTGTAGAGCGCCCATCCCACGTAGTACCAGTTGTGGATGGCGGCGTAGGCCATCCAGTGCAGGTGCTCCGCCTCCGTGGCGGGACGGCCGAAGTAGGCCTCGAGGATGTCGAGGATCTTCGGCTCGTCGGCGCTGTACTCCAGCCCGGCGATCACGCGGCCGAAGTCGTAGCCGGGGTCGTTGTAGCCGGCGAACTCCCAGTCGATGATGTCGAGGGTGTCATCGGTCAGCAGCACGTTGTCGATGTTGATGTCGTTGTGGCACATCGTGTGCTCAACGCCGTCCATGTCGGCATAGCGCTGGAGCCTGCGCATCATGGCCCATTCCCTCTCGAAGACCTTGAACAGGTCTCCCTTCATCTTCGAGGCCTCCTTGAACAGGCGCTCGGTCTGGTAGATGGGGTCGTAGTCGTACTCCCCCCAGCCCTCCATGCCCCTGCCAGCGTCGTGGAAGGCCCTGATCTTCCTCGCGACGCGCTTCATCAGCTCCACATCCTCATAGTACACGCCGTGGATGTCCTTCACGTTCTCGCGGAACTTAGATATCTTGTTCCCGTCCTCGTCGATGTAGACGTAGGTGTCGTCCGCATGCGAGAGCGCGCCGAGCTTCTGCGCCACGCACTCGTTCTTTCGGTAGATGAAGAAGGCCGTCGAGTCGCCCGGGTAGCGGAAGATGTAGCGCTCGCCGCGCACCACGAAGGTGAACAGGATGTTGGAGAGGCCCTTCTCCAGAACGTTGATGTCGGAAATCTCGTCCTCGGAGCACTCGAGCACCTTGCAGATGATGCCGTTGATGCGCCCGCTGACGTTGCCGAGGAACAGGCCCTCGATGTTCTGGATCTCCTGTATGTGGTCGAACTCGTATACCATGTCGGCAGGGTACTCGCGGGCGTACATGTCGAGGTCGTCCACGTGCCTGCTGACGAACTCCTCCCAGAACATCTGAGAGATCCGGAAGTCGCGCTCCTCCTCTTCCATGAATCTCACGAAACGCGACGCGAACGCGGAGTCCATGAATGCGTGCCCGTAGACGCACTCGCCGCTCTTCGCGCAGCTGGAGACCTCCAGGATGCGCCCGCTCTCGTTCTTTCTCACGACGAGCTCGTCCGACGCGTCCTCCTTGAACACGGTCGCGTGGAACGAGTTGTACTCGTAGGGCGAGAACGGGTTCTCCTCGAAGTAGTTGTCGCAGTTGCAGATGTAGGTCGCCCCAAGCCTGTCGCGGACGGTGTAGAGCGAGTGGATGTTGCCCTTCTTCAGGTCCGGGTTGATCTCGAGCGTCACGCCCCACTTGTCCTGCAGGAAGAAGTAGAGCTCCTGCTTGTACGCGATGACGACGGTAACGTCCTCGATGCCGGCCTCGCGAAGCTGCCGGATCTGGCGCTCGATGAGCGTCTCGCCGTCCTTCATGAAGAGGCCCTTGGGCATGTTGTAGACAGACTTGGCGTTGATGTCGGCACCTCCCGCTGCGAGGATGACGGCGTTCCTCACGCAGCACGGCTCTATTTCCTCGAGCCCTGACTTGGTCAGCATGCCGTCTTCCACATACCCCTTGCGCTCGAGGCTGGCGAGCAGCTCGGACACCTCGTCGGCGTTCTTGAACACGTAGTGCCTCGTCTGCGCGCAGATCTCCTCGGCGTCGGGCCTGCCGCCTCCCAGGAGCGCCTTCGTCACCTCGAATTCCTTGTAAGTTATCACTGTCGGTTCTCCAATCCTTAACGTTGTCCCTGCAGTATCCGTTTATTCCGACTGCTCGCTTCTCCGCCTTTGCTCGAGCAGCAGCTGCCCTTCGAAATGGTCGATGTCGTGTTTTCGCGTGATCTTGACCTGGGGCGTCGTGCTCTGGGAAAACCATATTCGCTTGCCCAGGGCGAAGTAGAGCGAGGTCGTGTGCGGCTCGAGCTCGTCAAGCAGCCCGCCTTCCACGGCGATCTCGTATGCCTCCAAGAGCTCTCCGTACCTGAACGACCAAGGGTTCGCGAAGCCTTTGAGCGTCTCCCTGATGATGTTCTGAGTCGACGATTCCTCGTCGTCCTTTGCGCAGGTGCAGAGGCTTATGTCCGCGGAGGCGATCCCGTTGCCGTGCAGCTTGCAGACGCGTATGGAATCGTCGATGTCCTCCTGGGGGGTCATCGGCGCAGCCCCGAAGGTCACGACGACGACGTCGTCGTCCGAAAGCTTGCCCTTGAGGTTCATGACGCCGTTGAGGACGGACCCTTGGAACGTACTGCCGCCTTCGCAAACCCAGCGAGCTTTGTCGATCCCGTATTCCTCAATGATCCGCTCGGCTTCGGAGATCCAATCCGCGTGGCATACGACCTCGATATCGTCGACGTTTTGGTTCTGTTGGAAAATCTCGAGCGTGTAAGCAAGGATTGGCTTGCCCATCACCTCGACGAACTGCTTCGGCACACCCGCGCCCACGCGCGTGCCGGTACCGCCAGCGAGAACAATTGCCGTTACCATAAGACTCCTTTTCCAATGGGAAACGCCGCTATCCGTTGGCTGCGGCGTGTACTGCATCGACAAGTTCAAGGCGAACGCCGACGAGGGCAAGATGGCCGTGGCGATAGCCGATGGGGACGCGGAGTTTCTGGTCGAGATCCCACCACAGCTCACCTCCAAGTGCATCGGACACTTCTTCGAGGGGTTCAGTCAAAGGGAGCGCGCCTCCGTACGGTACTTCTGTTGCGACATGAGCCCCATGTTCACACGCGCGCAGAAGACCTGGTTTCCCGACGCAGTGCCGTGCATCGACCGCTTCCATGTGGCGAAGCTCGTGACCGACGCGTTTAACGATGTACGCAGACGAGTTCAAAGAGACGAGTCGCTGCCCGAGGCCCTGCACAAGGAGATCAGAGAGACCTAAAAGCTCTTCTTGATGCGCCTGGAGGAGTTCGAGCGTATCGATTTTGAGTACGCCGAGCAGCTTGCGGCGAGCCGCGCCACCTTGATGTCCACGCTCGACCTCACCGATGAGAAGATCGCCGAGCTTTCCCTTCTCAAGCCCCGCGAGGCACGAGCCGCCAAGGTGGAGCGCCTGCTCGAGGCAGACCTCGATCTTAAGTGCGCATACGAGCTCGTGCGCCTGCTCCGCGACTGGTCGGAGATGAAATGGTGCGCCGACAAGCGCGACTCGCTCGCCAAGTGGACCAGCCTCGCCGCCAGAAGCGGCATTCCTGAGACGAGGCGAGCCGCCAAGAGCATCAAGCGCAACCGGGAGGGCGTCCCCAACGGACACAAGCGCGCCTTGACCAACGCCACGGCCGAAGACAATATGACCCGGATCCAGACGCGGGGCTGCCCGAAGCAGCCCGCCCTGCCGCCAGGCACCCAGGGTTCGGGAGACGACAGACTCCCCGACATAGCGCAAGACAGGCGCGGCCCCAGGC
>NZ_JAAVTO010000097.1 GCF_013185065.1 Adlercreutzia sp. ZJ473 | reverse complement strand
TCTTTCTCGATTCTTGGTCGATAAGAGATTAGGGGAGCCCCCTTCGCCTCGCTCCGGCTCGTCGGCCAGCCTGGCGGCTGCCCTCGTCGCCGGAGTCGCTATACCTCCCCAAAAACGTTACGCCGTGTCGCGCGGCTGGCTCTCCGGCGGGCCCTCCCGCGAGGCGAAGCGGGCGAATTTGCGCGGCGGGTCGAACGAAATCGCCCGTCGAAACGGGCGCGGGGAAGGCGCGCGGGGCTTCGCGAGCCTCCTCGCGCAGGCCCGGTGGGCCTCGTGCGTGGGCCGTGCAGATTTGGGCGCGCATTTTGGCAGAAATCTTCAGATGTTTGTCGCTCGAAAGGGTTACAAGTCTCAAAAGAGATCCGATTGCCCGCAATATGTCAGGTATGATGTACAAAACAGCTCATTCGGGGCCCAAATGGGGCTTGCCGGGGATACGGGAAGACAAAGAACTGAAGATTTCTGCCAAAATGGCTTTCGTTTTCTGCACGGTCTGTCTCGCGTCCCGATTCGCGTTCGTTTTCCGTGCAGCCCGGCGCGCGTTCCAGCTCGTGTTCGACTCATGCACGGCCCGGCGCGCGTTCCAGCTTGTGTTCGACTCATGCACGGCCTGGCGCGCTCCGGCTCGTGTTCGGTTCATGCAAAGGTAGGTGAGAGGTGAACAGGTTCAGGCGCATCGCGGTGGTGGTGAACCCGGCGGCGCGAAACGGCGCGGGAGCGCAGGCGGCGTCACGCGTGGAGGAGGAGCTCCTACGCGCGTTCGGCACGCCCGACGCCTTCGACGTGATGCTCACCGCGGGTCCGGGGCACGCCGCCGATATAGCCGAGCACCTC
The DNA here is from genome assembly GCF_013185065.1 of Adlercreutzia sp. ZJ473. GTDB lineage: Bacteria > Actinomycetota > Coriobacteriia > Coriobacteriales > Eggerthellaceae > CAAEEV01. Next base: position 3,396 of record NZ_JAAVTO010000097.1, on the reverse strand, counting down.
CACCAGGCGTACGGCACCGTGCTCGCTGTCGGCGGCGACGGGCTCGTGCACGAGGTGGCGGGCGGCCTCATGCGCCGCGACGAGGCCGCCCGCCCCATGCTCGGCGTGATTCCCATGGGCTCGGGCGACGACTATGCGGCGACGCTCGGCATGTCGTCGCGCATCGAGCGCGCGGTCGCGCAGGTGCTCGAGTGCAACACGCGCCTGCTCGACGTGGGGTGCGTGAACGGCGAGTTCTTCGTGGAGACGCTGTCGTTCGGCCTCGACGCGGCCATCGCGCTCGACACGGTCGAGCGCCGCCGCCGCACGGGGCGCACCGGCACGCTGCTCTACCTGGAGAGCGGCATCGACCAGATGCTTCACCACCTCGAGTCCGCGCGCTACGAGGCCGAGCTCGAAGGAGGGGAGGGCGCCTTCGGCGACGAGGCCGCCGCTGGCAACGCGGCCGCCCCTGACGACGGCCCCGCGCCCGCATCAGCCACGGCCCTCGACGACGGCCCTGCGCCCGCAGGTCCGACGCGCGCGATATCCGGGGAGTCCTACATCTTCGCCGTGCAGATCGGCCCCACCTACGGCGGGCGCTTCAAGGTGTGCCCCCAGGCCGATCCCGCAGACGGCCTCTTCGACATCTGCCTCGCGCACCCGCCCTTGAACTCGCTTTCCGCCATGGTCATCTTCCTTCTGGCGAAAGGCGGGCACCACGTGCGCTTCCGCCGGATCGAGCAGCTCCGCGCGCGCCGCCTCGAGGTGACGTTCGACCGCCCGCTCGCCGCTCAGGCTGACGGCGAGCGGGTCTTGGGCACGCGGTTTTGCGTGGATATGGTGCCGCGCGCGCTCAAGGTGCTGATGGGGTAGGCTCTCGCGCTATCATACGAGGCGAAAGACACGTCTCAGATGGGGTACAAGCTGCGTATGGACCGGCTCATCAGCGGAATAATCGCGCATCGGCGCGCGGTGGTCGCGGCGTTTCTCGCCGTGGCGGTCGTGTGCGCGGCGTGCATCCCGTTCGTGCGCACGAACTACGACATGGCGGACTACCTGCCGCCTTCGGCGCAGTCGACCACGGCGGTCGAGATCATGTCCACCCAGTTCGACCAGGCCATCCCGAACGCCTACGTGATGGTGCGCGACGTGTCGGTGGCCGACGCGCTCGCCGTGAAGGCCGGCCTCGCCGACCTTCCGGGCGTCGAGGACGTCATGTGGCTCGACGACATAGTCGACGTGACGGTCCCTCTCGAGGTGCTCGACCCCTCCACGGTGGAAGCCTACTACAAGGACGGCGCGGCGCTTTTCCAGGTGTCGGTCGCGGAGGGCGAGGAGGGCCCGGGCGTCGCCGCCCTGCGCGCCTACGTCGACGCGCTCGGCGAGGGCAACGCCGTCTCGGGCGACGCGGCCGACATCGCGCAGATGCAGTCGAGCGTGGTCGAGCAGGTGGGCATGGCGGTCGCCATCGTGGTCCCGGCCATCGTCCTTCTGCTCGTGCTCTCGACGCTCTCGTGGATCGAGCCGCTGCTGTTTCTGCTGGCCATCGGCGTGTCCATCCTCATCAACATGGGGACGAACCTCGTCCTCGGCGAGGTGTCGTTCATCACGTTCTCGGTGAGTCCCATCCTGCAGCTGGCCGTGTCGCTCGACTACGCCATCTTCCTTCTGCACGCGTTCGCCTCCGAGCGCCTGCGCGGCGACGGCGTCGAGGCCGCCATGGCGCGCGCCATGCGCTCGTCGGTGTCGACCATCGCGGCGAGCGCCGTGACCACGCTGTTCGGCTTCGCGGCGCTGTCCTTCATGCAGTTCCAGATCGGCGCTGACCTGGGGCTGAACCTGGTCAAGGGCATCGTGCTCAGCTTCGTGACCGTGGTGGTGTTCCTCCCCGCGGTCACGCTCCTTTTGTGCAAGCTCATCGACAAGACGGCGCACCGCCCGCTCATGCCCTCGTTCAAGGGCGTCGACAAGGTGCTGCGCCACGTGCGCGTGCCGGCGCTCGTGCTCGTGCTCGCGCTCGTGGTGCCCGCCTTCCTGGGGCAGGCGCACGCCACCTTCACCTACTCGAACGGCCAGCCCGACCTCACGCTGCGCTCGGGCGCCGACACGGCGGCGGTGCGCGAGGAGTTCGGGCAGCAGAACGTGGTGGCGGTGCTCGTGCCGCGCGGCAACATCGCGGCCGAGGCGGCGCTGTCGGACGACCTGGCGCAGCTCGACCACGTGACGGGCGTGATGTCGTACGCGTCCATGGTGGGCGCGGCCATCCCGCAGGAGTGGCTCGGGGAGGGCGTGACCTCGCAGTTCTACTCCGACGAGTACGCGCGCATCGTGGCGTCGGTCGACACCGAGGTGGAGGGCGACGAGGCGTTCGCCACGGTGGAGGAAATCGCGCAGACGACGGCGCGCCGCTACGACACGTTCTACACGGCCGGGCAGTCGGCGAACCTCTATGACATGCGCAACGTGGTGGCGGTTGACAACGTGGTGGTGAGCCTGGTGGCGGTGATCGCCATCTTCGCGGTGCTGCTCGTCACCTTCCGCTCGCTCGCGCTGCCCTTCGCGCTGCTGCTCGCCATCGAGTCGGGCATCTGGATCAACCTGAGCATCCCGTACTTCACGGGCACGCCCATCAACTTCATCGGCTACCTGGTGATCAACACCGTGCAGCTCGGCGCCACCATCGACTACGGCATCCTGCTCACCACGCACTACCTGCGCGCGCGGAAGCTGATGCCGGCGCGCGCCGCGGCGGCAGCGGCCCTCGGGACGAGCTTCCGCTCGCTGCTGGTTTCGGCAGGCATCCTGGCTTCGGCGGGCTTCGCGCTGTCGTTCTCGTCGTCCATCTCGGCGGTGTCGACGCTCGGCCTGCTCCTCGGCCGCGGCGCGCTCATATCGCTCGCGCTCGTGACCTGCTTTCTGCCTGCGCTGCTCATCGGCCTTGACGGCATCATCCGCCGCACCACCTTCCGCGCGGGGTTCTACGCGCCCTCCGTATCTGACGCGCTCGTTGTGCCCGCAGGCGCGAGCTCGCCTGCCGTGGCGTGCGAGCCTGCGCCATCTGCTGCGGCGTGCGAGCCTGCGCCACCCGCCGCGTCATCTGCCGTGCTATCTGCGCCATCCGATGCGCCACCCGCCGCGTCATCTGCGCCTTCCGCGTCGCCCGCGCCTTTCGCGGGCGCGAGCAAAGGAGAGAACCATGAGTGAGAAGCCCTTCGCCAACCGCGTATTCGCTCGCCGCCGCGCCATCGCCACCCGCAGCGTCGGCAGCCGCAGCGTGGCTCTTCTGGCCGTTGCGATCGCCTTGGCGTGCGCGCTGACCGCCACGGCGCTGGCGAAGGAGGGCGACGCTCCCGCAGGCGGCGCGGACGGCGCGGGCAGCTCCGGCGCGCCGTCGGCCGCCGCGGCGCCGGCGAC
>NZ_JAAVTO010000096.1 GCF_013185065.1 Adlercreutzia sp. ZJ473 | reverse complement strand
GGCAGCTCCGGCGGCCTCGGCGGTTCCGGCGGCCTGGGCGCCGTCGGCCTTCGCGGCCCCGTCGGCCTCCGCCGCCTTCGCGGCCGCCTCGCCCGCGCGCGCGGCCTCGACCGAGTCGCGCGTGCCCCAGAAGCCGGGGTGCCTCGCGATGGCCTTCGGCGCGAGCAGGCGGATGAGCGGCGCCTTGAACAGGAGCATCATCACGATGTCGCACAGGATGCCGAGCGCCAGCGTGAGGCCGAAGCCCTTGACCGACGCGCTCGCCAGGAAGAACAGCGACAGCGCCGACACGAGCGTGACCAGGTCGGCGTCGATGGAGGTCAGGATGGCGTGCCGCACGCCCGTGATGGACGCGGCGCGCACGCTGCGGCCCATGCGGATCTCCTCGCGGAAGCGCTCGAGCGTGAGGATGGAGGAGTCAGCCGCCATGCCGATGGTGAGCACGATGCCCGCCACGCCCGCAAGCGAGAGGCTGAACAGCCCGAACGCCGAGAGCGCCGCCAGGATCCCCAGGTAGAGCACGGCGAACACGAGCATGGCCGCCGCCGTGATGAGGCCCAGGCCGTGGTAGAACACCAGCAGGTAGAGCATGACCACCGCCAGGCCGATGAGCGCCACCAGCACGCCGGAGGCCAGCGCGTCCTGGCCGAGCGTCGGGCCGACCACCTGGCTCTGGGCGTACTCGAAGCTCACGGGCAGCGAGCCCGACTCGAGGATGGTCTGCAGGTTCTTCGCCTCTTCCTGCGTGTAGTTGCCCGTGATCTGCACCTGCCCGTTGGGGATCTCGGACTGCACGCGCGGCGCGGACTGGACCTCGTCGTCGAGGATGATGACGATCTCGCCCTTGGTGGGCGCGAGCTCGGCCGTGGCCTCGGCGAACGCGGCGGCGCCCTCGGCGTCGAGCGTGACGTTCACCGCGTAGTCGGTGCCCGTCTCGCTCGCGCGGTCGATGGTGACGTTGGTGATGTTCTCGCCCGTGACGAGCGGCGTGTAGGTGCCCGGCTCGACGGTGAGGTGCTGCGTCTCGCCCGTGGGGAAGGTGTTGCCGTAGTCGTCCGTGAAGGTGGCCTCGTTGGCGTACTGGCCGCTCTGGATCTGCTTCACCACCTCCTGGTCGGTGAACGAGTCGAGGCGCGCGAGGGTGAGCGAGCCGGTGCGCCCGATGGTGGCGAGCGCCTCCTCGGTGTCGGACAGGCCCGGGATCTGCACGAGGATCTGGTCAGACCCCTGCACCTGCACCGTGGCCTCCGACGCGCCGAGGGCGTTCACGCGGCTCTCGATGATGGCGCGCGACTTCTCCATGTCGTCAGCCGTCACCGCGCCGCCGTCGTCGGACTTCGCCGTGAGCACCACCGACAGGCCGCCCTGGATGTCGAGGCCCTGGTTGATCTTCTCCTGCGGCGGCACGAACAGCGCCACCGACGCCACCACCAGCACGGTGGTGAGGACGAGCAGCCATATGTTGCGGCGGTCGTGCGTGCGCGCCGGCTTCTTCTTGACGTTGCGCTCCAAAGCCATGGGCGAGATGCTCCTTTTCGTCTTCTCTTCCTCAAAAGCCCTCGGGCGGTCCGCTTGCGCAAACCGCCCGAGAGGTGCTTCACGTGTCTTATGCGTTAACTTGCCTATTGTGCCACAAACGGGCAGCATCGGCCAGACCGCAGCCGCTTGCAGCCGATTTATTCTCAGACATCAATAATCCTGCGCCGCCGGGCTCGCCATCCACGCCGCCAGGAACTCGTCGTAGGCGCCCGCGAGCACCGCCGCGCGGGCGCGGCGCATGAGGTCGAGCAGGTAGTGCAGGTTGTGGATGGAGAGCAGGATGCCGCCGAGCATCTCGTCCTGCTTCACCAGGTGGCGCACGTAGGCGCGCGTGAAGTTCTGGCACGTGGGGCAGGCGCACTGCGCGTCGAGCGGCCCGAAGTCGCGCGTGTACTTGGCGTTGCGCATGTTCATGCGGCCCGTGCTGGAGAACGCGGTGCCCATGCGGGCCGTGCGCGTGGGCAGCACGCAGTCGAACATGTCCACGCCCTCGGCCACCGCGCGCACGAGCGTGGTGGGGTTGCCCACGCCCATGAGGTAGCGCGGGCGGTCCTCCGGCAGCGCGCGGGCCACCTCGCCGAGCGTCTCGAACATCACCTCGTGGCTCTCGCCCACCGAGTAGCCGCCGATGCCGAAGCCGCCGAAGCGCCGCCCGCCCGCCGCGAGCGAGTCCTCCTCGATCTCACGCAGGCGCCGGACGCTCTCGAGGCGCAGGTCAAGGTGCATGCCGCCCTGCACGATGCCGAAGAGCGTCTGGTCGGCGCGCGTGTGCGCGGCCAGGCAGCGGCGCGCCCAGGCGCTCGAGTAGTCGACCGCCTTCTGCACGAACGCGCGCTCGGCCGGGTACGGCGCGCACTGGTCGAGCTGCATGGCGATGTCGGCGCCGATCTGCTGCTGGATGCGCATGTTCTCCTCGGGCGTCCAGTGCACCTTCGCGCCGTCGTAGATGCTCCTGAAGGTGACGCCGTCGTCGGAGAGCTTCACGGTGTCGGCCAGGCTGAACACCTGGAAGCCGCCCGAGTCGGTGAGCATGGGGCCGTCGTAGCGCATGAAGGCGTGGATGCCGCCCGCCTCGGCCACCAGGTCGGCGCCGGGGCGCATGGCGAGGTGGTAGGTGTTCGCGAGCACCACCTGGGACTTGAGGTCGCGCAGCTGGTCGGGCAGGATGCCCTTCACCGTGGCGTGCGTGCCCACGGGCATGAACATGGGGGTCTGGAAGGAGCCGTGCGCCGTCTCGTAGGTGAGCGCGCGGGCGTGGCCGCACGTGGCGTCGCAGGCTGCCTCGAAGAGCGCCACTAGGCCGACACCCCCTCGGGCGCGGGGGGCGTGGCGGGTACGGGAGTCACGCTCGCCACAGCGGGCTCGCCGGGCGCGGGGGCCGGGCCGGCCGGGCCCTCCGCATCCGCCGCGCCGACCGCGTTCGCCTTGAGGGCCGCCTCGCGCGCCTCGGCGGAGATGACGCCCTCATCCGCGCCCCCGACGGGGTTCGCGCAGACGGGGAGCCCATCAACCCAGGCGGCGAACTGCTCGGCCGTGCCGTGCTTGACGCTTGCGAGGTCGAAGCCGCCGGGCACGGGGTCGAGCAGGTAGTCGGTCACGAGGAAGATGTCGGCGCCGAGCTTCGTGACGGCCATGTCCTCCACGGTGTTGTTGCCCACCATGAGCACGTCGGAGCCCGCCACGCCGCACGCCGCGAGGTTCTCGGCGTAGTACGCGAGCTGGGGCTTGATGGCCGTCGAGTTGTCGTAGGCGGTGACGCGCGCGAAGAGGTCGGGGGAGAGGCCCGCCCACGCCAGCCTCCACGCCACGGCGCGGGGCGGGAACAGCGGCATGGTGGTGAGCAGGAGCGGGTAGCCCTTCTCCCCGAGCGCGTGCACGGCGCGCACCATGGGCTCGCTCGGCCTCACGTCGGCGCCGATGTCCCCGAACTCGGTGGCGTAGTACCCGTCGCAGACGGCATGCCAGTCGGCGGCCTGCTCGTCGACGTGCTCGAAGAACTCGCCCCAGAACGCGTCGGCGTTGACCTCGCCGGTGTCATGGCTCATCATGGCGCGGGTTCCCCGGCCGAGCCCCGCCTGGAACGCCTGCGCGTCAAGGCCGCGCGCGGCCACGTAGCGCACGATGCCCGCGAAGTACGCCTTCAGAAACGCGTCGATGTCCATGGGCAGAAGCGTGCCGTCGAGGTCGAAGAACACCGCGCGGTAGGCGCGGGGCTCCGCGGGCGCGTTCTTGTCGCTTTTCGGGGGGGTTACGGGCTGTGGGGTGTCTTCCATAAGGTGTTTCCTCTGATCGCTCGCATGCTTTCGATGTGGCATGGTAGTATACCCTTCATGACTTCAGCCGCCGAAAACCCGACGAAATTGCTACTCCACGCCTGCTGCGGGCCCTGCTCGATGGAGCCGGTGCGCCTCTTGCGCGAGCGCGGGGTGGAGCCGCACGTCTACTACGCGAACTCGAACATCCACCCGCCCGCGGAGTACGCCCGCCGCCTCGAGACGATCAGGGGGTGGGCCGCCTCCGCGGGGCTCAGCCTTACCGAGGGCCGCTACGACGTGGCAGCCTGGGAGGCGACCGCCGGGCGCATAGGCGACGCCGCTCGCGCGCGCTTCGGCGTGATCGCCGGGGACGCGGCTGATGCGGCAGGCGGCGGGGCCGCGAAAGCTGCGGCGGGCGCGGCAGCTGCGGGAACCGTGGGCGCGGAGCCCGCGGGCGCGGCGGGCAGCGGAGCCGCAGGCAACGGGGCCGCAGGCGGCGGGAC
>NZ_JAAVTO010000095.1 GCF_013185065.1 Adlercreutzia sp. ZJ473 | reverse complement strand
CGAGGCGGGCGGCGCCGTGCCTACCGCCAGCGGCACCGCGCCCGCCAGCGGCGCGTCCACGCCCGCGTCCGCCGGCGGCCCGGACGCCCCCTTCCCCGCCCTCGCCCCCCTGCGCGACGAGGTGCTCGAGGGGCGCGCCGTGCGCCTCGTCCAGGCGTTCTTCGACGCCGACAACACGCTGATGCTCGCGGACGACCGCGCCGCGGGCGCGCTTCTGTTCGGCGGCCTCGCGCAGTTCCGCGCGCTCGGCGAGGTGTTCACCACGCCCGCCTTCGACCGGCTCCTCTCCGACAAGAAGCCGCGCGTGAGCATGGGGCTCTCCATCGCCGGCAACCTCGTCAACCTCGACGTGTCGGCCGCCGACCTCGACGCCGGCGAGCTCGCCGCGCTGCTGGCGAGCTACCGCCGCCGCAAGCGGTTCCACCGCCTGCGCAGCGGGGCGTTCCTCGACATGCGCGACCACGACCTGAGCGAGCTCGAGCGCCTCGTGGACGACCTGGGGATCAGCGCCGCCGAGCTGGCGGGCGGGCACGTGGAGCTGCCCACCTACCGCGCGTTCTACCTCGACCGCGAGTTCTCCGAGGCGCGGCGCGACGCGTCGTTCGAGAGCTACGCGGAGCGCTTCCACCGCATCGACCAGGCCGCCTACGCCGTGCCGGACGCGCTCGCGCGCACGCTGCGCCCCTACCAGCGCGAGGGGTTCCGCTGGATGAGCGCGCTGGCCGACCTGGGGTTCGGCGGCATCCTGGCCGACGAGATGGGGCTCGGCAAGTCGGTGCAGCTCATCAGCTTCCTGCTTGCGCGCGCGGCCGAGGCGCGCGCGGCGGGCCCCTCGCTCATCGTGTGCCCGGCCTCGCTCGTGTACAACTGGCTCGCCGAGTTCGCCGCCTTCGCGCCGGGGCTCTCCGTGCGCGCGGTGGAGGGGCCGCGCCGCGAGCGCGCGGCGATCCGCGCCGAGCGCGGCGTCGACGTGCTCGTGACCTCGTACGACCTCGCGCGCATCGACGTGCGCGAGCTCGAGCAGGCCGACCTCTTCTGCTGCGTGCTCGACGAGGCCCAGTACATCAAGAACCACGCCACGCTCACCACGCGCGCCGTCAAGCGCCTGCGCGCGCGCCACCGCTTCGCGCTCACCGGCACGCCCGTGGAGAACCGCCTCTCGGAGATCTGGTCGATCTTCGACTTCCTCATGCCAGGTTTCCTGGGCTCCTACGCGCGCTTCCGCGAGCGCTTCGAGCTCGGCATCCTCGGCGGCGACGAGGACCTCGCGCGGCGCCTGCAGTCGCTCGTGGGGCCGTTCGTCCTGCGCCGCCGCAAGGACCAGGTGCTGCCCGACCTGCCCGACAAGCTCGAGACCGTGGTGTACGTGCCGCTCGAGCGCGAGCAGCGCCGCCTCTACGACGCCGCCGAGCAGCAGCTGCGCCAGGAGCTCAACGTGCAGAAGAAGGCGACGCAGGCGCGCGGCGGGGGCCCCGTGCCCGAGAAGTCGCGCGTGGAGGTGCTCGCCGAGCTCATGCGGCTGCGCCAGATCGCGCTCGACCCGGCGCTCCTGTTCGAGAACTACCGCGGCGGGGCGGCGAAGATGCCGGCCATCGTGGACCTGGTGGAGCAATCGCGCGACGCCGGCGCGAAGGCGCTCGTGTTCTCCCAGTTCACAAGCTACCTCGATCTGATCGCCGCCGAGCTCGAGGCGCGCGAGGTGCCCTACTTCCGCATCACGGGCGCCACGCCGAAGAAGCGGCGCCTCGAGCTGGTGGACGCCTTCAACGCCGACGACACGCCGGCGTTCCTCATCTCGCTCAAGGCGGGCGGCACGGGGCTCAACCTCACGGGCGCCTCGGTGGTCATCCACGCCGACCCGTGGTGGAACGCCGCGGCCACCGACCAGGCCACCGACCGCGCGCACCGCATCGGACAGGAGGACGTGGTGAGCGTGTACAAGGTGATCGCGAAGGACACCGTCGAGGAGCGCATCCTCGCGCTGCAGCAGGCGAAGGTGGAGCTCGCCGAGAGCGTCATCGGCGGGGCCGCCTCGAGCGCCTCCGGGCTCGCGGGCCTCACCCGCGAGGAGCTGCTCGACCTGCTGCAAGGGTAGCGGCGCGCAACGCGGCACGGCGCGAGCGCGGCGAGCACCCGAAGGCGACGGGCGGCCTTACCCCGCCCAGGCGGCCACGATGGGCGCCCACCCCATCACGAGGATGATCGCCACGAGCACGGGCGCGCCGAAGCGCATCCAGGGCTTGAGCCACGCGGGGAAGCGCAGGCCGCGCCCCGCGTTCGCCTCGGCGACGAACGCCTCCCAGCCCCAGCCGCGCCGGCTCACGCAGAACGCCACGAACACGAGCGAGCCCAAGGGCATGACGTTGCTCGAGACGAGGAAGTCCTCGACGGCCTGGATGTCGCCGATGCCGGGGACGACCGCGCCCGCAAGCACGTTGAACCCGAGCGCGCACGGCAGCGAGAGCAGCGGGATGGCCGCCAGGTTCACCGCCACGGCGCGCCAGCGCGTCCAGCCGAACTGGTCCATGGCGAAGCTCAGGATGTTCTCGAACACGCCGATGACGGTGGAGAGCGCCGCGAAGCTCATGAACACGAAGAACAGCGTCCCCCACAGCTGCCCCATCCACATCTGCTCGAACACCGCCGGCAGCGTGATGAACACGAGCCCCGGGCCGGAGTCGGGCGCCACGCCGAACGCGAAGCACGCGGGGAAGATGATGAGGCCCGTGGCCAGCGCCACCATCGTGTCGAGCGCGCCGATGGTGGCCGCCTCGCCCAGAAGCGTGCGGTCGCGCCCGATGTAGCTGCCGAAGATGGCCATGCCGCCCATGCCCACCGACAGCGTGAAGAACGCCTGGCCCATGGCCGCGTAGGCCGCCTCGAAGAACGTGGGCGCGTCGGCGAAGATCTTGCCGAAGTCGGGCGCGAGGTAGAACGCGATGCCCGCCTCGGCGCCCGGCAGCGTGACCGCGCGCACCACGAGCACGCCCATGATGCCCAAAAGCGCGAGCATCATCACCTTCGTGATGCGCTCCACGCCCTTCTGCAGGCCCATCGAGCACACGACGAAGGCGACGGCGCACACCGCGGCCATCCACGTGACGAGCTCGGCGGGGTTGGCGAGCAGCGCGTCGAAGGCGGCTGCCGTGTCAGCTGACGTGGCGCCTGCGAGCTGGCCGGAGGCCATCTTCGGGACGTAGGCGAGCATCCAGCCGGCCACCGTGGTGTAGAACATCACGAGCAGGTAGTTGCCCGCGATGCCCACCCACTTGAACGCGTGCCAGCGCGAGCCGGCGGGCTCGAGCGCGTCGAAGGCGCCCGCGATGCTCTTGCGGCTCGCGCGCCCCACGGCGAACTCCATGCACATGATGGGCAGCCCGAGGATCACGAGGAACACGAGGTACAGCAGCACGAACGCCGCGCCGCCGTACTCGCCCGTGACGTAGGGGAAGCGCCAGACGTTGCCCAGCCCGATGGCGCACCCCGCGCTGATGAGGATGAACCCCAGGCGCGAGGCGAACTTCTCCCGCTCCACGTGCCTCACCTGCCTTTCACTCGGCGCCCGCGGCCGCGCAGGCGACGGGGCGAAAACCGCGGTCCCGCGCCGACCCGTTCCGCGCCGACCCGTTCCGCGCTTCCGCGTTTCCGCTGCTCTGGCCGTCTTTGCTTGGGTTGACATTGTACTCGATGAAGCTGAGGTGACATGCTACCATGAGCCGGTATCCTTCCGACCCTCAATCCAGAGAAGCAGGCTGCCCATGAACGACCAGGCCATCGCGCGCCGCCGCGAAGTCGACGACCTCCTCTCCGGCACGTTCAACTCCATCCTCCGCGTCGAGGAGCGCGCGCTTGAGAACCGCCTGACCGAGGGGCTCACCATCACCGAGATCCACACCATCGAGGCCGTGGGGTACCGCGACGAGAACCCCATGAACGTGGTGGCCGCGCGCCTCGACGTGACGCTCGCCACGCTCACCATCGCCGTGAACCGCCTGGTGGAGAAGGGGTTCGTGGCGCGCGTGCGCGACGAGGCCGACCGCCGGCGCGTGCTCGTCTCACTCACCAAGCGCGGCCGGCAGGTGTACCGCGCCCACCACCTCTTCCACCAGCGCCTCATCGAGGAGGCCCTCGCGGGTCTGAGCGAGGAGGAGGAGGCCGTGCTCTGCGACGCGCTCAGGAAGGTGAAGGGGTTCTTCGACCGCCAGGTCCACGCGGGGTAGGGCCCGCCCGCCTGCGCGCGGCAGGGCGCGTGCGGCTGCGCGCGACGCGGGGCCCTCGCGGCGGGGCGAGGGGCGGCCC
>NZ_JAAVTO010000094.1 GCF_013185065.1 Adlercreutzia sp. ZJ473 | reverse complement strand
CGCGGGGCCGCGTACGCGACGCGCGGAGGCGCGGGCGGCGCACGAGGTGCCCTGCGCGCGGAAGCACGGGGCGACAGCCGCGGGCGCGCGAGCCGCTCCGCTTACGGCGACGCGCGCGACGCGCGTGCCATGCGCTCGCAGCGCCTCCCCTTCGACGCCGCTGACCAGGCCTGGGAGACCCAGGAGGCCGAGGAGCACGTCCGCGAGGCGGCGCGTCCCTCGTCGCTTCGGGAGCGCGTGTCTGCGAAGGTGAGCGCCGCGAAGCGCTCTCATGCGCAGTGCCGCGCCGAGCGGCGCTTCTCGCAGCAGTACGGCGGCGCCGACAGAGGCGCGGGCGCCGAGGCCGCCGCCGGCCCGCGCGCGGCGGTGTACAAGGGCGAGATGGGGACCAAGCACCGGCGTGCGGCGCGCATGCAGGACGACGCGGCTCCGCGCGGCGGCTCCGCGCGCTCGGCTTCCGCCAGGAAGACGCGCCGGCTTTCGCCCGTCCTCGCCGTGAGCGCGGCGGTGGCGGCGTGCCTGCTGCTCGGCGGCGTGTTCCTCTACACCCCGGCGCAGCAGTTCTACCAGGAGGTGCGCGAGCGCGACCGCCTGCAAGCCGAGTACACCGTGCTCCAGCAGCGCAACGACGCCATCCAGGGCGAGGTGGACGCGCTGTCGAGTAGCGCGGGCGTCGAGGATCGCGCGCGCGCCGAGTTCGGCTGGGTCAAGAAGGGCGAGACCGCCGGCAGCGTGGGCGGCCTCGACGTGGAGAAGGACTCGAGCTTCCGCGCCAACATCGTCCCGGGCAGCGTGGAGGCCCCCGAGACGTGGTACTCGTTCCTCGACCCCGTGTTCGGGGTCAAGTAGCTCCGGGCTCGCTGACGCCAGCTCGGAGTCATCTCGGCGCGGCGGCTTCGCGGGCATCCTGCGAAGCCGCCGCGCTTTTGACGGCAAGGGAGGTTGCCCATGGAAGCGCAGGACGCGCAGGACGCGCGGCGGTTCGCCGCCGTCGACATCGGGACGGTGACGTGCCGCATGCTGGTGGCCGACGTGGTCGGCGGGCGTGTGGTCCCGCTGGCGAAGGAGTACGCGATCACGAACCTGGGCGAGGGCGTCGACGCCTCGGGCGAGCTTTTAGACGAGGCCATGGAGCGCGTGGCGCGCACCATCGACCGCTACCTCGCCGTGCGCGACGCGCTCAGCACCCCGGAGCACCCCGTGCTCAAGACGGCGTGCGTGGCCACGTCGGCCGCGCGCGACGCGCGCAACGCGTCGGAGTTCGCGCGCATGCTGGCCGACCGCGGGCTTGCGCTGGCGGTGATCCCCGGCGAGCAGGAGGCGGCGCTGTCGTTCGCGGGCGCGTCGGCGGAGTTTCCCGGCGAGCGCATCCTCGTGGTCGACGTGGGCGGCGGATCGACCGAGCTCATCGTGGGGCTCGCGGGCGCCGCGCCGCAGAAGGCGCATTCGTTCGACATCGGGTGCCGCCGCGTGACCGAGCGCTTCCTGGCGAGCGACCCCCCTGCGGCCTCCGAGCTCTGCGCGGCGCGCGCGTGGTGCGCGGAGCAGTTCGCCGCCTACTTCGAGGAGCTGCCGGAGGGCGCGCGCCCGGACCGCATGGTCGCCGTGGCGGGGACGGCCACCACGGCGGTGAGCATCCGCGAGGGCATGGAGACGTACGACTCCGACCGCGTGCACGGGGCCCGGGTGTCGCTCGAGGAGCTCGAGGGCATCACGCGGCGCCTGGCGGCGCTGCCGCTCGAGGAGCGCGCGCAGGTGGTGGGCCTCGACCCCGGGCGCGCGCCGGTCATCACGGCGGGCCTGCTCATCTTGGAGGAGGTCATGCGCGCCGCCGGGGTCGGCGCCTTCACCGCGAGCGAGTCCGACATCCTGCAGGGGATGGTCCTGCGCGCCGCGCAGGGCTGACGAGGCGCACCCCCTCCCCGCGGCCTCCCGGGCCGTCGGGCGGGCCGTTTCGCAAGGCGGCTCTGCGGGGTGCGCCGATCTGATATCATGGCAGGCGCGTCAAAGGCGTGATCCTTGCGGTCTGGCAGGTTTCGGGGGCGTGGCGGAATTGGCATACGCAGCGGACTTAAAATCCGCCTCTTCGGATTGTGGGTTCGAGTCCCACCGCCCCTACCATGAACACCCCGTGTGCTATCATGCTTATCTCGCGTACCCATCGGTCAACTTGCGTACCCATCTGTCAACCTGCGGCAAGAAAGCGCTATGGAAAACATCAACGAGATCCTCGCGGGCGTCGACCACGCACCCGCCACCTTCGAAGAATATCTCACCTGCTATGCCGACAAGGTGGGCGAGCTCATCAACGGCTACATCCCGCACGGCAGCCATCCCGACATGGACCGCTACCTGTACGCGCCGCTGTTCGAGTACAGCCAGAACGGCGGCAAGCGCCATCGCCCGCTGATCTGCTTCGCGGCGTGCATGGCCGTGAGCGGCGACGTGGTGCGCGCCACGTCGGCGGCCGCGGCCATCGAGCACTTCCACACCGCGGCGCTCATCCACGACGACATCGCCGACGAGGCCGAGCTGCGCCGCGGCGAGCCGTGCCTGCACCTCACGGAGGGGCTGGGCCTCGCCATCAACATGGGCGATCTGGCGCTGTCGCTCGTGAACGGCACGGTTGTGGATGACCCCGCGCTCGACGACGCCACCAAGGTGCGCGTGGTCACCGAGCTCATCAACATGACGCGCCGCACCATCGAGGGCCAGGCGCTCGACATCGGCTGGGCGCGCGACGGCCGCTACGACATCACGCCGGAGGACTACCTGGTCATGGCCACGCACAAGACAGCGCACTACTCGGGCGCGGTGCCGCTGGCCATCGGCGCCATCATCGGCGGCGGCACGGAAGCGCAGGTCGAGGCGCTGCGCAACTACGGCCTCGACACCGGCCTCGCCTTCCAGATCCAGGACGACCTGCTGAACCTCGTCGGCACCGAGGAGAGCACCAAGAAGGACTTCCGCAACGACATCACCGAGGGCAAGCGCACGCTCGTGGTGGTGCACGCGCTGCAGAACTCGCCGGCGCGCGACCGCCTCATCGAGATCCTCTCGTCGAAGGAGAAGGACCCGGCCGTGCTCGCCGAGGCCGTGCAGATCATGGAGGAGTCGGGTTCGATCGACTACGCGCGCAGCTACGCCGAGAACCTCACGTCCATCGCGAAGAACCGCCTGATCGACATGGTGGGCCCGTCGTCGTCGCGCGATCTGCTCGTCTCCATGGCGGACTGGTTTGTGAACAGGCTCAAGTAGCGTCAAGGCGGACAAGCGAGGCGGATGCGATGAACACGATCAAGCGAGGGGACTTCGGGGCGGCGGTCGAGGACGTGCAGCAGCGCCTCGCGCTGGTGGGCAACCTGGCGCAGGACCAGGTCACGGGCGAGTATGACGAGCGCACGGCGACGGCGGTGCGCGAGTTCTGCCTCAACGTGCACCTCGGCGCAATCGACGAGGTGACCGAGAAGGTGTGGGCGGCGCTCGTCGACGCCTCCTACAACCTGGGCGACCGCACGCTGTACCTGCGCATGCCCTACTTCCACGGCCACGACGTGCTCGAGCTGCAGCAGGCGCTCGGCGCGCTCGGGTTCTTCTGCGGAACCGAGGACGCCATCTTCGGCGCGCACACCGAGCTCGCGCTGCGCAAGTTCCAGACGAACATGGGGCTTCCCTCCGACGGCATCGCCGGCGCCTACACCTACGCCTCGCTGCGCAACCTGCAGCACTCGTGGGTGGGCAAGGAGGCCTCGCACCTGTCGCGCCCCATCGGGTTCGCCCGCGCGGCCGACGTGCTCGAGTCGCATGCGCTGTGCCTGTTCGGGACGTGCGAGTTCACGCGCTCGGTGGCCTCGCGCATGTCGAACCTGGCGATGGCCACCAACCCCTCGTCGAAGATCGTGAGCGCCGACGCGCTCTCCGTGGCGCCGGACGACTCCATGCTGCTCGTGCACGTGTCGCTGGAGGTCGCGGAAGGCGAGCAGGCCGTTCCCGTGGTGGCCTACGCCGACGAGGAGACGCTTGCCGTGCGGCTGAAGGGCGCGCTCGCCGCCGCCCGCGGCGCCCGCCCGCCGCGCGTCGTGGTGGTGCTGCCCGGGCGCATGTGGGAGGACGCCGGGGCCGACCGAAGCGCCCAGCACTTTGCCATCACGCTGCTCGACGCTTTGTGCGCTGCGCTCTCTTGAGATTCCGCCCGTCCTGACGGGACGGGCGGAACGCTCGACGCTGCGGCCTTCTGATGCATTTCACCTAGGTAAGCACTGATTTATTACCGTTTGACGAGCTGACACGGCCCATGGCTGCGTTTGCCTCCGGCCCCGTACCCCCCTACTCGGGGTCCGGGGCCGTTTTCGGGCGCAGATGTCCGCGGGCGGGC
>NZ_JAAVTO010000093.1 GCF_013185065.1 Adlercreutzia sp. ZJ473 | reverse complement strand
GGGCGCGCTGGGCTCGGCGGGCGCGCTGGCCGCAGCGGGCGCGCTGGGCTCGGCGCCTGGCGCGCGCGTCGCGCGCACGCTCGAGAGCTTCGACTGGAAGGTGACGTAGTGGGGCAGCTTGAGGTGCGAGATGAAGCCCGACGCCTCGACGCCGTCGACGTGGTAGAGCACGAACTCCTCGTCCTGGGTGGGATAGCGCGCGTCGCCTATCTCGAGGCAGCGGTCGAGCACGCTCATGGCTATCGCCTTCGACTCGCAGCGCCCGAACACCATGCCGTAGCCCACCTCGAAGGCAAGCCCCGCATCCGCGCCATCGCCGGCGCTGTCTGGCCCCAAGCCTTCGCCTTCGGCAGCGCTTTCGCCGCCGCCCGAACCCGCGCCCGCACCTTCGCCATCGCCGCCCGAGCCCGCGCCCGCGTCGCCGCCGTCACGCGCGTCCGCCATGAACAGGCTCTCCACCTCCGTCACGCTGACGGTGCCCGCGTAGTACGCGTCGGCGAGCTCGCCGGTGCCGAGCGGGCGGTCGATGACCACCTCGACAAGCCCGCTCCGCAGCTCCCCCACCGTGGGGTGCGCGGGGCCGAACCCGCGGATGGCCGCGTACCCCAGAGCCTCGACCGCCTGCGTCATGCCGCGCGCGAGCGTCTGGAGGCGCATCGAGCGCGAGGCGGGTATCACGAGCGGGGTCATGGTGGCGTCGTCGGGCGGCGCGACGGCGCCCGCAGGCGGCGCAGGCGCCAGAAGCCCCTGGTCGCGCAGGTAGTCGAGTGCACGCGGCAGACGCCCGCATGCGGCCAGCGGGTCGGCGCCGTCCTCGTCGGCGGCGCGAAGGACCTCGTCGGTTGCGCGCAGCGCCTGAAGCTCCGCCGCGGCGAAGTGGGAGGACAGCGCGCGGGCCCGGTCGGCGCGCTCGGCTGCGCCCTCGCTGGCGAGGTCGAAGTCGACGAGGCGGTGGCTGTAGTCGCGCGTGGCGCCGAGCACCTGCCCGCCCGGCACGTCCTTGAACGCCGCCGATATGCGCCGGCGCACGTACATGCCGGCGGTGTCGACCGCGCGCGACACGTACGGGCGCTCGAGCGTCGAGCGGAAGGCGCGCAGCAGGAACACCGCCTCGTCGGGCGAGCCCTGCGCCTGCTTGAGCGCGAGCGCGGCCAGGCGCGGCGCGTAGAGCGACGCCTCGCCCATGACCTGGTCGACCAGGTCGGGAAGCGTCGACTCGACAGCCGCCGCGCTCGCGTCGGCCCTCGTTGACACCCGCTCGGCCTCGAGCAGACGCAGGCTCTCCTCGATGGCGCGGCCGCCGCCGCGCACCGCAACGTATCCCATCTACGCCGCCTTTCCGTCGGCGAGCGCGAGCGCGCTCGTGCGCGGCACCATCACGGCGAAGCCGTCGCGGTCGACCAGGAGCACGTCGATCCCGCAGGGGAACTCGTCGGCGCGCTCGGCGCGCGCCAGGGCCCAGTCGACGCGGTCGACGACGAAGCGGTTGGCCCCGTCCACGCCCGGCCCGCGCACCTCGACGCGGCAGAGGTCAGCCGGCGGCTTGGAGCTGCGCGCGCCCGCAGGCGCGCTGCGCCGCACGAGGGACTGCCCGAAGGACCGCACGTACTCGCAGCCCACGATCACGCTCGCCCCGCGCTCGGGGGCCAGGAGGTCTCCCGCGCGGGCGCCGAGGACGGCGCGGCGCGCCACGCTCGAGCAGGCGCGGCTCGTCACCACGAGGAAGTCCGCGTCAGGCGCGTCGCACGGGCGGGCGTGCGTCTCGCCGGCGATGAAGGACGTCGCCTCCGCATGGGCGGCGTCGACCACGCAGAACGTCGTCGCCTGGTCGACGAGCAGGCTCACCGCCTCGAACAGCGCCTCGCCGAGCGCGGCGGGCGCCGCGCCGTGCGCCTGCGGGCGCGCATCCACCTCAAGCCGCACGACCGTCCCCGGATACGCGCACGCGTCGAGCACGCGGCGGAAGTTGCGCTGGTGCCGGTGCAGCGCCTCCTCCCTCAGGGAGGCCCGCGAAGGTTCTTCTGTCATAGCTCCGCCTCCATCATCGAGAAGTCCACGCGCGTGGAGCAGACGCGCGCCTGCTCGCGCGCGCGGCGACGCGCGATGCCGCGCTCGGCCTCGCGCAGGCGCGCCTCCCACGTGCGGGAGAGCCCCTCGCCCATGCCGCCCGAGAAGGCGGCGTCGATCACGGCCAGGTTCTGCGCGAAGTGCCGGTCCGACCCCAGCACCATGCCCAGCCCCGTGTGCGCGCCCACCGACACGCGGCACGTGGTCATGAGCGCCTCGCCCAGGAAGAACTCGCATCCCTGGGCGGTCTCGCGCACGCGCACCATGACCAGCTCCTCGCGCGGCTCGTCGAGCACCGACACGTCGATCCCCGCCCGCCGCGCCTCGTTCTCCACGAAGAACGCGATCTCGGCGGCGAGCTCACCGCCCTCTTCTACCAAGGCGCGCGTGCGCCGGTAGCGATTCAGCATCTGCCGTTCCTTTCCTGTTCCCTGCCTCGTCACGCGCCGGCGCCCTGCGCCCTGCGCCGGCGCGCCACGTCGTGCTCGCGCCCTGCTTCCGCGCCCATGCCTTCCACCTGGGCTCGCGCGCCGACGCTCGCGCGCCCATGCCCCGCACCCGCGCCCTCAGCGCGAGGTGACGAGGCGCGCCCGCAGGCGCGTGGCCGCCACCTCGAGCACCACGGCCACGGCGAGGCACAGATACGAGATCAGCCCCACCTCGTGGATGTCGTAGTAGAAGCCGCCGGCCAAGAAGAGCTGGTAGCCGATGCCGCCCGCGCCCGCCACGGCGCCGACCGCCACGGCGTTCACGAAGTTGATCTCGAGGCGCAGAAACGTCCACGACAGCATCTCGCTGGCCTTCTCGGGCACCACGCCGCGCATGACCACCTGCCACCACGACGCGCCCGCCGCGCGCAGAGCCTCGATGACCCCGGGGTCGACCTCCTCGAAGCTCTCCGAGTACGCCTTCACCAGGTAGGCCACGCTGTGGAACAGAAGCCCCGTGACCGCGGCCTCGGGCCCCAGCCCGATGGCCACCGAGAACACGAGCACCCACAAGATGGTGGGCACCGCGCGCGCCACCGACATCAGCGCCTTGATGACGTTGCTCACCGCGCGATTCGACAGGTTCGACGAGGCGAGAAGCCCCAGGACGAACGCTATCACGGCGCCGATGAGCGTGGTGAGCAGGGCGAGCGCAAGCGACACGAACAGGCCCTCCACCACGTCGACCAGCGTGAAGTGACCCGAGAGCCCCGGGGTGAGCATCATGGCGGCGAAATCCTCGACCGCCTCGACGCACGCCGCGGGAAACGTCGCCTTGCCGAAGTCCATGGTGAGAAGCGCGAACGTGCTCACCGCGGCCAGCAGCGCCACCACCGCCACGAGCGCCACGTTCTCGCGGCTCGCCACGTGCACCTTGACGCCCCCCGAGCGGCCGAGGCGCGCGCCAGGGCAGGCGCCCGCCGCAGCAGGCACCGCGCCCGCAGCCGCCGGCGCCGGGCGCTTCGCCGCACGTCCCGCCACGTGCACGTCCTCCGACGTGCGATTAAAACCGCGCCCGCTCACAGCATCCGCCTCCTCACGAAGTTCGACGTCATCTCGCATGCGATCACCACCACGATGACCGCCAGGATCACCAGCCCCGCGACGTCGTAGCGGAAGCTCTTGTAGTACACGTCGAACACGAACCCGATGCCCGTGCCCGTGAGGATGCCCACGAGCGTGGCGTCGCGGATGTTGGTCTCGATCATGTAGAGCACCCAGCTGATGACCTGCGTGATGGTGAGCGGGATCACCGCCTGGGCGATGATCTGGGGGTACGAGGCCCCCACGGCGCGCAGCGCCTCAACCGGGCCGCTCGCCGCCTCGTCGACCGTCTCCAGGAAGCAGCGCACGAGGTAGCCGAAGCTGGTGAACAGGAGCGCGAGGAACCCCGTGAACTCGCTCTGCTTGAACGAGAAGAGCAGCACGAACGTCCACGCCACCACGGGGATGTTGCGGAAGAGCGAGGCGATGCCGCGCGCCAGCAAAGGCAGCGGGCCGCCGAGGCCCACCGAGCGCGAGCCCATGACGGCGAGCGCGAAGGCGAGCACGGCCGCCACGCAGCTCGCCGCAACCGACACGAGCATGGTGGACCCGAGAGCCGGCAGGATCACGCCGAGCTTCTCCAATGACGCCGCCGACGGGGCGAACTCCACGATCAGCCACGCGAGGCCCGCGGGCACCTGGATGATCGCGTCGACGAAGCTGTAGTCCACGTACACGGCGCAGACGGCGTTGAGCGCGAGGAACGCCGCCACGGCGGCCGCGAGGAAGAGCAGGCGCTTGCGGAAGAACGCCGCGGCCTGCGCCTCGGCGCTCCCCGCAGCGCCCGTGCGCGCGGCGCTTACGAGGGCCGCCACGTCACGCCACCCCGCTCGCGGCGAGGGGCGCC
>NZ_JAAVTO010000092.1 GCF_013185065.1 Adlercreutzia sp. ZJ473 | reverse complement strand
CCCGCAGCCGCCCGCGCCCGCAGCCCCCAGCCGGCCCGCCGGCCGCCTAGCGCGGCCCGCCCGCCTGCCAGGCCGTCGGCTTGCGGTCGAGCAGCGCCAGCGCGTTCCTCTGCGTCGCGAGCAGGAGCTCGCGCCGTGCGTCCTCATCATCCGCGCCGCGCACCTCGCACAGGCGCTCGGCCGTGAACACCATCTGCGCCGGCTCGCACTTCTGCCCGCGCAGGGGCTTCGGCGCCATGTAGGGCGCGTCGGTCTCCAGCAGCAGCTGGCCGACCGGCACGCGCGCCGCCGCGTCGCGGATCGCGTCGGCGCCGCCGAACGTGATCGCGCCGCCGAACGACACCGAGCAGCCCGCCTCGACCCACGGCTCGAGCGCCTCCCACGTGTCCGTGAAGCAGTGCAGCAGGACCCCCTCCTCGGGAAGCCCCTCGTCCTGCACGATCTCCCACGCGTCGGCGAGCGCCTCACGCACGTGCAGCACCACGGGCAGGCCCGCCTCCTTCGCCAGGCGCAGCTGCGCGCGGAAGGCGCGCTTCTGGTCGGCCGCCGGCGAGAAGTCGTAGTGGTAGTCCAGCCCGATCTCGCCGAGCGCCACCACGTCAGGCTTGCGCAGCCACGTGCGCAGCTTCTCCTCGAGCGCGGCGTCGTAGCGCGCGGCGTTGTGCGGATGGCAGCCGACCGCAGCCCTCACCTGCGGCACGCGCGGGCGGGGCGCCCCGCAGCAGCACGGCACCGTGCGCTGCATGCTGACGGCGGCCTGGTGCGTCCACGGCCTCAGGCGGCCGAGCACCTCCTCGTCGTCCTCGAGCACGTCGAGCACCGTGCAGATGAAGCTCACGCCGGCAAGCCCCGCGCGCGCGAGGGCGAGCACCGGGTCAGCCAGGTACTGCAGGTGCGTGTGCGCGTCGGCGACCGTCACGCCGAACTTCGGGGTCTCCACGGCCTTCCACTCGCCGCTCTTCTTCCTCACGCGGAACAGGTCGTCCGCAGACAGGGGCTCCTCGCCCGCAAGCAGCTCTTCGTCGCTCATCGGCAGCCTTCCTCTCCTCTCGCGCGCCACGTGCCGCGTCGCCGCAGGGCTCGCCTACTCCACGCCCAGGTCGATGGCGTCCACGTCGAGGCGCGGGAACAGCGCGTCGCCGACCTCCACCGCGTTGCCGGCGGGCAGCTGCCCCCACGCGGTCGCGGCCTCGATGTCGGTCACGGCCGTGATGTCGCCGAGCGACAGGCGGCGAAACACCTCGGCGGAGGTGTTCGGCGCGAACGGCGCCATGTACAGCGCCGTGATGCGGATGGCCTCGAGCAGGTTGTACATCACGAAGGCCAGATCGTCGGCCCGCTCGGGGTCCTTCGCCAGCTTGAAGGGCTCCGTCTCCTCGATGTAGCGGTTCGCGCGCTCGGCGAGCTTCTGCACCGCCGCGGCGGCCGCGGTGAAGTCGACCTCGGCCATGGCCGCGTCATAGGCCGCGTACAGGCCCGACGCCACCTCGGCCAGCGGGTTCTCGGCGCCCGCGAGCCCCTCGGGCACGCGCGGCACCTGCGCGCCGAAGTACTTCTTGGTCATGTTGGTCACGCGGCTCACGAGGTTGCCCCACGTGTTCGCCAGATCGGCGTTGTACACCTGCACCATGCGCTCCATGGAGATGTTGCCGTCGTGCCCGAACTGAACGTCGCTCATGAAGTAGTAGCGGTACGCGTCCACGCCGAAGATCTTCACCAGGTCGGCGGGCAGAAGCCCGTTGCCCTTCGACTTCGACATCTTCTCGCCCTTGGTGAGCAGGAAGCCGTGGCCGAACACCGTGCGCGTGACGGGCAGGCCCGCGGCCATGAGCATGGCCGGCCAGATCACGCAGTGGAAGCGCGTGATGTCCTTGCCCACGAAGTGGTAGCGCATGGGCCAGGAGCGCTCGAACTCGCCCGCGCGCTCGGCCTCGTCGCCGTAGCCGATGCCCGTGAGGTACGCGAGCAGCGCGTCAGCCCACACGTAGGCCACGTGCCCCTCGTCGAACGGCAGCGGCACGCCCCAGTCGAACGTCGAGCGCGAGATGGAGAGGTCCTTCAGGCCCGCGCTCACGAACGACACGATCTCGTTGCGGCGCGTCTCGGGGCGGACGAACTCGGGGTGCTCCTCGTAGAATGCGAGGAGCGGCTCCTGGAAGTCGGACAGCTTGAAGAACCAGTTCTCCTCGCCCGAGGCCATCAGCTGCACGGGGCGCTTGCAGTCGGGGCACACGAACTGCCCCTCCTCGTTCTTCTCGAGGTCGCTCTCGGCGTAGTAGGTCTCCTCGTGCACGCAGTACCAGCCCTCGTAGCTGCCCTTGTACAGGTAGCCGCGGTCGTAGAGGTCCTGCCAGAACTTCTGCACGGTGCGCGCGTGGCGCGGCTCGGTGGTGCGCACGAAGTCGGTGTAGGTGATGTCGAGCAGGTCCCACGCCTCGCGGAACGCGGGCTCCATGGAGTCGCACCACTCCTGCGGCGTCATGCCCTTCGCGGCGGCGGTGTCGGCCACCTTCTGGCCGTGCTCGTCCATGCCCGTCACGAACGACACGTCGTAGCCGTTCATGCGCTGGTAGCGCGCCACGGTGTCGGCGGCGACGGTGGTGTAGGCCGTGCCGAGGTGCGGCGCGGCGTTGACGTAGTAGATGGGGGTGGTGAACGAGTAGGTTCCCTTGGACATGAGTTGTGCTCCTTCCGAGCGCGCCGGCCAATGACGCCCGCGCACCCACATGCGGCCCCGCGACCGATGACATCGCGCGCCTCGTACGGTTCATTGCGTAAGCCGTATGATTTTAGCACTAACGGAAGGCTCAGGAGGGGAAGGGGCCGGGGAAGTAGGGGCACGCGGTGCGCAGGCACTCCTTGTTGCGCGGGTAGTGCGTGCACGTGATGTGCTCGGGCATCTCCATCTGCACGCCGAGCGTCTCTCCCACGTACGCCGCGGTCACCTCGATGGCGGAGAACCCCGTGCGCTTGCAGCAGCGCGGGCCGCCCAGGTCGGCCAGGCGCCCCAGGATGAGCGAGGTCAGGCGCTGGGTGCGCGCCCACGGGTCGCGCGTCATGGGCGTCGAGCCCGCCACGATGGAGTAGAACTGCCCCGCGCTCGTGGCGGCGCCGCACGTGCCCCAGAAGCCGCACGTGCCGCCCGGCACCTGCAGCGAGCGCTTCCTCAGCTCGGCGAGCCCCTTCTCGAGGTCGACGTCGCCGCCGGCGTTCGCGTACGCCGTCATGAGCGCCGCGCCCACGAGCGTGTGGTGCTCGGGCCCGTTCGGGAACACCGCCTTGTCGGCCATGAGCGCCTGCGCGATCTCCACCGGGTTCTTCGACGTGCACGTCGTGCAATAGCCCATGATCCACGCCACGCCGCCCGCGCGGTGGCACGCGTCGCATACGTAGTGCCCCGCGGTGCAGATGGAGTGCCCCGTCTCCTTCTTCCCGCAGAGGCGGCACGTCACCTCCTGGGCCTCCTTGAAGTAGTCGAGCGGCTCCCCGCACACCAGGCACACGGCCAATCCAGCTGACATTGCGTCTCTCCTCTCTTGCTTGCGCTTATCTTCGCACGTTTCGCGCGCAATCGCGCATGGCTTCACGCGCAATCGCGTATGGCTTCGCGCGCCGACGGTATCAGAACGCGCGTTTCTCGCCCCGCCTCTGATCTGGCGCTATCCAAGGAAACACCAGCTCATATGGGTAGTCTGCAAAGGCGCGAGAAACACGCGCTTTGATACCGCGCCTGCGGCTTACTCGCTCCACTTCACCGTCTTGCGCACGAGCAGGCTCACCAGGCCGTCGAGCACCGTCACCACGACGCCCACCATGATGATGCCCGCCACCACGTTGGCGTAGTTCGCGTAGTTCGTGTAGTTGATGACGAAGTACCCCAGGCCGCTCGTGGCGCCGTACATCTCCGCCATCACGAGCATGAGCATGGCCGAGGGCAGCTGCGTCTTCAAGCCCTGGGCGATGGCGGGGTACATGAAGGGCAGCAGCACCTGGAAGATCATCTCGGGGGTCGAAAGCCCCAGCATGCGCGCCGACTCCACGATGCGGTGGTCCATCGACTCCACGCGCAGGATGGTGCTGAGCAGCGTGGGCCAGAAGATCCCCAGGAAGATGACGGCGATGGCCGCCATCTTGAACGACGGCAGGAGCATCACCAGATACGGCGCGAACACGATGGCCGGCACGGGCGCGAGCACGTGCGCGACGGGGTACACCGCCTCGCGCAGCTGCGGCACCCAGCCCACGAACAGCCCGATGAGGTAGCCCGCCGCGAGCGCCGTGATGAAGCCCTGGGCCAGAAGCGCCATCGACGACGCCACGTTGAGCAGAAGCTCGTCGTAGAGCTTCGGGAACACCGCGAACACGTTCTCGGGGATGGGGATGAGCACCGGGTGCGTGAGCTTGAGGTCGGTCGACGCCACCTCCCACACGATGAGCAGCACCCACACCACGACGGCGATGTGGCAGGTGGAGCGCTTCTTGCCGCCCGCCACGTAGCGCCACAGGAACAGCGCCTCCATGAGCGCCGCGGCCACGTAGAACGGCACGCTCGTGCGCGGCGCCACCTCGCCGGGGACGGCGATGGCCACCAGGAGCGCCGCGAACATGACGGTGGCCGCCAGGAGCGACGCCGTGACGAGCTTGCGCGACGCGGCCTCCCCCGCGGGCGCGAGCGCCCGGGCGCCCGCAGCGCCCGCGTCAGCCCCGGCCGTCACGGCAGCCGCGCCGCCCGCGCC
>NZ_JAAVTO010000091.1 GCF_013185065.1 Adlercreutzia sp. ZJ473 | reverse complement strand
ATCCCATTCCGAACTCGGAAGTTAAGCCCCGCGTCGCCGAGAGTACTGCAGCGCCAGGCTGCGGGAGGCCAGGGAGTTCCGCTCATGAGGGGTGCTTTCTTGACGTCTGGGGGCCTTCGGGCCCCTTTTTTTTGGCTGCGGGGCTCTCTTGCGCCCGGGCTTCCTTCCCTCCCGCGTATCCCTGCCCTCCCGGCGCTCCGGCGCCCGGGGCGCCGCTTGTCGGTTGCGGCGGTGTTAATTCTTCGTGCCCTCCCGTTGCGCTTCTGAACGGCACGTATAATGTTTGCGGACATATCTATCGCACGCAGGACAGAGAGGGACGAGCACATTGAGTGGAAAAGCGCAGGGCACGACCTTATCGGCTGACGAGATCGCCGAATATGAGAAGAAGGTGGAGGGCCTCGTCGAGGTTCTCTCGAGCGGGTCGCGAAGGGAGCGGCAGCAGGCCGCCCAGGTCATCTCGCTGATCGGCAAGGCGAAGGCGGAGCTCCTCGTTCCCCATGCGAACGCGCTCGTCGACGCGCTCAACCGACCCGAGGCCCAGACGCGCTGGGAGGTCCTCGATGCGCTGACTGAGCTCGTGCCGTACGAGTCGCGCACGTGCGACAAGGCGCTCGTCGGCGCCGAGACGGCGCTCTTCGACGAGGACAGCGGCCCTCTGCGCCTCGCGGCCATGCGCTTTCTGTGCAGGCTGGGCGCCACCACCGAGAACCGCTCGGAGAAGACGTGGCCCCTCATCGACGAGGCCATCCAGTGCTACCACGGCGACTTGGAGTTCCAAGACATGCTGCTTGCCGTGATCGACTTCTCGAACGGCAAGCTCTCGCCGTCGGTGAAAGAGTCGCTCGCGGCGCGCATGAAGTTCGACGCCGCGAACAGCAAGGGCTCGCTCAAGAAGCGCGCGGCCCAGATCATCGAGAACGTTTCCCGTTAGTCATCCTTTTGACGCGCTGGCGCGTGACGCGCGTCGGCTTCGCTGCCCCGACTTCGTCGAGGCTGGCATGTTTCGCTGAAATGAGCATGATATTGAAGGAGAGTGGTAATGACTCGGCATATAGTGACCCTCATTCCCGGTGACGGCATCGGCTTGGAGACGTCAGCCGCCATGCAGCGGGTCGTCGCGGCGAGCGGCGCGGACATCGAGTGGGAGCTCGCCCCTGCGGGCGCGGCGTGCATGGAGGAGCATGGGACGCCCCTGCCGGAGAGCACGATCGAGGCGGTCGAGCGGAACAAGGTCGCCATCAAGGGCCCCATCACCACGCCGGTGGGCACGGGCTTCCGCAGCGTGAACGTGGCGCTGCGCAAGACGCTCGACTTGTACGTCTGCCTGCGCCCCGTGCTGTCCATTCCCGGTGCGGGAGGACGATACGAGGACGTCGACCTCGTGATCGTGCGCGAGAACTCGGAGGACCTCTATGCGGGCATCGAGTTCGAGGAAGGTTCGGAGGGCGCGTGCAAGCTCATCGACTTCGTGGAGAAGAGCGGCGCGGGGTCGATCCGCCCCGATTCCGGCATCTCCATCAAGCCCATCTCCGTCACGGCGACGCGCAACATCGTGGAGTACGCGTTCGAGTACGCGTTGAAGCACGGGCGCAAGAAGGTGACGGCGGCGCACAAGGCCAACATCATGAAGCACTCCGACGGGCTGTTCCTGCGCGAGGCGCGCGGGGTGGCCAAGCGCTACGAGGGCAAGGTCGCCTTCGACGACAAGATCATCGACGCGTTCTGCATGAGCCTGGTGATGGACCCCTCCCAGTTCGACGTGATCGTGTTCCCCAACCTCTACGGCGACATCGCGAGCGACTTGGCAGCGGGCCTGGTGGGCGGCTTGGGCATCGCCCCGGGTGCGAACATCGGCAGGGACTGCGCGGTGTTCGAGGCGGTCCACGGCTCGGCGCCTGACATCGCGGGCAAGAACCTCGCCAACCCGACGGCGGAGATCCTCTCGGCGGCCATGATGCTCGACCACCTCGGCGAGCTCGAGGCGGCGGAGCGCATCCGCCGCGCGGTGCGCGGCGTGTACGCGCGCGGGGAGCACCTGACGGCCGACATCCGCCGCGCGACGGGGTCGGGTGCCATCGCGGCAAGCTGCACCGAGTTCACCGACGCGCTCGTCGCCGCGCTCGAGGCCGAGTAGGGGGCGCGGGATGAACGAGACGTTTCAGGCGTCGCTCGCCGCAGGCGAGGCGCGCTACACCTACGTGCCCGTGTCGAGCGTCGAGGGGCACGAGAAGCTCCCCTTCGCGCTGACGGTCCTTCTGGAGAACGTGCTGCGCAACGCGAGCGACGAGGCGCAGGCGCGCGAGCTGGCGCAGCGCATCGTGAGCGCGGGCGTGGCGGGGCGCACGGGCGAGGAGGTCGAGTTCTCCCCGGCGCGCGTGCTGTTCCAGGACTTCACGGGCGTGCCGGTGTTCGTCGACTTCGCGGTGATGCGCGAGGCGTGCGTCGAGCTCGGCGGCGACGCGCGCAAGATCAACCCGCAGATCCCGTGCGATCTGGTGATCGACCACTCGGTCATCGCCGACGCGGCGGGGTGCGCGGGCTGCATGGACGAGAACATGCGCCTCGAGTTCGAGCGCAACGCGGAGCGCTACGACTTCCTCAAGTGGGCGCAGGCGTCGTTCGAGAACGTGCGCATCGTGCCGCCGGGACGCGGCATCTGCCACCAGCTCAACATCGAGCAGTTCGCCCACGTGTGCATGACCTCGCCTTCCGGCGAGACGGGCGCCGACGGCACGCCGCTCGTGTACTTCGACACGCTCGTGGGCACCGACTCGCATACGCCCACGGCGAATGGCATCGGCGTTCTGGGCTGGGGCGTGGGCGGCATCGAGGCCGAGGCCGCGGCGCTCGGCCAGCCCATCACCACGCTTGTGCCGCAGTGCATCGGCGTGAAGCTCACCGGCAAGCTGGCGCCGGGCGTGTCGGCCATGGACGTGTCGCTCACGTTCGCCTCCATGCTGCGCGCCCGCGGCGTGGTGGGCTGCTTCGTCGAGTGCTTCGGGCCGGGCGTGGCGGAGCTCTCGGCTACGCAGCGCGCCTGCATCTCCAACATGACGCCCGAGTACGGCTGCACCTGCACGCTGTTCCCGGTTGACGGCAACACGCTCGACTTCTTGCGCCTGACGGGGCGCTCTGACGAGCAGGTGGCGCTCGTGGAGGCGTACGCGAAGGCGCAGGGGCTGTGGAACGACCCCGACGCCGCGCCGCGCGCGTACGCCGACGTGCTCGAGCTCGACCTCTCGTGCGTGCTGCCGTCGGTGGCCGGGCCCTCGCGCCCGCATGACCGCATCGCGCGCGACGCGGCGGGCCTGCGCTTCCGCGAGATCTGCGAGAAGCGCGGGCTGGGCGACGAGCACGTGGAGGTCGAGATCGGCGGCGAGACCTACGCGTTCACGCACGGCACGCTCGCGATCGCGGCGGTGACGAGCTGCACGACGGCGACCGACCCCGCCATGATGCTGGCATGCGGCCTGATCGCGCGCAACGCGGTGCGCGCGGGGCTCTCCACGCGCCCGTGGGTGAAGACCATCCTGGCCCCGGGCAGCCACGCCACCGAGCTTCTGCTCGCGCGCGCGGGGCTCCTCCCCTCGCTCGAGGCGCTCGGCTTCTACACCTGCGGCTTCGGCTGCATGAGCTGCATCGGCAACTCCGGGCCGCTCATGCCGGCCATGCACGCCGTCGCCGACGAGATCGAGCTGGCGAGCGTGCTGTCGGGCAACCGCAACTTCGAGGGGCGCATCTCGCCTGACGTGTCGCAGAACTACCTGACCGCGCCGGCGAACGTGGTGGCCTACGCGCTCGCGGGCACGATGGACATCGACCTGGCCGACGAGCCCCTCGGCTGCAACGCGCAGGGCCAGCCGGTCTACCTGCGCGACATCGAGCCTGACGCAGACGAGCTCGCCGAGCTGGTGCGCACCTACGTGACGGCCGACCTGTACGCCGAGGGCGCGGCGGGCCTGTACGAGGGCGATGACGCCTGGCAGGCCCTCGGCGCGCAGCCGAGCGACGTCTTCACGTGGGACGAGGAGTCCACCTACGTGCGTCGCCCGCCGTACTTCGACGGCATGACGCGCGAGGTGACCGCCCCGGCGGCGGTCGAGGACGCGGCTGCCATCGGGTACTTCGGCGACTTCATCACCACCGACCACATCTCCCCGGCGGGCGCCATCGCGTCCGACTCGCCGGCGGCGCGCTACCTGCGCGCGCGCGGCGTGGCCGAGGCTGACTTCAACACCTACGGGAGCCGCCGCGGCAACCACGAGGTGATGATGCGCGGCACCTTCGGCAACGTGAAGCTGGAGAACAAGCTGGCGGAAGGCCGCCGCGGCGGCTGGACGCTCGACGTGCTGCGCCATGAGGTGGACCGCATCTTCGACGTGTCCGAGCGCTACGCCGACTGCGACGTGCCGCTCGTGGTGGTCGCGGGCAAGATGTACGGCAGCGGGTCGTCGCGCGACTGGGCGGCGAAGGGCCCGGCGCTGCTCGGCGTGCGCGCCGTGATCGCCGAGAGCTTCGAGCGCATCCATCGCTCCAACCTGATCGGCATGGGCATCCTCCCGCTGCAGTTCAAGGAGGGCGAGGGCGCCGAGAGCCTGGGGCTTGACGGCACCGAGCGCTACACGGTGGCGCCGATCGACTTCTCCGCGGGGCTGCCCAGCCCGCGCGTGGCGGGCGTGCGCGCCCAGCGCGCGGACGGCTCGTGCGTCGAGTTCGACGCCGTCGTGCGCGTCGACACGCCGACGGAGGGCCGCTACTACGAGGGCGGCGGCATCCTGCAGTTCGTGCTGCGCAGCTTGGCGTAGTTTCTTCCAAAAGGGCGAATAACGCGCCCGTCCCCGGCAAGGGGGCGGGCGCGTTCGCGTATACTGGTCGGACAAGCTGAAACACGATGGGAGAAGGGGATGCCGTGAAGCAGACATCCGGATTAGAGGCCTTGCTCGAGGCGTTGAAGCAGTCGGGCATGAACACAGACGGCGTGGGAGGGTCGCCTTTCGGGGGGTCGCCTTTCGGCGGCGCGCCCGGCGGCGGCGCGTCTGACGGCGACGACGAGGGGCCGGCGCGCTCCGCGGGCGGCTCGGGCGCGGGCCC
>NZ_JAAVTO010000009.1 GCF_013185065.1 Adlercreutzia sp. ZJ473 | reverse complement strand
CGCTCCACCTGCTCGCGGCGCATCGACCTTCTTTCCTGCGGCGTCATCGTCACTTCCTTCCATCAGGTTGCAACGATTGTGGCATCTATCGGCTAGAAGCTGAAGACGCAGGAATTTAGACGCTTACGAATAACCGTGTAGAATTCCTTGAGGGAGCAGAGCGCGTCGGAGTTTTGCCGCGAAAGCGAGGGGGTTCAATCATGCACGAGCTAGAGGTGACATCACCGCAATTTGAGAACGAGGGATGGATGCCGGACAGCCTGGCCGGCTATGCTGAGGATAATTCGCCGGAGCTTAACATAGGCGGTATTCCTGAGGGAACCATGACCCTGGCTCTCGTGATGGACGATCTGGACCATCCGCTCGTGAAGGGATTCAACCACTGGGTTGCATGGAACCTGCCGCCGAGCAGCAGGATTCCGGGATCAATACCTCGAGGCGCGACCATGGAAAACCCGATACGCATTGAGCAGGGGATAGGCTATGGAAAGCACGGGTACAGGGGGCCTAAGCCGCCGTTCAACTGGAACCACAGGTACAGGTTCACGGTGTATGCGCTGGATGCGCAGATCGACATAAGCGCTGACAGCAGAAAAGAAGAGCTGATGGAAGCGATTGAGAACCATGTTCTGGCGAGCGGCACGCTGACAGGGAAGTACCAGAGACGCCACGCGTAGCAAGCGTGCTCGCGGAGGAGAGCGTGCGCTTGCCCGCTGACTCCGCGCGCGCGTGAGGCCCTGGGGGAGGCGGGCGGCGAGGACGCCGTCAACATGATCGAGCTCGCGTCGGGCAGGTCCCGCTACTCTTCGGCGTCCTCCACTTCGATGAGCTCGGCTTCCACGACCTCCTCCCACTCCTTCTCGGGGGCGTAGGGGGGCACCTCGCCAGCCTCCTTCGCCGCGCGCGCCTCGGCGAACTTCTCCTTCATCGTGG
The DNA here is from genome assembly GCF_013185065.1 of Adlercreutzia sp. ZJ473. Taxonomy (GTDB): domain Bacteria; phylum Actinomycetota; class Coriobacteriia; order Coriobacteriales; family Eggerthellaceae; genus CAAEEV01. Next base: position 60,470 of record NZ_JAAVTO010000009.1, on the reverse strand, counting down.
GGTTCTTGCGCGTAAGACGCTTCACAGTGATGCCGGAGAGCTTGTCGTTGGCCAAGCGCAGGTTGTTGTCCGAGCTCGTGAGCTCGTCGCGGATCTTCTCGAGCTTCTTGATGGTGGCGTCGATGTCCTTGACGGCGGCTTGGAACTTGTTGCGCGCGAGCGTGCAGTTGCGGTCGAACTTGCCCTTGAAGTCCTCGAGCTGGTCCTCGAAGTAGGTGACGTCGACGTTCTGCTGGCGCACCTCGGCGAGCTCGCGGCGGTAGTCGAGCGAGCGCATCGCGGCGTTGCGGATGAGCGTGATGAGCGGGATGAAGAACTGCGGGCGGATCACGTACATCTTCTCGAAGCCCGACGAGTACGACACGTCGACGATGCCGGTGTTGTACAGGTCGCTGTCGCGCTCGAGCAGCGACACGAGCACGGCGTACTCGCAGCCCTTGGCGGTGCGGTCGCGGTGGAGCTTGGCGAAGTGGTCCTCGTTGCGCTTCTTGTGCGTGGAGTCGTCGGCCTCGTTCTTCATCTCGAACATGATGGAGACGATCTCGTTGCCGTCCTCGTCGCATTCGCGGTAGATGTAGTCGCCCTTCGAGCCGCCCTTCGCATCGTTGTCCTTCTGGAAGTAGGCGGTCCTGAAGGCGGTGGCGCGCAGCTTGTTGAACTCGTTCTCGCAGAACTGCTCGAGGCTCTCGCCGATCATCTTCACCGACAGCTCGGCGCGCATGTGCTTGATGTTGTCGATCTCGCGGTCGCGCGCGTCGATCTGCTCCTGCATGAGCGCCTCGCGCGTGGCGAGCTCGGTCTGGTGCTGCGCCGCGATGCGCTCCTGGTCGAGCTTGCTGAGGTCGAGCTGCGACCTGAGCTCGGCGATGGCGCGCTCGGCGGCGCGGGACTGCTCGTCCCAGGCGCGCTCGGCGTCGCGCGCCTGCTCGTCGCGCTTCCGCTCGGCTGCGCGCGCCTCCTCGGCCGCGCGGGCGCGCTCCTTCTGCAGGGCGAGCTCGCGCTCGGCCTCGGCGCGCTCGGCTTGGGAGCTGAGCTCGGCCTTGAGCGCGTCGATCTCGTGCTCGGCTTGCTGCAGGGCGAGCTTCGTCGCGGCCTCGGCGCGCTCGGCCTGCGTGGCGAGCTGGGCCTTGAGCGCGTCCCGCTCGCGCTCGGCCTCCTGCAGCGCGTGGGCCTGCGCGTCGGCGGCCTCGCGCGCGGCGAGCTCGACCTGGGCACGCGCGGCCTCGCGTTGGGAGTCGAGCTGCGAGGAGAGCTTGGCGATCTCGGCGTCCTTCGCGGTGACGGCCTCGGCGAGCTTTGCTTGGGCGCGCACGGCGGCTTCGGAGAGCGCTGCCTCGGCGCGTGTGGCCGCCTCGGCGAGCTTCGCCTCGGCGCGGGCGGCGGCAGCCTCCTCGCGCGCCTTCGCGGCGGCTTCGACCTGCTTTCTCTGCGCGGCGATCTCGCGGGCGAACTCCTCGCTGCGCACCTGGCGCAGAAGCTCGGCGTAGCCGCTCTCGTCGACGACGAAGGTCTTTCCGCAGTGGGGGCACTTGATCTCGCTCATGGGTCACGTCCTGTCGCTCTGGCTGTCTCGATCTGCCTATTATAGTGCGAAGCGGCGCGGTGATGCGCGAACGTGCGTGCCGTCGCGCGCCTTTTGCTTTACCATAAGGGGTTGTGACGAAAAGCGGGGGCTTGCGCGGGTTGGCGCAGCTCGGTAAGACCAGCGGGTTTGGCGGAGCGGGGCCAGCGGGGCTGTGCAGATTGGCGCAGCTCGGTGGGCCCGGCGGGCTTGCGCGCCCGGTGAGCCTGGCGCGCCCAGCGCGCCAGGCGGGGCCCCGGCGAGACGAGGGAGGGCGAAGGAGGTGCCCATGACGGCGAAGCAGTGGATCTACCTGGCGCTCGAGCGCCCCGAGGAGGCGAGCGCCGCGGGGCGCGCCCTGAGCTTCGCCCTGGTGGCGCTCATCGTGGCGAACGCGCTTCTGGTGGGCACGACGGGCCAGGTCCTCTCTCCGCTTGCGACGGGCGCCGTGAGCGTCGTCAGCCTCTGCTCGACCGGCGTGTTCGCGGTCGAGTACCTCTGCCGCGTGTGGGTGGCCGACAAGGTGCACCCCGAGTGCGCGCCGGCGCGGGCGCGGCTGCGCTACGTCTTCTCGGTCATGGGGATCGTCGACGTGCTGGCGTTTCTGCCGGCGCTCTTCGTGTGGCTCGCCCCCGAGTCGGTGGTGCTGACGGACGCGGTGCGCGTGATCCGCCTCGTGCGCCTCATCAAGGTCACGCGCTACATGCGCGGGCTGAAGTCGCTCTCGCGCGTGCTGGTCAAGCACCGGCAGGAGATCGTGGCGTCGCTCATGGTCCTGGCGCTTCTGTGCATCGCGGCGAGCGTGCTCATGTACGAGGTCGAGCACACGGTGCAGCCTGACAAGTTCGACAGCGTGCTCACCGGGCTGTACTGGGCGATGACGACGGTGACCTCGACGGGCTACGGCGACCTGGTTCCCATCACGCCCGTGGGGAGGCTCATCGGGTTCGCCACCATGACGCTCTCCATCGCGGTGGTGGCGATACCCGCGGGCATCTTCTCGGCGGGCTTCGTGGCGGAGTTCCGCCAGGAGGACCGGCGCAAGGCGGACGCAGAGGACGCGCGTGCGGAAGCGGAGCGCGCAGCGGAAGCGAAAGGGCGCGCAGGTGAGGCCGGGAACGCAGGTGCGGCTGAGGCCGGGCATGCGGGCGAAGCCGCGGCCGGGAACGCGGGCGCGGCTGCGGAAGCGGAAGGCGAGCGCGCGGGCGCCGCGCCCGCAGCGCAGCCAGCTGGGGAAGGAGAGCGCGCGGACGCTGCGGCGCCGGCGCGTGCGGAGGGGGAGGAGCTCCCATGATGGGCAAGGCAGTGCGTTGGACGGTGTTCGTGGTGTGCGCGGTGGCGCTCGGCGCTGCGGCGGGCGCGTTCGCGTGGGCGTTCTTCTTCCTGATGAACCGCGGCATCGAGCTTATGTGGGGGACGCTGCCCGGGGCGCTGGGCTCCCCGGTGTGGTACCCGGTCGTGATGTGCGCGGCGGGCGGGCTGGCCATCGGGCTGTTCGCGAAGCGGTTCGGCGACTACCCCGAGGGGCTCAACGAGGTGCTCGGCAAGGTCAAGCGCGACAGCCGCTACGAGTACGACCACATGGGCGCGTCGTTCTTCGGCGCGCTGCTGCCGCTTCTGTTCGGCGGGAGCATCGGCCCCGAGGCAGGGCTCACGGGCGTGATCGCGGGGCTGTGCACGTGGGTGGGCGACCGCCTGCGCTTCCTGGGCGCGGAGTTCCGCGAGCTGTCGTCGGTGGGCGTCTCGGCGGTGGTGAGCGCCATCTTCTCCGCGCCGCTGTTCGGCCTGGCGGTGCCGCTGGTGGGCAGCGCCGACGGGGCGTCCGACGCGCGCGGCGAGATGCAGCTGCGCGTGCCGCGCGCGACGAAGACGGCGGTGTACCTGTGCGCGGTGGCCGGCGCCCTCGGCATGATGATGCTGCTAGGCGACCTGTTCGGCACGGGCGGCGGCCTGCCTCGCTTCTCGGGGATCGAGGTGGGCGCCTACGAGCTGGCATGGGGCGTGCCGCTGGCGCTCGCGGGCGCGGCGGCGGGCGCGCTCTACCTCGCGAGCGGCGTGGTCGTGGGCACCGTCGCGCGGGCTATGGGCGACCGCCCGGTGGTGAAGGCGCTGGTCGCGGGCATCGCCCTGGGATGTGCGGGCATGTTTCTGCCCTTCGCGATGTTCGCGGGCGAGGAGCAGGCCATCGAGCTCGAGCAGGTGTGGACGTCGCTCGGCGCGGGCGTGCTCATCGTCACGTGCCTCGTGAAGGTGGTGGCGACGCAGGTGTGCCTGGGCTTCGGCTGGCGCGGCGGGCACTTCTTCCCGATCATCTTCGCCGGCATCAGCCTCGGCTACGGCTTCGCGGCGCTCACCGGCGCCGACGCGGTGTTCTGCCTGTGCGCGTGCACGGCGGGCCTCCTCGGCTGCGTCATGCGCCAGCCGATCATGGTGGCGCTGCTGCTCTTCCTCTGCTTCCCGGTGAAGGGCGTGCTCGTGATGCTGGCGGCCGCGGCCATCGGCGCCGCCGTGCCCGTGCCGCGCTCGTGGCTGGGGGAGCAGGGCGCGAAGGGCGCCAAAGGCAAGCAGGACGCGGACGCGCAGGCGGGAGGCGCTGAGGGCGAGCGCGTAGCGGAAGGTGTCGAAGGCGAGCGCGCAGCGGACGCGCAGGCGGAGGCGCGCGGCTGATCGGGGCGCGCCCGGCTCGGCGGCGTCCTCGTGCGCGCGAGGCCGCGGTCCTTCTAATAGAGGCTAATAGAGGCTGGGGCGGCGGTGCTCGAACACGGGCACGGCCTCGCGCGCCGCGCGCACGCGCGTGAGGTCGATGTCGGCCGTGAGGAGCAGGGGCGCCTTGCCGGGCGCCTCGGCGACGGTGGCGCCGAAGGGGTCGACCACGCGGCTGCACCCGATGCAGCGCTCGTCGGCGCGCGAGAGGCCCGCCACGTACATCTCGTTCTCGACGGCGCGCGCGGTGAGGAGCGCCGCCCACTGGTCGGCCTTGCGCGGGCCGTCCACCCATGCGGCGGGGAGCACGAACAGCTCGCATCCGACGCAGGCGGCGGCGCGCATCACCTCGGGGAAGCGCAGGTCATAGCAGATGGCGAGCCCGAGCTTGCAGAACGGCGTGTCGATGGGCTCGAACAGCCTCCCGCCCGCCGCCATGCGCTCCGACTCGCGGCAGTCGCCGGCGTCGAACAGGTGCGCCTTGCGGTAGAACCCGCGCCGCGCGCCCGCGCTGTCGACCACCACCGCCGTGTTGTAGGGGAGGTGCGTGCCGGCCGCCTCGGGTGCGTTGCCGTTGGCCGCCTTTGGCGTGTTGCCGTCGGCGCGCTCGTTCATCGTGTAGATCATCCAGAGGCCGTGCGCGGCGGCGATGCGGCTCATCTTGCGGGCGAAGGCGCCGTCGAGCGGCTCGGCCGAGGCGAGGAAGTCCTCGCGCGTCTTCTCGAACGGCGTCATGAGGCACTCGGGGAAGGCGAGCAGGTCGACGCCGGCTGCCTGCGCGTCGCGGGCGCAGCGCTCCACGAGCGCGACCACGTCGCCGTCGGCGGGGTGCGTGCACTGGGCGAGCCCGAGTCGAAACGTCATGGGGAGCCTCCTCTTCGCGGTGCGCGTCGGCTTGCGCGCTCGGGCGCGCGGTGGTCTGCGCGCGGCGCGCGGTCTTGAGCCCATGGTAGCGCATGCGGCGCGAGCGCAGCGCCGTCCTTCGGGGAGCGATGCGCGCCGGCGGTGTTCTTGCAACTCTCCTTCTTCTCGGAATCGCGGGCCCGCCTGGTGCGGGCGCGCCGCGTTGCCGGCGAATAGGGATGCAATGCTGATGACTAGCCTTCGATGTTTTCCACGATGTCCATGAGCTCCTGCTGGGAATGGATGCCCATCTTCTGGTAGATGTGGTAGGTGTGGGTCTTGACTGTGCGATCAGCCACATAGAGACGCTCGGCTATGTGCTTAGCGTTCCGGCCTTTGGCCAGATAGAATAATATCTCTCCCTCACGTGGAGTGAGGCCGTATGCTTTGATTGCCTGAGTGCATTTGCGTTTATAGGGCCGTTCTACCTCAGCAGGCTCGAGGATTGGTGTTGGCTCGACGACTTCTGCTGCCTGCGACGATGTGATGTTGTCTTCGGCGACGGACTCGATGGGGTACTTGTTGGGTTTGATGATGGTCATGGTCACGTAGGCGCACATCAGCAGGATGATGGATCCGGCGATGACGGGCATGGCGCCCCTTCCTGCGTTTGTGGCGAGGAATCCTCCTGTAAGCCAGCCTGCTGCCTGCCCAAGCACCATGAACAAGCGACCCTTGGAAAAGCAGAAGCTCGGTGACACTGACAGCAGGTAACCTCTGATGGAGAGCGATGCGGAGTTGATGTAGTCGAACAGATACATGAGGACAAAAAAACGGCAGCGCGATGATGGTGTTCCAGGGACTGTCCAAAAAACCAGCTAGCACCAGGCCTATTACCATGAGGGGTAGGAATATAAGCTGGCTACGGCCGATGGACAGTGCGTGTGGAACCTTCTTGTCCAGCACGTAGAACGTCAAGGCGACGCAGATGAAGGCAATGCCCATAGCGGCTGAGGGTATGACATCTTTGCTCGCGCGTGCGACAAGGAGTCCCGCGAACACGCCGATGGCCACACCGTCGATGAACAAGACATAGGATCCGTTAGTGCTGAAGCTGCCGTTTTCAGCAAACCATTGCTCGTCATGTTCTTCGGATCTCTCCTGGGCTTCTGCATTATGTGGGAGCAATATGCAGGAGGCTGCACACAGAACGATAAAAGCAATGATGCTTGCTTCGTCGGGGATGGCTAGCACGATGGTCGTGAGAATGCCTGCTGCGGCGAATGACCACAGGTTGACGCGGCGAATGAGCTCCTCGCCCAGCGTATTCAGCGTGTCGATCCATGTGCAGGTAAAATAGGCGCACGCTGTGCCAAATAGAGCCCAGAGCACTAGCATGAAGGGCCAGGCCAGAAGTAATCCTGCCATGTTTTCGATGAGTACTGCACAGGGCAGTGCAACCTCGCAAGCTAGAAAAGTCCAGTGCATCGTATGGGAGCGAATGAGTTTGTCTCGCCGTATGTCGGCACGTGATAAGGCAAGATAGAACGCCGCCATAAAAAGGAACATGGTGCCATGCGTCGCTCCGTGCAGAGACGGGCTCGTGGTGCTAGCGGTCTCAAGCAGCGGGCTGTAGGCGGAGGCTAGCACGACGGCGGTGGCAAGTGCAAATCCCCCGATACTCAGCATTTCTCGCTCAGTGAACGCTGAACCTTGTGACTGGCTTCTTCTTATGGTGATTTCTGCCATGTCGGCCCCCCTCATGCCCTCGCAAAACCATCGCTTTAGCGCCATTATTCTATCGCGAATGGTGTGAGGTCGAGAGTAAGTTTTTCTTGCCAATACGTCGAATTGGTCAATCTAATACTCCAGGTATCAAGACATTGCATGTCCTTCTGGCGGAATATGCCCCACGAGGCTCCGGCGCACTTACGCCGTTGCCTTGACTGCGCTTCACAATCGGAACGAGCAAGGGGGAGACGATCGTGAAAGGGCTGTTTCGAGGAATCGTTGAATACTTCGCGATCGAGCATGCACTGTTCTTGGTTCCCATTTTCGGATTTGCTCTATATGACAGTGTGTTTCAGTCGTTCTCCTCCATTCTGGGTGCGTTGAGCGACTCCTATCCGGATGTCTCAGTTACCACAATCCAGATGATCCTGGCTATCCCGCCTATGGCGAGCATACCTGGCACGCTTGCGTCGGGTCTGCTGTCCTCGTACGTACGTAAAAAGGTCATTGCCGAGATATCGTTGGCTGTCATATTTGCAGGCGGCATGATCCCGGTGATATTTCCGAACCCTACCATCCACGCCATGCTCGTGTGCAGCGCGTGCGTGGGCTTGGGACAGGGGTTCTTGCACCTAATGGCCAACACATTCATCTGCCGGACATGGGAGGGCGAGGAGCGCGGTCGCGCCTTGGGGTTCAAGCAGGCGTTTAACTTTGTCGGAGATGCGCTCATCGCTCTAGTGGTGGGTTATCTTGCGCTTGCGAACTGGAAGAACGCGTTTCTCGTGTACTTAGGCGTCATTCCTGTATTGGCGTTTGCGCATATGCTGTTTCCGCGTGGTGGTCTCGATGAAAAGCTAGTAAGCCGTCACGGGGGAGCTAAAGGCCTCAAAGAGCTATTGAACCCGCGTATGCTGTATCTCGTCGTGCTGTTCATGTTCGCCATGATGTTCCTTTACGGGTTCAATACGAACATCGCTCTGCTGATAAAGAGTCGTGGGCTGGGTACGACGGCCGATGTTTCCAAAGTCGCTTTCATTGTCAGCGTCGTCTCGTGCTGCTTGGGCGTTCTCTACGGCAAGGTGCTGGGCATGATGGGTCGCTATACGCTTACGGCTGGCTTCGGGTTCCTCGCGGCGGGCATGATTCTCGCTTCGTTTGGGACCAGTCTGCTTATCGTCATTTGCGGTGGAGTGCTGTTCGGCGTGGGGTCGGGCATTCAGCAGGTGAGCACGATCTATAACGTATCGAAGGCGGTCGACAAGTCGGCGGTCACCATGGCGATATCGATAGTTTTGTCGTTCGTCTCGTTAGGTGCGGCGCTTTCGCCTGTGGTTATAAACGGCGCTCAGGAGCTCATCTTCGGATCAGTTGCTCCTCACCAGGCGTTGTTGGTGGCGGGATTTGGGTATGTGGCGTTGACCCTCGTGGAAGGTCTCACGACGAAGATGCGGGCACGGGTGCGACAAGGTTGCATCAAATCGGGAAAGCAAGCATGACGGGGCTAATACTCTGCGTTACACATGCTGTGCCAGACTCTGCAAAACACCAGGTAAAGAGCATATTTTCGATTAATACTCATCAGCAGATGCCGAGAGGTAGCCAAGACATAAAAATGGGCTTTGTCGGTGTCAATCGGTTGTAAAGGCTCCAACGCCTCTGTTTTCAAGACGAGGTCTTTCAGCCGTGACATGAATGAGGTGAAGCGCCCGTGAGGGCGGGTTCGCAAGGCCAGAACAAAGAAGGAGGAGGTTTGCATGGCAGAGCAGGAGTTGCTCGACAAGTACGCGCCGACGCTCGACTCGATGGAAACGAAGGAGGCCTACTTGATGGATGGCGATCTGTACATTCGCCATGAGTTTCGTGATCCGGCGGAGCTCCAGACGCGCATGACGTACCACAAGGTGGGCGAGGATAACGTTGTCTCCAATGACAACCTCATCATGCTGGGTGTCTGGGCTCGCGCCCAGAAGCAAGGCGAGCGCGTCAAGTAACGCAAGGTAGAGAGATTAGGTTCTTGGAAGGAGTTTGCATGAGAGATTGCTTTAATCCTGAGGTCTACAAGAAGGATTGGCAGTATCAAGAGGGGGATCTGACGGTCACGCGCTCCACGCAGTGGTCTGCTCCCGGCTGCCACCAGGGCTGCAGCATCCTGTTCTACACGGACAAGGACGGTAAGCTGGTTAAAGTTGAGGGTGATCCGAACTCGCCGGTCACCGACGGCCGCCTGTGCATGCGCTGCTTGGCCATGGTCGAGGCCGTGTATCACCCCGACCGCATCACCCATCCCATGAAGCGAGCCCGTGAGGACCGCGGCCTTGACAAGTGGGAGCGCATCACCATGGACGAGGCGTATGAGCTGTGCGCCGAGATGGTGAAGGACACCACTGAGAAGTATGGCGCGAAGTCCATCTGCACCGGTGCCGGCACAGGCCGTAATGCCACCTGGCAGTCGAACGTACTAGGCCAGGGCGCGTTCGGCACTCCCAACGACAACTGCGGAATGCTCGCTGGCAACTGCTGCTATACTCCGCGCATGCAGGGCATGAACGCCGTTCTGGGCGACACTTTCATCGCCGACTGCGGCCAGCTTAACGAGGCGCGTTTCGACCATCCCGAGTACCGTCGTCCCGACATGTTCCTCATCTGGGGAAACAACCCGCTTCGCGCCAACGCTGACGGCTTCTACGGCCATTGGATCATCGACTGCATGCGTCGCGGTTCCAAGCTGATGGTAGTCGATCCTCAAGTGACTTGGCTGGCTGCGCATGCCGAGCACTACATTCAGGTGCGCCCTGGCACCGATGCTGCGCTCGCCTTGGCCATCGGGCACGTGATGGTAGAGGAAGAGCTCTACGACAAGGAGTTCGTGGACTGCTGGTGCTACGGCTTCGATGAGTACAAGCAGCGCGTGGCTGACTGGACGCCTGAGCGCGCCGCCGAGATCTGCTGGTGCGCTCCTGAGGACATCTACAAGGCGGCCCGTCTTATTGGCACCGTGGGCGTCACCGCGCTGCAGTGGGGCGTGGCCTTCGATCAGAACAAGGAAGCTAACGGTACCGCTCATGCCGTGGTGTGCCTTCAGGCCATGACCGGCAACATCGACAACCCCGGCGGCTTCGTGGGCATCAACTTCGGCTACGTGCAATCCGACATCCGCGAGAACGTCGCCAAGGGTCTGCCGAATGTGCGCGAGGGCCGTCTGGGAGATGACGGCAACTGGGGCCTCATGAACGCCAAGGGCAAAGGCGGCCATGCCATCCCCGAGGCCATTCTCGACGCTTGCGAGACGGGCAAGCCCTATCCGGTCAAGATGCTGTTCATGTGCTCCACTACCGCATTCACCAACATGGCCGGCCAGGCTCGTCGCATCTACAACGCCTTCAAGGAGATGGATCATGTTGTGGTATGCGACCTGTTCATGACCCCTACGGCTATGGCCATCGGCGACCTGTTCATCCCCATGGCCATGGGCTGCGAGCGTAATGGCGTGCGCGGCTGGTACACCCCGCTGCGCGCTATCACCAAGGTCACCCAGACGGGCGATGCCGTGGGCGATGAGCAGATGATGCTTGAGTTGGGCAAGAAGATGAACCCCGACCTGTTCTACTGGGACGATGTGCCCGAGATGCTCGAGTTCTGCACGAACAACATGGCCACCGTGCCCGTGCAGATCACCTTCAGCGAGCTGCGTGAGAAGGTCATCGTGTATCCCGAGTTCACTTACTACAAGTACAAGACCGGTAAGCTGCGTTTCGACGGCACCCCGGGTTTCAACACGCTGTCCGGGCGCGTCGAGTTCTTCTGCAACATGTACAACAACGTCGGCATGGATCCGCTGCCCTACTTCAAGGAGCCGCCGGAGAGCCCCGTATCCACTCCGGAGCTGTTCGCCGAGTATCCGCTGGTAATGACTACCGGCCGCCGCTGCTGGCAGTACTTCCACTCTGAGCATCGCCAGCTGCGCACTATGCGCGAGTTCCATAAGTGGCCGATGTTCGCCATCAATCCGAAGGACGCTGCGGCTGCGGGCATCAAGGAAGGGGATTGGGCAGTCATTGAGAACTCCCATGGCAAAGCCATCGAGGTCGCGCATGTGACTGACACCATGCTGGAAGGCGTTATCAGCGCCGAGCATGGCTGGTGGTTCCCCGAGCGTGCGAAGGAGGAGCCGTCGCTGTTCGGTCTGTGGGATTCCAACATCAACTGTTGCACTGTCCAGGGCGACTTCGGTCCGAGCGGCTACGGCTCGTCATACAAGACGCAGCTTGCCAAGGTGTATCCGGCTCCCGAGGGTTACGGTGCCGAGTTCGAGCGCATCTACGAGGAGTACTTTGATCGCATCTACGCCGGCAAAGACAACCAGTAGGCTCGGGTGAATTATAAGGAAAGGAGTTCAGACGCATGACACAACAAGGTCTTCTGATTGATTACGAGTTCTGCACTGGATGCCATGCTTGCGAGGTGGCGTGCAAGGTGGAAAAAGGTCTCGGCGAAGGAGAGTTCGGCATCAAGCTCACCGAGATCGGGCCATGGAAGATGGGCGAGGGCAAGTGGGAGTGGGACTTCGTACCCATGCCTACCCAGCGCTGCGACCTGTGTGCTGATCGCGTGGCTGCAGGCAAGGTTCCCACGTGCGTGCATCACTGCCAGTCGTTGGTGATGGAGTATGGTCCCGTAGAGGAGCTTGCGAAGAAGGCTACCAAGCCGCGCATGGTTCTTTTCACGGTCGAATAAGGTGCACTGCCCGGCGCCTTGCACTCAAGGCGCCGGGTTTGATAAGCGAGAGGAAAAGGGGAGTTCAATGAGTGAGAAGATGGAAGCTGCGGGTGATAAGCTTGCAGGCGCAATCCAGAACAACGTCTCGCAGGCGTTAGGTCTGATCTACGGCCTCGGCATGTTGACCTGGACCGCGTTTAACCAGATGAACAGCAACTATTGGTCGTACTTCCTGACGGAGATATGCGGCCTTGAGCCTGCCATCATGGGCACGGTCAAGGCTGTCACTGGCGTGGGCGAGTGGTTCTTCGTCATTATCGCTGCCATTATCATCGAGCGTTTCTGGATGAAGCACGGCCAGTATCGTAGCTGGCTTCTGGTGGCACCCCCCATCACCTTCGTCTGCCTGATGATGACGTTCGTGGATCCGGTGTTTCTTGATGCGGGCGCTAAGACAGCGTGGATGATCTTCTTCCAGATCGTGGGCGGCTTCTTCTCGAGCTTCTTCATGATCGCCGCGACGTCCATAGTTCCGGTCATTAGCCGTACCGAGGCTGACCGCACGCTACTCTCGCAGCGCAAAGCCCAGGGCAATATGCTAGTGAAGGTGCTGTTCGCTGCCGTCTCCCTGCCCTTCATCCTGACCATCAACGGATTGGTGTATGCGGTTCCTGCAGGTGAAAACGCTCAGAATGCCGGTCCTGCGGGCTTCACCATTCTGGCGCTTATCTTCGGCATCATCATGATCATCATGTTCATCGTGATGTTCAAGCGCATTGACGGCATGGATCCCACTCAGAAGCTGTGCGAGGAGCGCGCCGCCGCCAAGAAGCGCGGTGAGAAGGTGCCGCCGATCGACCCGGGTGAGAAAGTCAGCCTGTCCGAGATGCTGAAGTACTGGCTGACGAATCTACCGGCGCTGGTGGGTCTGTTCGCCGAGATCATTCGATTCATCGCGCAAATGACCATTCAAAGCATGGCGATGTATGTATTCACCTATGCGTTTGGCGATGTGGCCATGGCTGCCGTCATGCTGACCGCCTGCAACATCACCGGCTTGGTAGCAACGTTCGTGTCCGAGCCCATAGCACGCAAGCTCGGCATCCGCAGCACCTATCTGATAGGCATAGCTATCGGCTGCGTTTCCATGATGGCATGCTATTTCGTCGGCGCGTCCAGCGAGATGGCGTTCATCGCGTGCATTTGCGGTGCGTATTTCGGCATGAACTTCATGAACGGCACCATGATGGGCATGCAGTCCAATGCCGTTGCCTACGGCGAGTGGCGTGATGGCAAGACTGCCAAGGCATTCATCATGTCCACGTTCCAGTGGTGCCCGAAGATCGGCAACGCCGTAGCCGGTCTGCTGACGGGCTTCGGCCTGGCTGCCATCGGCTTTGTGTCCGGCATGGATCCCTCACCAGAGCTGACCCAAGGCATGATCAACATCATCTGCCTCATTCCTATGGTTTGCTTTGCGATTTCCTTCGTCGGGTTCTTCTTCGGATATCGTCTTGACTCGAATAAGATGGAGCAGATCGCCGCTGATCTGGCTGAGCGCGAGGCGGCAAAGAAGGCAGCCGAGTAGCCTTGCTCCGCATAACGGGCTGTCCCTCCACTTTGGCGGCTGACACGTCGGCCGCCAATGCAGCCCTGCGTGCGAACGGGGCATTGAGGGAAAGGGTTGCTGCTTGGGCGAAGAATCGCCGAACAGCAACGAACAACAACGAACAACAACGAAGAAAGGAAGAACGAACTATGTGCTTCAGACCAGCTGCGATTAGCGTGGAGAAGACCTGCCCCGAGTGTGGTGCGCAGAACGACTTCATCAACGAGACGTGCGAGAAGTGCGGTGCCAAGCTTCCGAGCGCCCCGCCCATCGTCGGCGTGCCGGGCGGTACTGGGGTTCCGGGTGCTCCGGGTACTCCAAGCGCTCCGAAGGTGCCGGGTGCCCCTGCGCCGGCACCGGCTCCAGCCCCCGGCGCTCCGAAGCCGCCTGCGGGCAACTAGCAATCGAGAAAGGCTGTTTGCAACAGACCGGCATCGTGTCGGTCTGTTGGTCATGAAGACGCGCCGTTGCGGGCGCGGCACGTCGACGCGAGGACGGACAGATGGACTTTACAGAACTGACGAGAACTGACAGCTTCGAGACCGGCGCCATAGAGATCTCCTTGGCGGTCGCTGCGGGCTCCGTGCACGCGTGTTTGGCAGAGTTCTATGAGGTGGTGGCGCCACATCACGGATTGGCGCTCGATGCTCCATGGAATGAGGTGGACATAGCGGCTGAAGCGCGCATGGGGCAGGAGAACTATCGCGAGCTGCGTCGCGACTTCGTGGTGAACCAGATTGTGAGCGCCGCCGTGCGAAAGCTAGACGTCACGCCGGCGCTCACGCCGCAGATAAGCGTGCTAGACTACCCCCGCGCTGACGATGCCTTTGCGTTCAAGCTCTCCGTGGTGGAGCGTCCCATGCTGATGCTCACTTCGTACGAGCCGGTGGAGGTCGACCCTTATGAGGAGCACGTTACTGATGACATGGTTGCTTCTCGCATCGCGGGGCTTTTGGAGACGCATGCCGCATATGAGGAGGCTCCGGCGCATCCCGTGCGATTGGGGGACTGCATTGCCGTGGACATCATGACGATATGCGAGGGTAGGCCCGTCGCACATATGACGGGTTCTAAGATGTACTTTGAACTGGAGCCGGGTTTCATGCCCGACGAGTTCATGGATGGTGTTGTGGGAATGGACGTAGGCGAGACGAAGGTCATTGACTACCGCGTGCCGCGAGCGCGTGGAATATCGGATGACGACATGGATGAGTTCTCGGCAACGGTGACGGTGCTCTCGCAGCAGACAAAGACGGTGCCAGAGCTGACCGACGCCTGGGTGAATGCCAATGTGGAGAAGGCGGCGAGCGTGGACGAGCTCTATGCTGGCGTGCGGGCAGGCATGGAGGCTGAGATGACCATTTTGAACCGGGACACGTTAGCGCGTCTGGCTAACATTGAGTTGGAAAAGCGCCTGGTGGGCAAGATTCCCGACGAGTTTTATAAGGCCTCAGGCGCAGGCCAGAGAGCCAAGCTCGAGCGTGAGCTGGCCGAGAGGGGGCAGACGATCGACGACTACCTTGAGGCCGAGCATATGAACGAGGAGGAGCTGAGCGTCCAGATGCTTATCAAGTCGGGTGAGAACTTGCGCCAGGGTTTTGCCCTGGAGGCGCTGTTCGACGGTCGCGACATGAGGTTGACCGAGGAGGACTTGCGTTTTTCATGCGAGCAAGCGTTTGGTGCGGGCTCGTACGACCCTGAAGCTCTTCGTCGGACGGGGCGCTTTGCGCTGGTGGAGTCATCGGCCAAGCGCATGCGCGCCCTCAATTGGCTGGCCGATACGGCGACGGTGAGAGGGTAGCCCCCATGTGCTATCCCTGCAGGAATTGCGGTAGCTGCACCAACGACACGTCATCACGCGACTTGCGTTGCCCGCATTGCGATGCAGTGGTGCCGTTGCGCGCGCGGGTCTGCCCAGGCTGCGGCTGGTGTGTGCCGCTACCGCCTGGACAATCATCGAGCGCGGTTAGCGCAAACGGTGTGGCTGCTGTGGGCGAAGCGGTCGATGCAGGCGGTAGTGCGGCGGTACGTTGAGAGCGGTGATGAGAGGGGGCGAGCATTTACCGCCCCTTCTGTTGTTTTAGATGAAAGGATATTCGAAGGTGGAACGCTGCTATGTGTGTAACCATTGCGGCAGATGCAAGGATCCCGACCTCGGCATCTCTTTTCTCGTTCTTGCGTGTCGCGACTGTGGGCATGTGGTGGAGCCGGGTGAGAGTCCGAAGACGTGCGCCGCATGCGGCGGTGAGCATATCGAGTCGCGTGGCAAGCCGGACGCGTAAGGACTGCGCGTGAAAGATCGCCGAAGGACCCGCAGAGACGTGCGCCCCTATGCCTCCGAACTAATACCTGTGGTCTTACGGGCGGATCTCGCAAGTGGTATTTTACATTGCCTGAACAGGCAATACGCCTAATTCCTACCAGTGAGCAGATGATGTGGGCGCGCCGGACGTGAAAAATGGGCTTTGTTGGGTAAGCCAACGAGAAACGAAGGAGAGAGGAGCAAGCAGGATGAGTGAATTGACGCGAGTTTCCGAAACCCCGCGCGTCACCGAGCTTGAGGACGGTACGTTGGTGTACCGCACGGCTCAATGGTCGCCTCCGGGATGCCACGGCGTCGGTTGCGGTCTGAAGGCGTTCGTCAAGGACGGCAAGCTGATCAAAGTTGAGGGCGACCCTGACCAGCCCATCACAAATGGCCGCCTTTGCATTCGCTGCCTCACGATGCCCGAGTACATTTACCACGAGGATCGTCTGCTGTACCCCATGAAGCGCGAGCGCCAGTTCCGCGGTCAGCCCGACAAATGGGAGCGCTGCACATGGGACGAGGCATACGATATTATCGTCGAGAAGTACCACGAGCTGACTGAGAAGTACGGCCCCGATACGGTTTCTGTGTGGACAGGCACTGGTCGTGAGGCGAGCGCGTATCAATTCCAGACGTGCAACCAGGTGTTCCACAGCCGCACCGCCATCCATGCAAACGGTGGTTGGTCGTGCGTTATCCCGCGTCAGACCGCGATGGACTGGTTGCTCGGCTGCGCTTACGTTGAGTACGACGGCGCATTCGGCTTCAAAGACCGCTTTGACGATCCTCGCTACGAGTTGCCAAAGTATATGTTGATATGGGGTCGTGATACCCTGTGGTCGAATCCCGACGGCTTGTTTGGGCACAGCACGGTCGACATGATGAAGCGCGGCATGAAGATCATCGTTGTCGACCCGCGTGCCAACTGGCTTGCGCGCCATGCTGAGATCCATTTCCAGATTCGTCCCGGCACTGACGCAGCGCTCGCCATGGCGTTGAATACTGTCATCATCGAGGAAGATCTCTATGATCACGAGTTTGTCGAGAAGTGGACGTATGGATTTGACCAGTATGCTGAGCGTTGTCGCACCATGACACCTGAGATGGCTGCTGAGATCTGCGAAGTTCCGGTTGAGGATATCTACAAGGCTGCCCGCCTGCTTGCGCAGAAGCCCTGCACGGCGTCAGTGGGCCTGAAAACCGATCAGAATCCCAACACGCTGCAGATTTGCCATGCGATTTGGGGCATATTCGCCATCTGCGGCAATTTGGATAACCCTGGTGGCATTAAGCTCGGCCAGACGATGCTTAACGGCGGTTCCACAGGTCGCAAGGGTGTTGGCATGCAGGTGAACGAGGAGGATACCAACCCCATTCCGATTGCCGGCCATGACCAGTATCCCGCGATGGACTTCATCATTAATACTACACAGCCTGATTGCACGTTGGATACGCTGCGCACCAACATCCCCTATCCGATTGAGTTTCTGTTCATCCAAAGCTCGAACTTCATCTCCTCCTGCATTACGCAGCAGCCGATGCAGTGGATGGAGGCGTGCCGCCACAAGGAGTTTATTTGTGCCACCGACATCTTTATGAACCCCACCATCCAGGCGCTTGCTGACGTGGTGTTGCCGGTTTCCACGTCGCTTGAGCATGAGGGCATCGTCACCTTCCACGGCTGCAATCAGCCTGGCCAGTTCCATGCGCTCACGCAGGTGCTTGAGCCTTTGGGCGAGTGCAAGAGCGATCTGCAGATCATGCTCGATCTCGACCACCGCATCAATCCGGATCGCACCGAGGATGCTGAGAAGTGGGCTGACGAGCGCGGTTACCTGGACAATAAGATCCAGAACATTCCCTATACGGCAGATCCTGAAACGGGCGAGCCGATGACCTACGAGAAGCTCCGCGAGTGGGTGTACGGCCGCTACGAGATTCCCTACTACCAGTACGAGAAGGGTCTGCTGCGTGCTGATGGCAAGTCGGGCTTTAAGTCTCCTACTGGTCGCGTGGAGCTGTGGAGTACTGTGAAGCAGCATCTCGGTGAGGATCCCCTGCCCTACTACGAGGAGCCTCGCTTCTCGAAGCGCTCGCGTCCCGAGTGGATAGAGGAATACCCGCTCGACTTCGTAACTGGAGCGCGTCGTCCCACCTCGTTCCACACTGAGCATCGCATGATCAAGTCCCTGCGTGAGATTCGCAAGGCTGCGACGGTGGAGATCAATCCAGTGACCGCCGAGAAATACGGCATCAGCCAGGGCGATTGGGTGACCATCGAGAATCCATGGGGTAAGTGCAAGATGATGGCTGACGTAACTCCCATCGTGAAGGAGGGCGTCATCGGCTGCGACCACGGCTGGTGGTATCCCGAGGACAAGGACACCGAACTGTTCAGCGTACGCAAGTCCTCAATCAACTCGCTCATGCCGTGGAAGGAGATTGGCAAGTTGGGATTGGGATCCCACTATGGCGCGCTGCCGTGCAAGATCTATCGCTCTGAGAACTAAACATGGAAAAGAAAGGGGGTAATACGATGGCCACCTATGGATTGATGATTGATAACGAGTACTGCACGGGCTGCCATACCTGTGAGATTGCGTGTCGCAACGAGCTTGGTTTGCCTCAGGGCCAGTGGGGTATTAAGCTTTTGGAAATGGGTCCGTGGCGTAAGATGGACGGCAAGTGGGAAGGCAAGTATGTTCCTGTGCCGACGACTTACTGCACTATGTGTGAGAGCCGCGTGGAGGCAGGAGGCGTGCCGTCGTGCGTGCTGCATTGCCTAGCGAATGCTATCGAGTACGGCACGCTCGAGGAGCTGGCTCATAAGATGGCAGAAAGAGGAGAGCAGTGTTCGATCTTCCTGCCCTAATCGCCTGATAGACGTTGTGTGGAAGACGCGATAAGTTTTGGTGAGATGATTATTGCGACCCCGGGTTTCGCTTCAGCGGAAGGCCGGGGTCGCGTGCTTGGGGGCGAAGAGTCATGAGTGGCGAGAAGATGTGGAATAGTCGATTTGTACAGCTGTTTCTTGTTGAGGCAATGTTGCAGATGGGAGCCTTTCTTACGCGTCCGCTTGTTTCTGGTTACGCGGTATCGCTCGGTGCTTCCGTGCCTGTGGCGGGCTTCCTTGCAGGTCTTCTTGCTACGTCTGCGTTGGTCATTCGTCCGATAAGCGGGGTTGTATCAGATTATGCAAGCAAGAAGGTTCTGCTGGTGGCATCCAGCGCGCTGTTTTGCATGGGTGCGTTTGGATGCGCGTTGTTTCGGTCGGTACCAGCCTTGGGCATATGTTTGGCGTTGCAGGGCTTTGCGTTCGCGTTCAAGTCGACGATCGTTGTCTCGTTGGTGCCGCTAATCGTGCCGCATGCTCGTGTGGGCGCTGCGGTGGGCTGGATGGGACTTGCTTACACTGCTGCCGTAGCGGTGGGGCCTGCAGTGGGCTCCGAAGTGAAGGCAACCTGGGGGTACGCGGTTTCGTTTGCGGCTTCAGGAGCCCTTTTGGCAGGTGCGCTGGTGTTGGCGCTGCAGTTTCGGGTTCCAGGAGGAGAAGGCGATGGCATACGTGGGAGTATGCCCGGGTGCGCGCGGCAACGCTTCTCGCTTCGCACGTACTTCTACCTGCCCGCTGCTCCTTTAGCGCTGGTTGCGGGTATGTTGATGGTGGCGCAGGGAACCACGTCGTCTTTCATTCTGCTTGCCAGTGAGTTGCGTGGCGTCCAAGCAGCCTCGCTGTACTTTGCGTGCTACGCGATGGCAACGTTGGGAGCGCGTCCTCTGGCGGGACGTGCGAGCGATGCTTGGGGGGTGCGGTGCGTGACTCTGCCTATGATAGCAGTGGCGGCGTTGGGGATGCTGTTGCTGGCCGCGTTTGACTCAGTTGCCGGTGTGGTGATCGGCGGCATCTGCATGGGGATAGGGCAAGGCTCTGCCTATGCTTCCATCCAAGCGGAGTCAGTGCGCAATGTGCCTGAAGCCATGCTCGGGCGCTCGGCGAACACGTTCTTTATCGGACCTGATTTGGGGATGGGCTTAGGCCCCATAGCTGGTGGAGCGGTTCTGCAGACATGGGGGCCTTCAGCCATGTTTTTCTTCAACGCTGCAATGGCGCTGGCGGCTCTCGCTCTTTTTGAGGCGATCTATCATAAGTAGCTTGCGGGCTACTCCTCCTCTTGCTGGGCGAGGCGGTCCTCACGCGCGCGGTAGCTGCGCCAGGTGAAGTACTGCACCACCATGAACAGCGTGCCGAACATGCCGAACATGAAGACGAACATGGCGATGTCCCCTGCCCAGGTGACCCCGCCCCAGCCGAAGAAGGCCACCTCGTTGTAGAGGCGCCCGCCCACGGCGGCGATGCAGATGAGGGCGGTGACGCCGAGGGTGGGGGCGATGGCGCCCGTGTCGAGGAAGCTTCTCGCCTCCAGGTAGCGCAGCGAGTCGCTGTAGATGCCGCGCCTCGCCATGAGGAGCGCGACGAGGGTGCAGGCAGCCACGAGGAAGGCGAGCTCGAGGGAGCTTGTCGCAAGCGGGGTGCCGTCGGCGTCGGTCTGCGCCAGGTAGTTGTAGCGCGTGAAGACGTCGAAGAGGATGCCGAACGCGAGCACGTAGAAGCCGGCCTTGTAGATGGGGCCGAGCTGCGCGGATACGCGCTCGTCTTTGGGCGAGGGGGTGAAGAGGCGCTTGAGGGTGTTCATGGGGATTCCTTTCATCATAATATCACTCTTCCCAGAAGAGCTCGTCGAGCGTCTTGCCGAGCGTCTTGCAGATGCACACGCACAGGTTGAGCGTGGGGTTGTAGCTGCCCGACTCGATGAGGCAGACCGTCTGCCGCGTGACGCCCACGGCAGCGGCCAGCTGGGCTTGCGAGAGCCCCGCCGCGCGTCGCGCCTCCCTGAGGCGCACGTTCTTGGTTCCTTCCATGCAGTTCCTTCCTGCGCATCGCGCGAACGAACTTCAGCTTGTAGCAAGTGGAGCTTGGCAAGGCACAATGAGCGCTCCGTTGCACCTTGCCAAGCTCCAGCTTGCGGCGATACGTCGCTTCGCTGTTGCCGGTTCTCAACTTCCAGCGGCGTGTTCGCTTTGCTGACGTCTGACCCTGTTTGCGATGACGTGCCGCTTCGTTGGCGTCAGGTTTCGGCCTGTGGCAGGATGTTGGCTTCCCCTGCGGGATTCCTCTGATCTCTGCCGGGCTCGATGTCGGAAATATATGACATTTCAAAATATGTGTCAACTATATCTGACAAATTGTTTTCAGGATTCCCTCATCCTTCAGTTCGGAGTTGTCTCTTTTCGTTCGTCCCGTATCTCGAAAAGAAGAAGGCGCCTATCGACCAAGAAGCCGACAGGCGCCAAATTCAGGGCGGTTTTAACGGTTGCGTTTCGCAAAACACGTTTCGCGAAACATGTTTTGCTGGGTACGATTCGCGAAACTCAATCTGCTAAACGCGATTCGCTAGGTACGATTCGTCAAGCATGATCCTCTAAGTACGATACGCTGGGTACGATCCGCTAAACGCGATCTACTAAACGTGATCCGCAGATTGCTATTCTCAAAGCGGAACGCTGGGTTGTAGCTCGTGAATCACGACCCGCAATCACGGCACGAAAAGCGCGTTTCGCAAAACGCAAAGCGGGTTGCGGATTGCGGGTCGTGCGTGTGCTTGGGATTAGGCGGAAGCGCCCTCCTCTTGCCAGCGCTTGAGGTGGGGGAGGATGGCTCCCATGATGGAGACGGCCTCCTCGTAGCTGACGTGGGCGGACTCCATCATGTAGGGCGCGCAGCGCTCGATGAGGTCATCCATCGACTCCTCGCCTTGAAACGCGCCGTTCTGGTAGCACCACGTGCAGTACTCGTCTGACATGCTTCCATCGGCGTTGGTCCCGTGCGTCTCGGGATCTCCGAAGAACCCCATGCCGCAGCTCTGGCAGTACCCGTCGATGCTCTCGGGCGCCTCAACGAGGTGCATGAGCGGCACGTCGAGCGTGACCGCGATGAGCTTGCACATGTCGATGCCGGGCGTCGTCTCGTCGTTCTCCCAGCGCGACACGGCCTGCCGCGTGACGTAGAGCTTGCGCGCCAGCTCTTCCTGGGTGAGTCCGCGTGCCTTGCGATGCGTTGCGATGGCGTTTCCGATAGCCATGGGGGCTCCTTTCGTGAGAGTGCCCTCACATTCAACCATGATATGCGACATGCGTAAAGCAACGCGCTGTTGCGTGACGGGCGTCGCATGCAGGTTGCTGCAGCTTGCGGGCCGTTGCCGCACCTCTCGCGCGAACGAATGTTTCACGTGAAACATTCGCGGATGACGAGTTAAATCCAGGGGTAGCTTTTCCGAAAGGTAGCGAAAGGTAGCGAAAGGTAGCGAAAGGTAGCGAAAGGTAGCGAAAGGTAGCAGTAAGCGTCCTTTTGATCCATCCCCAAGCCTAAGCGACGTATCACGCAACGTGCCACGCAAGGCGCATGACGCTCGTTTCGTATGTGAGAAGGCGTACTCCAATGAACGAACGAATGTTTCACGTGAAACATTCGCGGATGAGCTGGTGCGCTGCGTTTGCGACAACGCACGAAGAGAGGCAGATCAGGATGACAAAGCATGATGAACGTCGTGTCGGGGTAGCGTACATGAGTGCTGCGTCAGGGCAGCGTGTAGAAACGAAGCGAGGAGGTGATGTGGTGGACGCTGCGTCAGATATTGCGGTGAGTGCTGTGTTCAGCGCGGTGGGCTCGCTCGAAGGCGCGCAGGATCGCTCTCAGGCGCGGCATGGCCTCGGTCCACGAGAGGTTCTGGCTGAGGAGGACGAACGCAGCGCCGTGGAGCTCATAGGCGGCGAGGCGCGCGTTGCACTGCGCGAAGAGTCCTTGGGACACCATGCGGTCGAAGAGCGTGGTCTGCAGGCGCAGGGGCTGCTCGATGAATACGGCTTGGTAGAGCTCGCCTGCGTGCGGGTCCTCGAACTGGTTGACGGTGAGCATCTTGCGCAGGCAGATGAGTCCGGCGTCTTCGAAGAAGGGACGGTAGCTAGAGAAGATCACAGCTTCGAGTTCGTCGTCGCTTTGCGCGAGAGAGGATGCGGGATCGATGGTCACTTCATGGGGCGCACCGTCTTGCTCGAAGAGATTTTGGAGGTGCGCGAGCTCGCGTTCGACGATGGCGTCGAAGATGGCGCGCTTGCTCTTGAAGTGGTTGTAGAGCGAAGCGTCCTTGACGCCGACACGTGCTGCGATGTCCTTCACGGTGGTGGCGGCGAACCCCTGCGTTGCGAAGAGTTCCATGGCGGCGTTGAGGATGTCGTTGCGCGTGTCGCGGGCGGGTCCTGCTGGTCTCGGCATGGTGACGTTCCTCTCGTTGCGATTCACAAAACACACGATAACTAGTAAAGACTAGTATAAATATAAAATAAGTAAACGCTAGATATAAATGTAAAAATGCTGGTATATGCTGGAGATAGCGATGCAAACTCTAAAGATAAGCAACCTTGTCCCAGATGTTTCTAACCGAGTGAATGCTCGTATATTGATATAAGCTAGCAATTATTAGTTAAGTCCAAAATGAGGTGCGATAACCGATGAACGACAGCCAATGAGGTAGCGCGCTGGCGGTCGTTCTGATGTGCGGCCGCTCGCTTATGCCGCCAGGCACAGAGGCCATGCCGATGCTTCAGCCCCCTGTCTCATGCGGAGACGCTGTGGGCTGTTGACAGGGCGTTGTTGTGAACGAAGGACGCTGTGGGCTGTTGGCAGGACGTAGCTACGTGCGCGAGAGGCGGCGCGAGACGAGGATGGTCGCGACTCTGTGGACGAGGGGGCCGGGCGTGCGTAGGCGAAGGGGGCTGCGTGTGATATGATCGCGCTGATGTCCCCGAGCAGTTGAAGGAGGTGGGGTGCATGTCGAAGAAGCGACGCGCGGATGCGCGCGGCAACGCGAACGTGGTGTGGCGGCAGTCGGCTGAGGAGGCCACGCTGGCGAAGAAGCCGCGCTACAACGGGTTCGCCTGCGGGCATGGCGCGCAGGGCGACGTGAAGTACAACCGCGCACGAGCCAAGCGCAGCTGGCGCGATCAGATGAGACAGGAAGGAGCCCCGCGGGGCTCCTTCCCTTGTCTGCGGATGAGTTCGCGTCAGTTGGCGCGAACTTTTTACCAGCTCGCGTGACGGGCGCTACTTGATGCGCGTGTACTTCTCGCGCAGCTTGCGCTCGCCGAACGCGCGAATGCCGTTGGGGTTCGCGGGCGCGCCCGCGTCGCGCTTCGGCTTGCCCTTGCCCGCGTCGTGCTTCTTGGCGCCCTGGTAGCCTTGCCCGTCGCGGCTGGCGAAGCGACGGGGCTTCTTGTCGAAGTCGCGTCCGCCGCGCCCGCGGTCGTCAAAGCGACGCTCTCCGCCGTGGCGCTCGTCGCGGCCCTTGAAGCCGCCCTTGCCGCCCTTGCGGTCGTCGCGATCGAAGCGACGCTCCCCGCGGCGCTCGTCCCTGCGGTCGAAGCGACGCTCGCCGTCACGGCGGTCATCCCGTTTCTTGCCGGCGAACCCGCCGCGACGATCGTCATGCCTGCGGTCGTCGCGGCCCTTGAACCCGCTCTTGCGGTCATCACGGTCGAAACGACGTCCGCCGCGCTCGCCTTCGCGCTTCTTGTCGAACCCGCCGTGACGGTCATCGCGCCTGCGGTCGTCACGGTCGAAGCGGCGCTCGCCGTCACGACGATCGTCCTTCCGGCCGAACCCGCCCTTGCGCTCGCCGAACCCGCCGCGCTTCTCACCGCGGTCGTCGCGGCCCTTGAACCCGCCCTTGCGGTCGTCGCGGTCGAAGCTGCGCTCCCCGCGATGCTCGTCCTTGCGGTCGAAGCGGCGCTCTCCGCGGCGGTCGTCCCTGCGATCGAAGCGATGCTCCCCGCCGCGGTCGTCCCGACGCTCGTCGCGTCTGTCGAACCCGCCGCGCTTCTCGCCATGCTGGCGGTCGTCGTGCTCGAAGCGCCTCCCGTCGCGGCGTTCGCCACGCTCGAAGCGGTCGTCGTGGCGGCTGCCTCCGCGGTCATCGCGCCTGCGATCCTCGCGGGGGATGATGCCCTTCTCCTCGAGCATGCGGCGCTCGCGGCGCTCCTCGCGCTCCTCGCGGGCGCGCTCGCGCTGCCAGTCGAGCTCGCCCTTGTAGCCCTTGCGCTCGCCTTCGGAGCGCTTCGGCTTGCGCTTCTTCTTCCCCTTCTCGAGGATGGAGAGGTCGAGCTCGTAGGTCTCCATCGGCATCACGGGGATGTCGCGTCCGATCAGGTCCTCGATCTCGCGCAGGATGCGGCGCGAGTTGGCGCTCACGAACGAGATGGCGTAGCCCGACTCGCCCGCGCGGCCCGTGCGGCCGATGCGGTGCACGTAGTCCTCGGGCATGTCAGGCAGGTCCAGGTTGATCACGTGGTCGACGCCGACCACGTCGATGCCGCGCGCGAGCACGTCGGTCGCCACGAGGATGTCGGTGCGGCCCTTGCGGAACGCGTCGAGCGCGCGGCGGCGCTGCCCCTGCTTCTTGTCAGAGTGGATGGACTCGGCGGTGAAGCCGGCGTCGATGAGCGCCTGGGCGCACTCCTCGCAGCGGGTCTTGGTGCGCGCGAACACGATGACGCGCTCGTGGCCCTTCTCGCGCAGCACCGCCTCGAGCAGCGCCTGCTTCTCCCTGTAGGGGACCGGCATGATGAACTGCTCGACGGTGGCCGCCGTCTCGCCGCGGTGCGCGATCTGCACCATCACCGGGTCGTGCAGAAGCGAGCCGAGGTTCTTCTCGATGGACTGGTCGATGGTGGCGGAGAACAGAAGCGTCTGGCGCTCCTTCGGCAGCGCCTCCACGATGGTGGTGACGTCGGGCAGAAATCCCATGTCGAGCATGCGGTCGGCCTCGTCGAGCACGAGCGCGCCGATCTGCGTGAGGTCGACCACGCCGCGCTCCATGAGGTCGCACAGGCGCCCGGGCGTGGCGATGAGCACGTCGGTGCCGCCCTTGATCTCGCGGATCTGCGGGGCGTAGGGCGTGCCGCCGTAGACGGTGGTGGCGAAGTGCCCGGTGGCGCGCGCCACCTTGATGCAGGTGAACGCGATCTGCTGCGCGAGCTCGCGCGTGGGCGTGACCACCAGCACGCGCGGGGCGCGCTTGCCGCGGCCGGCGCGGGGCAGGTTGCTCAGAAGCGGCAGCAGGAAGGCGGCCGTCTTGCCCGTGCCCGTCGAGGCGGCGGCGATGAGGTCGCGGCCCTCGAGGACCACGGGAATCGCCTGCTCCTGCACGGGCGTGGGGTTCTCGTAGCCGAGCTTCTCCACGGCGCGCAGGGCGTCCTCGGACAGCCCCAGGTCAGCGAAGGTGACGGCGACGTCGACGTCGGCCTCCTCGGTCTCGGCAGCCGCCTCCTCGGGGTCGAGCTCGTCGAGGTCCGCCTCGTCCTCGACATCGGCGTCAGCGTCGGAGAGGTCGTCGGCGTCGGTGAGGTCGTCGGCATTGATGGCGTTGTCGTCGGCGTCGGCGAAGCTGTCAGCGTCAGCGGAGTCGTCGCTGTCGGCAGCCTCGGTGGTGTCAGTGACGTCGCTGTCGCTGTCGATGAGTTCAGAGTTGGATTCAGCTTCGGGAGTCAGTTCGGTCGCAGCTTCAGCAACCTCAGCAGCAGGTTCGGCCGCGATTTCGACAGCAGGTTCGGTCGCGTCCTCAGCAGCAGGTTCGCCAACTTCGACCTCAGCTTCGGCTTCGGCCTCAACCTCGGCTGCGGCCTCCGCCGTCGGCTCGGCCTCGACCTCGGCCTCGACTGCGGCCGAGGTGGCAACCCCGGCGGCCGCTTTGGCAGCCTCGCAGGTCAGATCCTTCTCGATAGGTTCAGTCATGGGGGAGTTGCTCCTTCTCTCTCATGACGCACGTGCCCAGGGCATGCGACGGGCGCGGCACAGCGCCGCCCCGCGTGTTCGCAGGCTTGGTGATTGCGTCGTTTCTCTTCCGGTCCGCGTTTGCGCGGCGCCGTCGCACCCATCCCCGTGGGGTGCTCTTTGCTTTACTCGAGCCGCTTTCTGAAATCTGCAAGCGAGGGCGGCTTCCACATGGCCGCCTGAGCGTGAAGAGAAACGAGAAAGAATTTCGCGTGAAGCAGCCGACTAGTATGAAGGAAGAATCAGGCGCGCGCGGCGAGAAGGGGAAAATCGCGCCGAAAGTCCCCAAATCTCCACGATCAAGGCATCCCTTTCCTGTTGCTTCGCGCTTCCGCGCCCTACGTCCCGCGCCCCCGCGCCCTGCGCGCTTACGCCATTCCCGTCCAGAGCATGATCTTCGGCACGTACCCCATGACGAAGATGACCGCGATGAGCGCCGGCAGCCCGAAGGTGAGCCAGCCGCGCGCCCAGCGCGGGAAGCGGGCGCCTTGGCCCTTGTCGGCCTCGGCGAGGAAGTTCTCCCAGCCCCAGCCGCCGCGGCTCAGGCAGAACACCACGTAGAGCAGGCTGCCGAGCGGCAGCAGGTTGCTCGACACGATGAAGTCCTCGACGGACTGGATGTCGCCGATGCCCGGCACCGTCACGCCCGAGAGCACGTTGAACCCGAGCGCGCAGGGGAGCGACAGCACGGTGACCAGCGCCGCCGTGCGCGCGAGCGCCTGTTTGCGCGTGAGCCCCCACTTCTCCATGGTGAAAGAGATGAGGTTCTCGAACACCGCGATGATGGTGGAGAGCGCCGCGAAGCTCATGAACACGAAGAACAGCGCGCCCCACAGCTGCCCGAGCGGCATCTGGTTGAACACGTTCGGAAGCGTGACGAACACGAGCGCGGGCCCCTGGTCAGGGGCGACGGCGAAGGCGAAGCAGGCGGGGAAGATGATGAGGCCCGCCACGATGGCCACGGCCGTGTCGAGCGCGCAGATGCGGATGGCCTCGCCGGTGAGCGAGCGCTCGGGCCCGATGCGGCTGCCGAACACCTCCATGGCCGAGATGCCGAGCGACAGCGTGAAGAACGCCTGGCCCATGGCGGCGTACACCACCTCGCCGAAGCCGGCCAGGCCGCCGGAGAGCATGCGCCCGAAGTCGGGGATCAGGTAGAACGCGAGGCCCTCGGCCGCGCCGGGCAGCGTGACGCTGCGCACCACGAGCAGCGCCATCACGCCGAGCAGCGCGAGCATCATCACCTTCGTGATGCGCTCGACGCCCTTCTGCAGGCCGAGGCTGCACACGATCAGGCCGATCACGATCACGGCGAGCATCCAGCCCACGAGCTCGACGGGGCTCGCGAGCATGGAGGAGAACACGCCGCCGACGCCCGCGGCGTCGAGCCCCGCGAAGGCGCCGGTGGCCATCTTCGCCACGTAGGCGAGCATCCAGCCGCATACCGTGGTGTAGAACATCATGAGCAGCAGGCAGCCGACGTACCCCCACCACGAGAACCAGTGCCAGCGCCGCGAGGGCTGCAGCGTGTCGAAGGCGAGCGCCGAGGTCTTCTGGCTGCCGCGACCCACGGCGAACTCCATCACCATGACGGGCAGGCCGAGGACCACGAGGAACACGAGATAGAGCAGGATGAACGCCGCGCCGCCGTGCTCGCCGGTGATGTAGGGGAATCGCCAGACGTTGCCCAGGCCGATGGCGCAGCCTGCGCTGATGAGGATGAAGCCGAGGCGCGAGGCGAAGTGCTCGCGCGGTGCGTCGGTGGTCGTCTTGCCTGTCATGTGCCGTTTTCTTTCCTGCCTCGGGGCGTGCGGCAGGTGCGCCCGCGCGCCTTGGACGAAAATGCAAGCCTGCCCATTCTACCCGATCAGCTCGGCCGCGGGCGGCGGAAACTCAGCCTGTTGCCCAGGCATCAGCGGGCGGGTCGGCTGCCGCCCGCGGCTCTCCTGGACAGCAGGCTGCGTCCCCCCTCCCGGACAGCAGGCCGCGATCTCTCTACCAGGCATCAGCGGGCTGCCCCGCGCTGGGGGCGGGGCAGCCCCTTCCCTCAGGCTATGTCCATTCGCAGCGCCTCCACCACGTTGTCGGTCCGGCAGCGGCGCAGCCCGTAGGCGACGCTGGCCGCCATGATGAGCAGCGTGAGCGCGCAGGCGAGCGCCATGTGCCCCCACGGCAGGGCGAACGCAACTCCCTCGACCGACTTCGCCAGCGCGTTGAACAGCAGGAACGACACGATGGCTGCGACGATGACGCCGGGGACGAGGCCGCGCACGGCGTATCCGGCGCATTCGCAGGCGATCATGCGCCGAAACGCGCGGCTGCCCATCCCCACCGAGCGCATCACGGCGAACTCGCGGCGGCGCAGGACGAGTCCGTTGGTCACCGTGTTGAACACGTTGCCCATGGCGATCAGCATGAGGATGCCCGTGAACAGCAGCGAGAACACGTTCACCACCACGACGAGCGTCCCGTAGCCCTCCTGGACGGCCGCGTTGTCGCCCACGTAGAGGTGCGTGCTCGCGAGCGCGCCGTCGCCCCCGGGGTCGAGGTCGAAGAACTCCCTGCCGGCGGCTTCGAGGTCAGCGGCAGCGGTGACGTGCTCGTCGGCGTTGAAGCGCGCGACCATCTGGACTGACGTCATGAGGGACCCGGCGGTGCCGCGCGTGGCCTCGGCGAGCGTGTCGGCGGCGCTCAGGGGCAGGACGACGGTGGGGTAGTCGGATCCCCTCCCGTCGGGCGCCTGGTCGGTGACGGCGATCGCCTCGACGGGCAGGTACGTCAGGTCAAGCGCGGAGAGCGGCTTGCCCTCAGGCTCCTTGTCGGCTGCGGCGTAGTCGGAGGGCAGGTAGGCGGAGAAGGCGGCCTCGCGCGCATCCGCGTTGCCGTCAGGGCTCTTGGCGTCGGCGCCCGCGCGCCCTCCGCTGTAGACGAAGCCCTCGACGGGAACTCCCTCGAACGTCGCTTCGGTGATGCAGCTTATCGTGCCGGGCGCCTTGATCATCTCGCGCTGCACGTACGCCTGCCCGTTGTTCGAGTAGCCGGTGGAAAGCGCGATGCCGCGCATCGCGTCGCCAGAGAACGCGTCGGGGCTCGCGCCGACGCTGCGCGCGTAGGCGGCGAACGCCTCGTTCTCGAGGAACTGCAGGTTCACGTGGCCGAAGTAGGTTCCGTCGGGCTGGCGGACGACAGGGGACGAGCTGTTGAAGCGGCCGCCGTCCTCGGCCATGCCCGTGCCGACCATGTCGGCGGGCATGACGGCGGGCATCGTGGCCACCGCCTGCCAGCCGAGCGGCTGCACCCCTTCGACGCTCGAGAGCTTCGCGTAGAGAGCTGCATAGGCTTCGAAGGGGCTTGACGCGCCATCTGCGCTCGCGTCGGCTGCTTCTCCGGTATCTTCGCCGCCTGCGTCCGGATTGCCGTCGGCCGCGCTGTCGCTGTCGCTCGCGCCGTCACGAGCGCCCGCGTCCGCCGCTTCGGCGTCTGGCGAGTAGCTGCGGAAGGTGCTGACGGTGATGTCGCAGGTCTCGGAGGAGGCGATGGCGGCGCCGGTCATGACGTCGAGCGTGGTGCTGAGCGAGCCGGCCGTCATGAGCAGCACGATGGCGAGCGCGAGCGACACGCTGGCGGCGCGGCCCTTGGCGCGCCCGCGCTTGCGGTTCGCCCAGGCGATCTGGCCCGACACGCCGAACAGCCGGTGGATGCCGAACCCACGGGGCTTCCAGACGTCAGCCGTCGCGGCGGCTGACGAGCTCGTCTTTCCAGTGCGCTTTCGCGCGGGGCGCACAGGACGCACGTCGCGCGTCCGGCGTATGGCGTCGATGGCGCTCGCGTTTCCGGCGCGGCGCGCGGGCAGCCATGCGCTCGCCATCACGGTTATGAGCGTGAGGACGGCGGCCAGGCAGATCATCGCCGGGTCAACCGCCACGCCGAAGGCGACGTCCTCGCGCTCTCCGATTATGCTCTCGAGCGAGGGCCCGAGAACCCCGAGCACCGCGGCGGTGCCGCCGATGCCGGCGAGCAGGCCGAGCGGGATGCCTGCTGCGGTGATGACGGCGGCTTCGAACGCGATGGCGCGCCTGATCTGCCGCCTCGACGCGCCGATGGAGGACAGAAGCCCGAACTGGCGCGTGCGCTCGGCCACGCTGATGGCGAACGCGTTGTAGATGAGCGACACGCACGCCGCCGCGATGACGCAGGCGAGCACGGCTGCTATCTGGTAGAACGTGTTCCAGATAGCGCGGTCGCTCGTGATGCCCTCATAGCGCAGCAGCGCGTCGTGGTGCGCTATGTTTGCGGAGTCGAACGAGCTCTTCATGGCCTCGTCGATCTCCCCGGCGGTGCGAAGCCCCGCAGTCGCCACGTACACCTTGGCAGCGCCCGCCGCGGTCGGGTTCGCACCTGCCTCGCCCGCGTCCGCGCCCGCACCGCCCGTGCCCGCGTCCGCGCCCGTCGTGCCCGCGCCCGCGTCCGTGCCCGCCGCGCCCGCGTCCCAGCCCGTCGTGAGCGCGGCGTACCCCACGCCCGTCGAGCTGGCGATGTTGCGCGTGTCGTAGAATCCCACCACGGTGAACGTGCGTGGCTCAAGCTCGACGAGCTTCTCGCCGAAGCCGCCGCCGTCAGACTGCGGGTTTCGGTAGCGGTCTCCCGAGTCCAGGCGGTCGCCCGCCTCGTCAGGCTCGTACCCCGTGCCCTCGATGGGCGTCTCGCCAGAGCGCGTGCGGTCGTGCCCGGCGAGCGCGCTGGGCTCATCGCCCGCATCCGCGCCGGCCGCCACGAGCTCGCGCTGCCCCAGCTCGACCTCGAGCGTCGAGCCCACCTTGATCGCGTCAGCTCCGAACGCCGACGTGCCCTTCCACGAGCTGGGCAGCATCACCTCGTCCGGCCCTTCGGCCGCGCGCCCCTCCGCGGGCTTGACGGCGCAGATGCGCGCGAGGTCGCCTTCCGTGCTTACGAACGGCAGGTACGCGCCGTAGCGCATCGCTGCCTCGTCGGGGTCGACGAACCCCACGTCGCGCATGACCACCAGGTCGGACGTGCGCGCGTCGGCGCGGGCGTGGGCGATCTCGTCTTCGCCCTCGGTCCAGGCGCTGGCCGTCCAGATGCCGTTGTCGGCTACCTCGCAGTTGTAGAGATAGGCGTTCAGGCTGGTCACGCTCGTGAGCACGGCGGTGAGGAGCGCCGCGGCCAGCGCCACTCCCGCAACGGTCACGCCCGTGCGCACGCGGTTCTTCGCCAGCGAGCGCAGCGTGAAGTTCGACATGACGCTCATCGGCGGATCCTCTCGTCGGAGGCGATCTTCCCGTCCTCGATGGAGATGATGCGGTCGGCGGACAGCGCGATCTCCTCGTCGTGCGTGATCACCACGAGGGTCTGCCCGCTCTCCTTGTTCGACGCGGCGAGCAGCGCCATGATGTCGCGGCTGTTCTTCGAGTCGAGGTTGCCGGTGGGCTCGTCGGCGAGCACCACGGAGGGCGCGTTCATGAGCGCGCGCCCGATGGCCACGCGCTGCTGCTGGCCGCCCGAGAGCTGGTTGGGGAGGTGCCGCTCGCGTCCGCGCAGGGACAGCGCGTCAAGCAGCACGTCGAGGCGCTGCTGGTTCACGACGCGCCCGTCGAGCGCCACGGGCAGCGTGATGTTCTCCACCACGTTGAGCACGGGGATCAGGTTGTAGAACTGGTACACCAGCCCCACCTCGCGGCGGCGGAACACGCTGAGCTCCTCGTCGGTGCGGGCGTACACGTCCTGCCCGTTCATGAGCACGGTGCCCGACGTGGGGCGGTCCACGCCGCCCATCAGGTGCAGAAGCGTTGACTTGCCCGAGCCTGACGAGCCCACGATGGCCAGGAACTCGCCCTGTGCCACCGAGAACGACACGTCGTCGAGCGCGCGCGTGGCGGAAGCGCCTTCCCCGTAGACCTTGGTGAGATGGCTGACGGTGAGGATGTCCATGTGCATACCTTCCTTCGTTTCCTCGCAGGACAGCTGCTTTCAGCATGGGGCATGCGCCTTGTGCTCTCCTAACGCGCGCATTACAGAAGTGTAATGGAAGCGACCCCGCCGCACGGGGTGCGTCGGCTCGCGTGGTGGATTGCGCGCAGGCCAAAGCGGACGAAACTCGCAGGGCCTAGGGGCTTTCTGCGCAGCGTCGTTCGTGCGAAGGCGCGAGAAACACACGATCTGATACCGAATTTCTGGAAAAACGATGCGAGAAGGCGCTGCATTGGCGCAAGGAAAACGTACGACCAGGCAAAATGCTGGCGGAAGCTGGGACCAGTCGACTTGGCGGGTATCAGATCGCGTGTTTCTCGCGCCTTCGCACGCCGTTTTGCGCAGCGCCCCCCGCCTCACCGCGAAGCAAGGCGGGGACGTGAGAATCAACGGATGCGCGACTGCTTGATTTTCGGCAGGGGAGCGGAAGATATGCTTGAGGGGCGGGCTGCTCTCCCTAGGGGCGTAGAATACGCGCAGAGGCGGATGCGGCATTTTTGAGCACCTCGTCCGCTAGGTAGGAAGCGGGCAGGTACTGCATCCCCAGCGAGCCTTCCTCGACCGCTTCGGCGATCTTGCTTCCGTAGTAGATCCCCATAGCCTCCTCTGCGGAGACGTTGAGGCGCTCGGCGATGCAGAACGCCACGTCAGCTTCCAGATGCTCCTTCAAGAACGATCCCAGGCTCTCAACGACGCGCTCGTCCACCGCTATCTCCCCGTCTCGTATGCTCTTCGGAAGGAAAGCAAGGCATCGACGGCGGCCTGGGATACGAAGCAGTACTGGTCGTTCTTGTCGTAGTATTTGAGTGCCTTGAGCGTGGTGTCGATGTCCCAATATCCCCTGAAGTACATGTTCACCGCTTCGTACACCTTGTCGTTCGCGACGCATCCAATGATGACGTCGTATTTTTGGTATGCATTGCCGCCGCGACGGCAGTCGCATACGAACTTCACCCAGTCGGCGTCGCTCTCGTCGAATCGGAGGACAGCGAAGTTCTCGAGGGCGCGCTCGGCGAACTCGTACTCGTTGACCACGGCGCTTGCGTCCTCGAGCATGGCCTTGCGCTTGGCCCAGCGCTCAGCTTGGGATCTGTGGGACGTCAGGTAGAATCCCTGGCCGAAGTCGAGGTTTTTCCGAGCGCGCGCTGGGTCTGGATGGGGAACCTCGACGGTTGAGCCGTGGTAGAGGATCATATGACGGCTCCTCTCCTGCGCGCGAGCTCGGTGATCTCGTCAACCAGGCATTGCTCGCCCTGGGTGTGGAGCACGTCGTAGAAGGGGATGACGTAATCGCCGAGGACGTTCAAGTCGGCGAGGGTTCGGTAGGTCTCGGGCACGGTTTTGCCCCAGCTCTCGGCGAGCCGATATATGAGGAAGACAGCGAAGTCTATCTCCCTTCGGGTGCTCTCGTTCATCTCAAGCCTCGCTCTCAGCTCGTCAGGGCCGCCTGCGGAAGGGGCCCTGCGTCTAACAGGGACGATTATAAACCATCGCAGCTCTCGCCGTGCTGAGTGCGCGTGGGGGCGCGGGCGCTTGTGCGGCAACGCCTTCGCAACGCCTCGGGTGCTGTGGAAGAGGAGCGCCGCCGCGCTTCCTACGTGCGATCCTTCTGGTTGCTGTGGCGGGCGGGGGAGGGGGTGAGCGCGTGGGCGGGGCAGTGCTCGGCGCAGTCGAGGCAGAGCGTGCAGTCCTCGCGGTCCGCCGGCGCGGCGGCGGGCAGGTGGATGTTCTCGGGGCAGACGTGCTCACAGGCGCGGCAGCCCTGCGTCATGCGGCAGGCGTGTGCGTTGAGGCGCGGCAGTGCGGGCAGGTGGAGCGCGGTGCGGGCCTTCGCTGCCAGCCCGAAGAAGAACCCGAGCGGGCAGATGGCGCTGCACCAGCGGCGCAGCGCGAGCGCCTCCACGAGCAGCATGGCGGGGAACGCCAAAAGCTCGAGCTCAGGCTGCCAGGTCATGAAGGTGCGGCTTGCGGCGAACACCGTGCCCATGGCCAAGCCGATGGGGCAGATCAGACAGAACACGGGGAAGTGCACGGCGAAGGACACCGCGAGCAGCACGGCGAGCACGATGCCCTGCGTGGCAAGGTTGTTGCGCTCCCGTCGCGGTGCCTCCGCAGCTGAGGAAGCGTCTGCGCCGCCCGAAGCCGCCGCGCCGTCTGCCGCCGCGCCCGTGCTGTCGTCCGCAGCCGCAACAGCTCCCGTGCCGCTACCCGTAGCCGCAGCAACAGCGCCTCCATCCCCGGCTGCCTCCTCGCCCGTGCGGCCTGTGAGGCCACGGGGATGTCGTCCGCCGAACAGGTTGCGCGTGAGCGAAGTGGGGCACACCCACGAGCAGAACGCGCGCCCGAGCGCGAGCACTGCGAGCAGCAGCACGGCCATGCCGGGCAGAAGCGCCCAAGGAACGCTGCCGCTCGCAAGGCTGATCTCGAGGACTCCAACGGGGCACGGCACGCACAGGGTGCCGCTTGCCATGTTGAGCTCCGTAGACGCGCAGATCAAGGCCAGGACCAGAAGCGCGCAGGCCACGCGCGCGTAGCGCATCTTATTCATGGGCGGCCTCCTTCGGCACCGCACGCGTCCGTCCCTCGGTGAGCTGCGCGCTCGTGACAGCGCCGGGAATGGCGGCCACCTGGCTTGCACGCGGCACCACGCAGATGGCGCGTTCGGACACGGATGGATCATATGCTCGCAGCGACGAGGAAGGGCACGTCGTCTCGCAGAGGCCGCACCCGTTGCACAGCGCCTCGTCGACCACGGGGCGGCCATGCTCGTCCATGGCAAGCGCGCCCTCGACAGGGCATGCCTCCTCACACGCTGTGCAGCCCGACCACATCCAGGCGACGCACGCGTCGCTCACCACCTTGGCCACGCCGATGTCGGACGTGCTCGGCGCGTCAGCCGCGAGGGCGCCGGTGGGGCATGCCTCCCAGCACTTTCCGCAGAAGTCGCAGTAGTCGTTGCGGAAGATCAGGCTCGGCGTGCTCACTGACGTAAGCCCCGCCGTCATCGGCAGCGGCTGCACGACGCCGCGCGGGCATGCTTGGACGCAGCGCTGGCAGCGGTTGCAGCGCGCCTCAAGATCGAGCTCGCCTGCGCCCCCCGGCGGCCTGAGCTGCGCCCTGCCCTCGCGTCCGAACGCCACGCCCGCGGCGCCCAGGCACGCCACAATCGCCGAGACCGCGCCCGCGGCCACGAACCTGCGGCGCGACAGCGACATGCCGGCCGCGTTTCCGCTGCTCGTCGCACGCGCACTGCCTGACGCCTCGGCGTCGGTGTACCTCTTATCGCTCATCCTCGCTTCCTCCTCACTGCATGTTCGGCGCACCCGAAACCGTCCCTGCTTGCCCCTCTACGCCTGCCCTCGCTCTTGCTCTTGCCCCACCAGGTCGCGCAGGAACGCGCGGTCACTCTCGGCGAAGCGCAGCAGAAAGTCCGCCAGGTGGAGATAGAAGCCCTCCTCAGCCCCTTTCCGCAGGTCAGCACAGAAGCGCGGCAGCCAGTTCAGAAGATGGCCCTCCAAGAAGGCCGCCTGGCCGCGCACGCTCGCTGCGACCGCGTCCTCGTCGCCCGTTGCGAGTGCCTCCGACGCCTGGCGCGCGCAGAGCGCCATGAAGGCGAGCTCGACAGCCAGGTGGTCCTCGGGCTCGGTGAAGCGCTCGTTCTTGCGCAGGCGCATCGTGCGGTAGAGCCTCGTCGCCTCGGAGTAGGCGTCCTGCATCATGATGCCGCGGTCGGAGGTGTACACCGACTCGTACGGAAACGCCTTCTGGGCCGCCCTCGGGCCCATGCCGAAGAACACGCGGTCAAACACCACCGCGAGGCGCTCGATGCCGTCCGCGTCAATGCCGTCGAGCTTCGCGCGCATCTGCGCGAAGCTCTCCGCGAGCGCCTCATCGTCAGTCTCGAAGGCGAACGCGTGCGCGAGGCTCTCGGCGAACTCGGGCGTCACCTCGGTCTCGAAGCAGCGTGAGAGCAGGTCGTAGACGTGCGCGCGGCTCTCCATCAGCGCGCGCAGCTCCTCGCGGGCGCCCGCGTCAGTGGTGCATGATCCCATGTTC
This sequence comes from Adlercreutzia sp. ZJ473, assembly GCF_013185065.1. Lineage (GTDB taxonomy): Bacteria > Actinomycetota > Coriobacteriia > Coriobacteriales > Eggerthellaceae > CAAEEV01. Next base: position 24,070 of record NZ_JAAVTO010000009.1, on the reverse strand, counting down.
TTCTCCTATCCAAAAGAATCCTCAAGGCGGCCCACCCGCCGCGGGGACAGCGGGCGGGCCGTGCGCAGCCTGCCGCCGGGGGTAGCGGATAGGCTGCGCAGAGCCTGCCCGCCGCGGGAGCGTCAGCGGGCAGGCTCCGCGAAGTCCGGCGCTAGTAGATCAGCTGCTGCACAGAAGTGGCAACCGCGTACATGATGACGCGCAGGGCCACGCTCCCTGCGAGCAGGCAGACGAACGCTCCGCTCACGTAAGCGAGCATGCGCTTCGCGTCGGCGCGGCGCGCCATCCAGCAGAGCACGCATGGGGCCACGACGCCCAGGGCCACGGCGCCGATCCAGAAGAGCGCGGCCAGGTCACCAGCTGCAAGGCGCATGATCGAGCGCGATGCGTCGGGGTAGGGGGCCAGCGCCACCCAGGCGACCCAGATGAGCGCCGTCACGGCAGCGGCCGCAGCGCCCGCGAGCGCCAGCTTGGCGGCGAACGCTCGCTCGGCAGCCTCGGCGCCCTTCGCGCAGGCGATGGCGGCGGCCAGCGTGAAGCCGAGGCCGAGGCCGCCTCCCAGGTACATGAGCGGCAGCGTCGCGCTGTCCCATGTCGGGCGGGCGGCCATCATGAAGGAGCTGCCGGCGATCACGGGCAGGACCGCGCCCACTACGATCGCGCAGAAGCCGAGTCCCTTCGCGGCGGAGGCGTAGCTCATCCTCACGCAGACGGCGTAGGCCAGCGTCACCACGGCGGTGACGCCCACGCCGATGAGCTCGCGCGAGAGACCCGAGCCCATGTTGCCCATAATGTGCAGGGCGCGCTCGGGATGCCCCAGGTGGAACGTGGAGGCAATGCCGCCTACGCCCAGAAGCACCAGCGCTGTCAGGGCGATCATGAAGCTCGCCGTGGCGCGGCGGCCACGCGCCTCGTGTATGCCCAGGTACACGAGCATGCCCGACGACGTGCCCAAGAGCACGCTAAACAGAAGTAGAGGCCACTGTACGCTCATGCTTGCTCATCTCCAATCCACGTGCAGTTGTCCATGCAGAACACCACGCCCGGGTGGTTGCCCACGTCGGTGAGCTTGTGGTTGGCCTTCGCCGTCACCAGCTTGCTCACGTCGCTGTCCGGGTCGTCGAGGTCGCCGAAGAAGCGCGCCTGACCGGGACAGTGACGCACGCATGCGGGCACCTCGCCCGCGTCCACCAGATGGGCGCATAGCGTGCACTTCTCGATGACGCCCTTGTCGCGGCTCTCGTCGTAGGTGCGCACTCCGTAGGGGCAGGCCATGACGCAGTATTGACAGCCGATGCACTTGCTGTGGTCCACGAGCACGATGCCGTCCTCGCGCTGGTAGCTCGCGCCGGTCGGGCACACGTCCACGCACTGGGGGTTGTCGCAGTGCTGGCAGGCTACGGGCAGGTAGTACATCTCCAAGTCAGGGTAGGTGCCCGTGGGCCCGATGGTGAGCACCTTGTTGTAGAACGTTCCCAGCCCCACGTTGTTCTCCTGCTTGCACACGACGGCGCAGGAGTGGCAGCCGATGCAGCTGTCCAAGTCAATCGCCATGATGTTGCGCGTCATTGTTTCGCTCCCTTCACGGTCGGCATCTTCACGCCGTCGCCCTGCTCGTCAGCGGCGATGTCCTCCGCGCTCAAGGGCAGGAAGATCTTGAGGTCGTCGCTCGTCAGGCAGATGTTGTCGGGCGCGCCCTCCTCGGCCTTGTACACCTTGCACAAGCCGCCGAAGTTGTCGGTGCCCACGGCCGGGTCGTAAGGGCCGTTGTTCTCGAACAGGACGTTGCAGTTGGAGTCGAGGGCACCATGCAGGTCGTCGGTTGCCTCGCGCTCGGGGAACCACCAGTCGTGCTCGACGTGGATGGTGTCAGGGCTGATGGCCTCGGTGAGGTTCGCGCGCTGGCGGATGCGGTCTACGTACGTCTCGATCCAGCACCAGTCATCCTGCTTGATGCCGAGCTCGGCGGCGGTGGTGGGGTTGATGTCCATGGTCGGGAACATGTGCACCTCGCGCATCCACGGGGAGTTGCGGTACTCGGTGTGGAAGAACGCGTGGGAGCGGCCGCCCGTGATGAGCGTGAACGGGTACTCGTCCAGAAGGTCGGCGCGCGAGCGCTTCGTGATCGGCGGCTCGATGTACATCGGGAGCGGTCCGTTGCCGTACAGCAGCAAGTCCTCGCTCCACAGTTCCATCTTGCCGTTGTCGGACTGCGGGTGAGCCGGGATCTTCGTGCCGTCGGGCAGCGTGGTGCCGGGGAAGCGGTAGACCGAGCCCATTTTGTTGCCGCGGTACATGGTGTTGAAGCCGGGACGGAAGTCGCTCGTCTTGCGCATGAAGCCGGTCTCGTACTTCGGCGCGCCCTTGACGTCGGTCATCTGCACGCCGGTCACGCTGATGCGCTCGCGGAAGTCCTCGAAGCTCGCGCAGCTCAGCTGCGGCGGCAGCGTGGCGGGGCCCTTCACCATGTAGTCGAAGAACTCGTACTTGTCCTTCCAGTACATATCGACGTCCATGTACTTCGCGAACTCGAAGCATATGTCCATGTCGTCCTTGGCCTCGCCGAGCGGCGCGTGGAACGGCTGGCGGATGAGGTAGGTGTGGCTCGTGGGGTAGCCGTGGCCGGAGTGCGCCCACTCCACGCGGTCGACCTCGTTGGGATGCGCGGCCGGCAGGATGATGTCGGCGAGCTCGCCCGACGGCGTCATGAAGATGTCGACGTTCACGAAGAACTCGAGGTTCTTGAAGCCCTCGATGATCTCCTTGCCGCCCTCGATGGAGAGGATCGGCTCGGAGGTCTGCTGCCAGTAGCCGTAGATCTGGAACGGGTCGCCCTTCGCCATGGCCTTCGTAGTGGCTGCGCCGAAGCCGCCCTGCTGGCCGTAGATGACCTGGCCGCCAGAGTTCTGCGTCACCTCGCGCAGCTCGCCCGTGGCGTCGTCGGCCTGCAGGATGGTCTGGTAGCCGGTGTTCTGGCACACGGAGAGCTTCTTGATGTTCATGGCCGTCTGCTTGCGGCGCTGCCCCATGCGGCCCTGCTGGTTGGGCACGACGTCGAACATGAACGAGTCGTAGCCGGTGGCGGGCTCGCGGCCGATGTTGTTGCCGCCCTTGGTGTCGAAGTTGCCGGCGAGCGCGATCATGATGGTGAACGCCTGGGAGATGCCGGAGGTGTTGATGGAGAACTCCACCTTCTGGCCGCGCGTGAAGCACGCGTGCGGGCTCGCGTCGAGGTAGGCGCTGACGGCCTCGCGGATCTTGCCTTCGTCGAGCTCGCAGAACTCGGCTGCGCGCTCGATGGTCCAGGGCGTCACGTGCTCGACGAGCAGGTCCCACGCGGTGCGGTAGACCTTGCCCTCGATCTCGCGCCCCTGTCCGTCGGGCGTGGTGAGCGCAGGGACGGCGTCTTCCACGATGTTGCCGGCCTCGTCGAGCCACTTGAACGCCCTCTCGCCGCCGACCCCGTTCTTGTCCTGCCAGTCGCCCGACCAGTAGATGAGCTGGCCATGCGCCTCGTCCCATGCGGGGTAGAGCTCGACGTTTCCGCCTTCGCGCATGATGGACTGGCGCAGCTGGTATCCCGTGCCGTTTCCGCTCTCGTCCTTCTCGTCGATGAAGAACGGGGCGTTGGTGTACTGGCGCGCGAAGTCGAGCGCGCACTTGTCCGAGTGGATGATCTCGTTGATGAACGCGAGCACGAGTGCCATGTCGGAGCCCGGGCGGATGGGCAGCCAGATGTCGGCCTTCGCGGCCGTGCAGGTGAAGCGCGGGTCGACGCAGATGACCTTCGCGCCGCGCTGCTGCGCGCGCTTGACGGTCAGCCAGTCGTAGTAGCCGCGGCTTCGCTCCTGGCGGCACCAGATCAGGATGCAGTCGGTGTTGTTGCCGTCCCAGCCGGTGTACTGCGTCTCGTCGCCGTAGATGCGCTGGCTGGTGAAATAGCTGCCGACCCAGCACAGGTTGCCGACGCCGAACGTGGCGGTGCTCCCAAGCTCGAGCCACAGCTTGTTGATGGCTTGGAACTGCAGCATGTCGCGGCCGGTGCCGTACTGGTGGGCGATGGTGTGCCAGCCGTGCTTCTCGCCGATCTCGGTGAACTTGTCGGCGGCCTCTTGATACGCCTCCTCCCAGGTGATGCGCTTCCACTGCCCCGAGCCCTTCTCGCCGACGCGGCGCTGCGGATAGCGCACGCGCGTGGGATTGTAGAGCTCCTGCGGGATGGCGAACGCGCGTCCGCAGAGCGTTCCCTCGCTGAACAGGTCGGGATTGCCCTCGATCTTGGTGAGGCGTCCGTTCTTCACGGTGCCGAACAGCGCGCAGCGCCCGTAGCATTGGCGGCAGGCGCTCGGGATGACCTTGATGTCATCATCCGAGGCGTCGTTCTGCGTTGCGTCCTCGTCGGCGAAAGCCCCTGCGGCACCGGTGCCCACCAGCAGCGTCGAGGCAGCGATTCCTCCTGCTGCCTTCAGGAAGCCGCGGCGGCTCAAGCGTAGTGCCATTTCCTCCTCCTTTTCCTCTTTTCTGCAGGTAAAAACTGCGCAAGTATATAATTGACTATATAATACTTGCATAGCTAATTATATGGATAGCAAGATAAATTGCACGATGCGAAACAAGGAATAATTATGAACAGGGGAAACGGGAGGCTGTGCTCGCTGCTAATGGGAGGTTAAACCCGCTGCTTGTCTACTCGGAGTCCTTCTTTCGAGCGTTGTCCCTCACCTGGTTGAGGACGCGGAAGAACACGGCGAGGTCTGCGGGGTCAATTTCCGCGATCGTGCTCTTCGCGGCGCTGATCGCGTGGGGCTCGATCTCGGTGAGCAGCTCCTGAGAGGCGGGCGTGAGGCTCACGATGTTGGCGCGGCGGTCCTTCGGGTCGGGTGTGCGCGTGACGAGCCCCTTGCGCTGCATGCGGTCGACGGTGCGCGTGATGGTGGCCTGCTCCTTCTGCAGCGCCTCGGCCAGGCGCTTCTGCGAGAGCGGCCCGTGGTGGTCGAGCTGGTTCATCGCGTTCCACTCGACGGGCGTCACGCCGAACGGCGCGAGCGCGCGCTCAAGGTTCTGGAAGAGCGCGCGGTGGGCTTCGTACACGCGATAGCCCACGAATTCGTCATGGTGACGCGGCTTTGTCATGCGAGTGTGTCCTTCTCGGTGAGGAGGTTTTGCGATCTGCGGCAATTGTACGCTTGGGGAATAACGGCTTCTCGGGAAAGCCGCGTGACGTCGGCGAAAGACCACACTTGCTGCGCTTGCTGAGTGCGCATGGGGGCGCGGGCGCTTGCGCGGCAACGCCTTCGCAACGTCTTGCCTTCCGCTGTGTCCCGCGCATGCGGCGCCCTGGCGGGCGGCCCTATCATGGGAGGAAGCAAAACGGCACGTGAAAGGATGATCCCATGGAGAGCAAAGCTGTTGAGATAGGAAAGGGCGCGGCGGACGGCGGCGAGGGAAGGCTGCGCGCGGTGGACGGCGAGACAGGGAAGGATATTGCCGCTGGTGGTGTCGGAGCGAAGGGCGCGAGCGGTGGCGCCGAGGCGAAGGACGCTGCCGTCGGCGGCGCGGCGGAGAGGGCCTCCGCTTGCGGCGGCGAGAAGTCGGTGCTCATGGTCGTCGGGTCGCTGCGGGCGCGCTCGCTCAACCGCCAGCTCGCCGAGTGCGCCGCCGCGGTGCTGAGCGGCTGCGTACGCGTGTCGTTCCTCGAGTACGCCGACCTGCCGTACATGAACCAGGACGTCGAGGTCCCCGTGCTCGAGCCGGTGCAGCGCGTCCGCGACGCGGTGGAGGCGGCCGACGGCCTGTGGATCGTCACGCCCGAGTACAACCACGGCCTGCCCGGCGTGCTGAAGAACCTGCTCGACTGGCTCTCGCGCCCGGCGTATGCCGACGGCACGTCGGTCATGCACGGCAAGCCCGTCACCTACAGCGGCGCGGCCGGCTCCTCGCAAGCGCGCTACGCCTTCGCCTCGCTGTGGACGACGCTCGACTTCATGGGCGCCGACGTGGTCGACGTCATGCCCACGGGCATTCTGCTTGACCGCCGCGCGTACTCGACCGACCGCCTCGTCCTCGCCGAGCGCGACCGCGAGTCGCTCGAGCTGCAGGCGAACCTCCTGCTCATGCACATGGGCGTGCCCCGCCCCCTCATCTGCCGCTCGATCACGTAAGCTTGCGCCGCTTGGCATGGCGTGAGGCAGTGTGCGGCAGCGTTCGCGGCGTCGATGCGCGCTGTTCTCGCTCAGCCGAGGGCGCTCTTGCGCGGCCTCCCAGCTTGGGGGCGCTCTTCCAGGCGCGCTTCAACGGAGGCGCGCAGCACGCGCCTGCGAGCCCCTTCTTTCCATGAGGTCAGCTGTCCGCTTTCGCACATCTGCGACACTCGCGCGGTGCTCACGCCCAGCAGGCGCGCCGCGTCGGCGGCGCTCACGGCGTCGACGCGGGCGAGGTCGCAGTCAACTGAGACGGCTATGACGATGCCGCCGTGCTCGGGCGTATGTCCGAAGGTCCCGCTTCGAGGGGTCTCTCCGCGCATGAGCGCATATTCGATCTCGCTGCGCAGCCAATCCGTCGCCATGAAGACGGCTTCGTCAAGGCTGCTGCCGCACGTTGCCCCGTCATGGTCGAAGGGGACGGCGCATATCATGCCCTCGGCTTCGTAGAACTCGAACTCGTTGAGGTATATCATGGCAGCTCCTGATCACGTGCGGAGGTTTTTCATCTCAAGCCCGCTTGGCGCAAGATGCGCTTCGCCGTTTCGTCGGGTATCTCCCGATGGCGGGGAACCATGACCACCTTCGCTCCTTTGACGAAGTGCTCGTGGTTCGTCCCTCCGTCGCTGACGTAGCCGTCCTCGACGAGCGCCCTCACGATGTCGCGTCGCTTGGTCATCGGGATCCCCTAAAATATTAACAGACGCTAATGATATCCTCAACAAAACAGGGAACTTTCTCTTGCAATTATAGCACAAAAGTTCGTACTCGTTTTCAATAAGCGAACTATTGTTTGTGCATTACATCAGGATGACAGGAACGCAAATGAGCCCTAACTTTTCATTCCCATCGCAACACCAGGGTGCGGTTACTTTGTGAAGTTACCAACGTAAATGAGCGTTTGCGCTTTGCCATCAGCTGGCGTCTTGCTGCGTTCGCAAGGAACAAGGGGCTGCGCTCTTGCGGCAGGCACCTCGCGGCAGGCAAACGGCCTGCCAACGAGGCAGCGACGGGTGGGGGAGCGTGGCGCGGGCGCGCCGGCGGGGTCGCTAAGCTGTTCTTCGTTGGCAACGCGAAAGGAGCAACCTCATGAGCATCATCGTTTGGGTTATCATCGGCGGCTTGGCCGGCTGGGCGGGCGGCGCCCTCATGGGCCGCGAGGGCGGCCTGGTGAAGAACATCGTCACGGGCATCATCGGCGCGCTCATAGGCGGGTTCATCATGAGCTTCATCGGGGCCGAGGGCTTCACGGGCCTGAACTTCTGGTCGTTCTTCGTGGCGCTTCTGGGCTCGGTCGTGCTCATCGCCATCATGAACGCCCTCACCAAGCGCACCGCCTAGCGCAGCCTGCGCGAAACCCCTGCGAGGGCGCCCGCCAGGGCATGTCGGCGGGCGCCCTCGCTGCTCATCTGCCGTCCCGAGCGGAATCTTCGGGCGGTCCTTCCCGTGGGATGCGGGATGCGGGATGCAGGGCAGGCTTCGCCGGCAAGCTGCGACGAAAGTCGAAGCTTGCCAGCCCCCCAAAGGTCGCGGCTCCCGCGGGACATATTGCAGAAAAGGGAAGATACGGGCATATACAGACGCAGATATGCTTCAGGCGCTCTCCCATACGGGCATATAGTGGTGAAGGCAAGGGGCTGTTCGTACAATAGCGTCGAGCTTTGCCCGACCTGCTCAGACAAGGAGGAGCTTGTATGACTCGCGACGAATTCATGGCGCTCGAATCACCGGCGAAGGCCGATGCGCTGAACGCCCTCATGGATGCCGGCAAGACCGAAGACGAGGTCATGGCCGAGTTCGGGATCACGAAGAAGGACCTCATGAGGGCTCAGGTGTTCTACAACAAGACCGCCGGGAGGTTCAAGTCCAACGCAGTTGGAGGGTACTCCAACTTCCACAGCGACGTCACGGCCGATTCTGCGAAGTAGGGCTTCGCGCGGCACATCGGTCGGATGATACGATTCTCGCAAGGAGGCGGCTGCCGGCACGTCGGCAGCCGCCTCCTTTTCGCATGAGCCGCAGGCCGCGCACCCGGACGGCTCGCTGGGCCCGGGCGACTCGCCGCCCGCCGCCCGCCGCCCGGGCCACCCGCCGCCCGCGGCGCCCGCCTAAAACTTCAGCTTGTCCTCCGTGAGCTTCCACTCCAAGGGCGTCATCTTCACGGGGTTGAGCTCGGAATGCTGGCAGATGTCGGTGAGGTGCTCGACGAAGCTGTTGATCAGATCCGACGCCTGGTCGCAGACGAAGACGCGCTCCCGGTTGTCGAGCGCGACCTCGCGGGTGATTCCCGCGGCGGTCAGCTGGTGAATGGCCTCGCTCGTCGCCCCGTAGCTCTTCCCGATTATGCTGGCGGCATGCTTTATGGAGAGCTGCGGGGCTCCCAGCATCACGTTGATGAGCTTCTCGATGGCCGAGTTCGACGGGATGCGCAGGCCGCTCGACCTCCAAGCGGAGTGCAGGAGCTCCGCCGCGTCGAGGAACGAGTCGGTTATGTGCACCGAGTAGTAGGTGTTGCGCGCGTTGAACATGGCCCAGTCCTCCCGGTAGGATTCGTACGTCTCGCTCGTGGTCTCGCCGCGGGAGGAGATGCGCATCTTCGTGCGGTCCTCCCGGTTGGCCGACGCGCCCCAGCAGATCGGCGCTATGAGCCCGTTGGGGAACAGGCCGCGCTTGAACAGCGCGGAGAAGGCGAGGACGAGGCCGCAGAGGTTCGTCATGGCGTCGAACGGGGCGATGCGCTCGAAGATGTGGTTGATGGCCGACGCCTGCCCGAGGGGGGAGAACACCTCCTTGTTCATGAAGCTGCACAAGTCGTTGATCTCGGAGGGGATGGCCGAGGGGTCCGCTCCGCCCTTGTTCGGCAGAGGCGCGCTCCTGAATCCTCGGAAGTACCCGTCGTTCTCGAAGCCGCTCATGAGGTACTCGTGCAGGCGCAGGACCGTCTCGATGGTCACGGTGGTGTCGGCGCGGATGTTGTCCGAGATCCACTCGATGGTCTGCATGTAGTGCAGCGCCTCCACCGCGAGCTCGAGCTCGTCGTCAGACGGCTGGAAGCCGATGCATGCGTTCCAGTAGCACTTCCTCAGGTTGTTGCGGTCGCCCTTGCGCTTTGACAGCTGGAACGCGGCGAGAAGGGGGACGATCGGGATGTCAGCGTCCTTCGAGATGCGCATCGCGAAGACGGCGTCGATCGCGAGCAGGGCTTCCTTTATGTACCGGGCGAGTTCGTTGCGCGCAAGCCTGCTGTCAAGCCGAATGATCTCCGACTCCGCCTTGTAGAAAGCCGCCTGCGTCGACGCGGAGTAGTGATACGCGTCAAGGTATGTCATGCTGCTGCACCTCCCCCGGTGACCGTCTCCGCCATGAGACAATCACATGCACAAACCATCTATGTTATAAGGCTTCGGGCCGATAAAAGCGAGGAGATTTCAATATTGGCGGGGAACGGCGATTTCGCGAAAGCCCCAGGTTTCGGGGTCGCCCGGAAACAGAAACAAGCTTGCTGCCCGCTGCCGGCCTCCCAATAATAGGCTTGGGCGTGATATGTCGACAAAAGCGCGCATCTGACAACTGCATAGCGAGAGAGGGGGCATGATGTCCAGAGAGTCAATTGTTGAAGAGCTCGGCTCGCGACATGAGGGAGTTGAGTACTTCTACACGACGTGCCACAACAACGGGTGCTGGGACGCGACGTGCTTGATCAAGTGCGGCATCAAGGACGGGAAGGTCGTCTCCATCGAGCCGGACGACTCGGTCAACCCGGGCGTCGCCAGGGAGGACGACGACGAGAACGCCATCCAGACCGGCATGATCCAGGCGCGCGCCTGCCCGATGGGCCATGCGTGGCGCCAGGAGCTGTACTCTGAGAACCGCCTGCTCTACCCCATGAAGCGCGTGGGAAAGAAGGGCCCGGGGAAGGGCCGCTTCGAGCGCATCTCGTGGGACGAGGCGCTTGACACCATCGCCGACAAGATGAGGAAGATGGCCGAGGAGAACCCCGACCACCCGTGGCTCTACTACTGCTACTACGTGGCGTTCGAGAGCTCCGACTTCCCGTTCGCCTCGTACCTGAAGGGCACGATCACCGGCTGGGGCGACCACTCGACCTCGGGCGGCGCGGCGGCTGAGGACTTCCACCTCGGCGTGCGCCTCACGGACTGCCTCATCAAGGGCACGAGCGACGCCTATCCCGGCTTCGAGGCCCCCGACCTGCTCAACTCCAAGCTCGTCGTCCTCTGGGGCTTCGACCCCATGGTGAGCTGGTTCGGCCACGTGCCCTACTACATGAAGCTCGCCCAGGAGCGCGGCTGCAAGTTCATCCTCATCGACCCCGTCTACAACGTGAGCGCCGAGTGCCTGAACGCCCAGTGGATCCCCATCCGCCCGGGCACTGACACGGCCTTCGGGCTCGCGGTGGCCCACGTCCTCTACACCGAGGACCTCTACGATCACGAGTACGTGGAGAAGTGGGTTGAGCCGGAGGGCTTCGAGGAGTGGCGCAAGTACGTCGTCGGCGAAGTCGACGGCGTCGTCCACGACCCCGCGTGGGCCGAGCCCATCACGGGCATTCCCGCTGAGACCATCGCGGAGTTCGCTCGCTACTACGCCAGCATGAAGCCGGTGCACCTGCACCAGATGTACAGCGTCTCCAAGCGCAACCTGGGCGACTACGCCGCTGCCGTGGCCATGCTGCTCCAGGCCATGACGGGGAACCTCTCCATCGCCGGCGGGTGCGAGGGCGGCGGGGCCCTGCTCGTCACGCAGCCGCGCATCTTCGCGCCGGTCCCCCAGACGGGCCAGATCCTCGGCGACGTCGTGAACCCGATCACCAACAACAACAACAAGGTCACCGAGGTCATGTACTGCCAGAAGCTCTACGCTGCGGGCGAGATCACCGAGGAGGAGTTCCGCAGGCGCATCGGCTGCCCGCCGGGCAACCCGCTGCCCCACATCAAGATGGCCATCGTGCCCAACAACTACATCAACAACCAGCATCACGTGAGCAAGCGCATGGCCGGCTTCGCCGACCTGGAGTTCTCCTGGGGCTGGCAGTACTTCCACGACCAGCCGTCCATCGAGTTCCTCGACATCGTGCTGCCGTCGCCGGTTATCCAGTTCGAGTCCACTGACCTGCACTTCTTCGGGATCAACCGGTTCTGGGGCGCTCCCTCCGGCATGAACAACTACTTCCTGTTCGCCGGCAAGGGCGTGAACCCCCCCGGTGAGGTCCGCTCGAAGGACTGGGTCTGGATGGAGCTCGCGCGCAGGCTCGGCTTCGCCGACAAGTTCAACCCGAAGATGCTCGACGTCACGGATTGGCGCGATTGGGACGAGCAGGTCATCGAGCGCATCTACAAGCCCGCCTACGAGGAGTGGGCGAAGGACGAGTACGGCTATCTCGCGTACTATGACTACGAGCCGCCGACCTGGGAAGAGTTCCAGAAGATGCCCATCGTGCGCGTTCCCGGCGAGCCTGGCGAGTGGTTCTACCCCTTCAAGAACACCGTCGAGTTCGGCCGGTCCCCGTTCAAGACGCCCTCGGGCAAGATCGAGTTCGACAGCTCGTACGTCAAGGAGACCGACCTCACGAAGACGCGCTACGGCGGGCATTACGACTCGTTCCCGCGCTGGCAGCCGACCTACCAGGACGTCACGGCGAACGACAGCTACTACCATCCGTGGACGGAGTTCTTCCCGCTCTCGATGGTGACCCCGGTCTCCTCGTACCGCCAGCACTCCGCCAACGACCAGAACCCGTGGCTCAAGGGCGACTGCTACGAGCACATGATCAGGATGTCTCCCGCGGACGCAGCCGACCGCGGCATCAAGTCGGGCGACCGCGTGCTGGTCTACAACCAGTTCGGCGAGGTGGAGATCACCGCCTACGTCTCGTCGAAGCTGCTTCCCGGCACGGTTTCCATCGGCCATGGCGAGTGGTCGAAGTTCGACGACACCAGGAAGTCGAAGACGATGTGCTACGGCATTGACACGGCGGGCAACTGCAACCTCCTCATAGGGGACGCGCACCTTCCCCACATCGTGGGAGCGCTGCTGACGGCCGGCCTCGTCGAGGTCAGGAAAGTGGGTGATGAGCGATGACTCAGTACGGATTCTTCTTCGACCAGGGCCGTTGCTACGGCTGCAAGGCGTGCTCGGTTGCCTGCAAGGACTGGAACGACATCGGGCCGGGGCCTGAGAAGTGGATGAGCGTCTACATGTGGGAGACCGGCGCGTTCCCCAACGTCTCCATCGGCATGCTCGCGTTCAACTGCGGGCACTGCGACAACCCGGTGTGCGTCTCCGCATGCGAGCACTCCGCCATCTTCAAGGAGGAGAAGTACGGGGCGGTGCTGGTTGACCGCGACTTGTGCGAGGGCGACCGCAACTGCTTCGACGCGTGCCCGTATGGCGCGCCGAAGTTCGCGAGCGACGAGCCCGGCACCAAGATGAGCAAATGCACCATGTGCATCGACCGCCTCGAGAAGGGCAAGCTGCCCGAGTGCGTGGCGAGCTGCCCGATGCGCGCGCTCGACTTCGGGCCCGTTGACGAGCTCGTCGAGAAGTACGGCGACTGCCGCCAGATCGAGACCATGCCGTCTCCCGAGGCGACGTCTCCCAACTGGATCGCGAAGGCGAAGCCTCCCAAGGAGCAGCTCATCCCCTACGACGCCGAGAAGGCCGTTAAGCTCACGAAGCCGCGCAACGCCGCAGGCGACGTGTACTCGGACTACCAGAACCTGACCGACTTCGACGGCCAGGTCATCGCCCAGACTGAACTGCGCATGAAGAACGCCACGGTGGCCGAGGTCATGGCCAGGACCGCGAGCGACCAGGGCTAGATGCGCGCGTAGCGGGTACGGCGGGGATAGGGCCGCATGCGGGCCGTATCCCCGCATGGGGAGGAGGAGGTGTCAGGCGTGAAGCTTGAGTTTCAGCATGCGGGGATCTACTGTCGCGACATAGAGGAGTCGCTTGCGTTCTACGAGGACGTCCTCGGCTGCCGGCTGCTGTTTCGGGCGGATGCCATGGAGGGCGACAAGCCGCTCAAGATGGCTTGGGTCAAGGGCCTCGGCATGGCGTTCGAGCTGCTCGAGACGGAGGACAAGGCGAGCTGCGATGCGGCAGCCCAGGACAGCAACCACATCGCCCTGCGCGTGGACGACTTGGACGCGTTCGTCGCGCACCTCGAGGACAAGGGCGTCGTCGTGGAGGCCGGGCCGCTTGACCCGCCCTTGGAGTTCGACCGGCCGCTGGCCGAGGAGGATTCCGACCTGTTCGTGAAGCACGGCGATGCGGGCACGCAGTTGCGCATCATGTTCTTCCGCGGGCCGGGGGGCGAGCGCTTCGAGGTGCTCCAGGACAACATAGCGCCGCTGCCCTGACGCAGCTGTGGCGGCGACGTTGTGGCGGCGCTGACGCGGCTGTGGCGGCGCTGCTGCCGCGATGCCGCTGCCCTGGCGCGGTTGTGGCGATGCCGCTGCCGTGATGCTGTTGCCGTGATGCTATTGCCGCGATGAGTTCGGGATTATGTTTCGTGAGCGCGCTTCAAGAGAGCGTGCTCTAGGCAAGTGCGCTTCAAGCAATTGTGTACCAAGCAGTCGTGTACCAAACCATTACGTACCGAGCAATCGCATCGGTGCGGTCGAGCAAGTCAAGCAGTTTCTAAACTGAATAAGGAGGGGTATTCATGGGCGTTGCAAAGAAGTATCGCAACTGGGCGCTCATTGCCGTCGTCCTGCTGCTCTTTGGCACGGCGGTGGCTTCGTCGCAGTACAAGGTGCCTGTCATCATGACGGGCCTCATGGAGCAGTTCTCAATGGATGCCGGGAGCGCGTCGTGGCTGATGTCCATCTTCACGTTCGTCGGCATCATCCTGGCAATCCCCACGGGCGCGCTGGCCAAGAAGTACGGGCCCAAGGCGCTGCTGCTCGCCGCCGGCGGCATCCTGCTGGTCGGCTCGCTCGTCGGCGTCTTCGCGGCCGACGGCACGATGCTCATCGTCTCGCGGGCGATCGAGGGCGTCGCGTTCATCCTCGTGACCATCTGCGGCCCGCTTGCGGTGCAGAAGTACGTTGCTCCTGACAAGATCGGCTCCGCGACGGGCATCTGGGCCCTGTGGGTGTGCCTGGGTTCCGTGGTCGGAGGCATCGTGACGCCAACCGTCTCGGCGCTCTTCGGCTTCGTGGGCGTGTGGATGGTCTACGCCGTCTTCGCCGCCGTCTTCGCCGTGCTCGTCGCCGTCGTCGTGAGGTTTGCCGACGGGAGCGACGGGCCCGAGGCCCCGCAGGAGCAGGTGGCTCAGGAGAAGGCGAGCTACGCTGAGCTCCTCAAGCCGAACACGCTTCTGTTCTTCCTGGCGTTTCTGCTCTTCAACCTCGTGCTCCTCGCCATGCTCGGCTTCTCGCCGACTTGGATGCAGAGCCAGGGCATGGACGCCTCGCTCTCGGGCTTCCTGAGCACGCTTCCGATGCTTCTGGCCGTCATCTCGTCCCCGCTGTTCGGCACCTTGTCCGACAAGATGGGGCGCTGCAAGCCGCTTTACATCATCGGCATGCTCGCCATGGGTCCGAGCGCGTTTCTGCTGCTCACGGGCTCGGGCCCTGCGCTGTGGGTCGGCGCCGTCATCATGGGCCTGCTGGGGCTCGGCGTTCCGGTCATGGCGTTGACGTCGTTCGGCCAGGTTCTGGGCAAGCCGGAGCTCATGTCGATCGGCATGGGGTTCCTGATGCTCATCCAGAGCCTCGGTCAGTTCCTCGGCACCTTCCTGGCGCCGATCATCCTCGGCGCCAACCTGGACCAGTGGATGACGCTCGGCGTCGTCATGTGCGTCATCGGCTTTGCGGGCACGGCGTGCGTCGCGCTCTGCAAGTTCAAGTAGGCTGCAGCTCAGCGCTTCCGCTGTGCGGCTCGAGGTGACGCGAAAAGCGGCCGGAGGTTGGTATCCTCCGGCCGCTTTCGGGTGTGCGCGGGACAACGGGGACGGAACCTTTTGCCCTTGGCGCCGTGTGATGCGTGACGCGGTTGTAGCGCCGTGGAACGCGGCAGATGCGCCGTGTGGTGCGGCTGATGCGTCCCTTGGCGCCGTGTGATGCGGCCGATGCGCCTCTCTGCGTTGCATGATGCGGTTGACGTGCTGCTCTGCGTTGCGCGCTGTGGTCGGCGTGCTGCTCTGCGTTTCGTGATGCGGCCGACGCGCCTCTCGTCGTGTGGGAAAAGGCTCCGTTCCCGTTGCCCCGTTGTCCCGTTGTCCCGTTGTCCCGCGCGTTTGGCCTACAGGACGAGCGAGTCGTCCCTCATGCTGCAGGCCGTGACTTTCTCGATCTCGTCGAGTTGGTCGATCTCGTCACGTGCGTCGCGCGCCTCCTGCTTGATCTCGCGCTTCGCCTCGCGCTGCGCGTGCTTCAGGTCGCGCTCCGCCTCGCGTTCGGCATGCTTCGCCTCGCGTTCCTCCTCGCGCGCCTCGCGGGCGATCTCCTTGTGCTGCTCGTGCTCGGCGTGCTTCAGCTCGGCTTCGGCCTTCGCGTCCTTGGCCGCGTTCTTCGCGTCGTGCGCCATGTCTTCCACGGCGTTCCTTGCGTCATGCGCGGCGTCCTGCGCCGCCACCTTGGCGGCGTGGGCGGTGTCCTTGATGTTGTCGATGAGCGAGGTCATGCGTGCTTCCTTTCGGCTGGGTTCGGGTCGGGTTTGACTGGGTTGGGTTCGGCTGGGCTCGGCCGGGGTGCTCCCGGTTCGGTTGGATCATCCCACTTCGCTTGAGCTCGGCGGGGCTGTCCCCGGCTTCGCTCGGGCTAGTCCTGCGCGAGCGTCACGTGGGAGCGGCGGTCGGGCTTCTTCTCGTCGTCGGCGGGCGCGTGCTCGGCGTCCCACGCGGCCTTGTCGGCCACGTCCACCACGTTCACGGTGAGCTCGACCACCTCGAGGCCGGTCATGTCGTGCACCTGGCTCACGACCGTCTCCTTGATGGCGTCGAACACCTCGATGGCCGACCTGCCGTACTCCAGGATGATCGAGAGCTCGACGGTGGCCGTTCCGTCGTCGACGTCGGCGTCGACGCCCTTCTTGTCGGCGCTGCCGCCGAGTCCCTCTTGGATCATGGAGAACACGCTGCCCTTCATGTCGACGATGCCGTCGACTTTCTGGGCGGCCAGCGACGAGATCTTCTCGACCACGCCCTCGTCGATGGTGAGGGTGTACTTCGGCTCGCGCGCCGTGGGGCCGTCCTCGTCGGAGGTGAGCGAGGTCACGGCGTCGGAGATCTTGTCGGCGGCGGTTGCGGGCGAGGTGACGTGCAGCGTGGTGCCGTCGTCGGCCTTGCCGGCGGCGGGGCTGCCGGCGGTGTGGCTGCTAGCGGTGTGGCTGCCGCTGGTGGCGGGGCTGCTAGCGGTGGGGCTGCCGGCGAGGCTGCTAGCGGTGTGGCCGCCGCCGCTGCCGCCGGGGCCGCCGCCGCTAGCAGCGGCGTGCTTGTCGTGCTTGTCGCGGGTGGTGAAGGTGTCGGTCATAGGGAGCTCCTTTCCTGTGGTTTCTTTCCGAAGGAGGCGGCGATGCCGCGCGCCGCGTTGCGCATGCCCGCGTCGCCGTCGCGGTAGCGTCCGATGGCGAAGCCGACGGCGGCGAACAGCGCGACGAGCAATGTGGGCAGAAGCCCGATCCCGATGATCAAAAACGCCGCCGCAAGGCCGAGAAGGCCGTAGGCCACGGCGTGCTCGTGCCTGCTCAAAAACGGCCTTGCGGCAGCGCGCACGTCCTCGAGCACGCCGCGCGCGGAGCTGCCGGATGGCGGGGAGCCCTCGTGAGGCGCAGAGCCCCCAGGTGGCGCGGCCCCCCCATGCGGCGCAGAGCCGTGCCGTGCGCGGGCCGCGCGCTCGTCGGCTGCGGGGGAGTACGCTGCCTGCGACGCGGGGCTGCCGCGGCCGGCGCGGCCCGCAGGCTCGTCGGCTTCGCCGGGGCCGTCGCAGGGGTCGCCCGCGTCGAAGTCCTGGGCTGAGGAGTTGCCGGGCCCGAGGTCGCACGAGGTCGGCGTGGCGCGCCACACCTCGCCCGCCTTCGTCACGTAGGGCCTCGCGCCGGTTCCCCGCGTGCGTTCGGCACCGGTTTCCCGCTCGCGCTCGGCGGAGGAGCGCATCTTCACTCTTACGTTGGTGTTGGACATGGTTCACCTCCTAGGCGGTGGTCAGGGTCGTCATGCGCGCGGGGCGGGGCGCGGCGTGGTCGGCGCGCGCAGCCGTCGAGGCGTCGGACGTGCTGGTGAAGGTGATGTCGACGTTCTCGACGGGGTAGCCAGCCAACGCGCCCACGCTCTCAGCCACCTCGCGCTGCATCGCGGTTCCGAGCGAGGTCAGGCCCACGTTGGAGGAGGGGTCGACCTTCGCGCGGATGCGGATGCGCGGGTTGCGGCGCCCGCGGATGTCCACGCGCGTGCTCTTGCAGGTCATGCCGCGATGGCCCTCGATGGTGCGCGTGGCGGTGGAGCTGATGGCCTCCTTCGTGATCGCCACGCGCCCGCCCTCCTGCTCGAGGCTCAGCTGCGAGCCTCGGCCCGGCGTGGCGACGGCCGCGACGAGCATCGCGACCACGCCGAGGGCCGTGATGGCCAGGAGCACCAGCAGCGTCACGTCGAACCAGCCCATGCGGGCGAGCCAGATGGCGAAGGGGAGCAGCGGGTCCCAGGAGAACCACAGCGTCGCGAGCAATCCCGTGCCTACGCATGTGGCCAGCGCGAACACGATCATGGCCGCGCGGGTGATCTTTCGCATGGGTGCCACCTTTCTCTTCGTACGCGTCGAGCGGCGGGCGCGGGCGCAGCGCAGGCGCGGGCGCAGGCGCAGGTGCGAAGGCCGCCCGGCTGTCCGCGCCCGGCCCGCGGCCCGACGCGTGTCCTGAATGACACGCCCCACTCTAGGGCGCGTCGCGCGGTGCGAGAACCCTCTGTACCGCCCTGTTGAGAACGCGGGGCCGTCCCGTAGTCGGCCGCGGCAAACGTGGAGTGAGGGTGTGGGGGTGGTGACGTTTTGGTGTCGGTTGCGCGCGCGGCGCGCCTGGCATGGACAATGGAGGGTATGAGGCCACGTCAGCCAGCCGGCGAGCGGCTGAGGCTGCGGGCGCTGGTGCGCGCGTGGACAAGGTCGCAGGTGGTAGCCGGCATGCGGGTCGCCGGTGCCGCGGGTGCCTGGCGGCTGAGCGACTGAGGTTGCGGTCGCGGGCAGCTGGGCGGTTGGAATTGACGGTGCGAAGCGAGCGGAAGGGGTGAGCGCATGGCGGGCGCGGACAGGGGCAAGAAGGCGCAGGCGCTGAGGACGCTTTTCGACGACCTGTCGTTTGCGCAGGTGGGAGCCGGTGCGCTTGCGGCAGTGACCTCCATGCTGCTCTCGTCGCAGATCGGCATCGCGGGCTCGGTCATCGGCGTGGCGGTGGGCTCGGTGGTGTCGGCCGTGTCGTCGCAGGTCTACAAGAAGTTCCTCGCGGCCTCGGCGGAGAAGATCAAGGAGATCCCCGCGGCGGTCGGCGTGGTGCCGGGCATGACGTCAGCTGCGGTGATCGTGGACGCGAGCGCGTTGTCGCGCGCGAGCGAGGATGCGGATGCAACGGGCGTCGGAGCAGGCGCGACGGCGCATGCGGAAGCCGCTGGATCAGGCGCGACAATGCATGCGGAAGCCGCCGGTGCGGGCGGGGGCGCAAGCGTGCCGGGTGCAGGCGCCGGCGCCGGAGCAGGCGCGGAAGGCGAGCTCGCGGGCGCTGGAGCAGGCACGACGGAGCGTGCAGAAGTCACAGGCGCGGAAGGCGAGCACGCGGAGGGCGCGGAAGGCGAACGTGCGAAGAACGCGGAAGCGGCCTCGGCGGCGATCACCTCGCAGGGCTCCTCGCCCAGCAAGACCGACGTGCTCGGCCCGCTGAACGTCACGAGCGACGAGGCGCAGGTGACGCCCGCGGCTACGGTGGTCAAGGCGCGCATCGAGCGCGAGAACCGCAAGCGCCGCCGCATCCTCGCCGTCGCTGTGGCCTCCTCGTTTGCGGCGGTGCTGGTGAGCGCGGGCGCGGTGATGCTCGCGACGGGCGGCGAGGGCCTCGGCGCCAAGCCGCAACCCTTGCGGTCGCCTTCGCAAGCACAGCCTGC
This sequence comes from Adlercreutzia sp. ZJ473, assembly GCF_013185065.1. Taxonomy (GTDB): domain Bacteria; phylum Actinomycetota; class Coriobacteriia; order Coriobacteriales; family Eggerthellaceae; genus CAAEEV01. Next base: position 4,759 of record NZ_JAAVTO010000009.1, on the reverse strand, counting down.
GGCATCCTCTGATGTCAGCAGTTCGAAGGAAGCGGCGCAGGATGGCGAAGGCGCGAAGGCGTCCTCGTCAAGTGCGAGCTCGGGCTCTTCGGCGCAGGAGTCCTCGGCGTCAAGCAGCGCCTCGAGCTCGGCAAGCTCATCGGCAGGCTCGTCGACAGCGAGCTCTGCCGGCGACGAGGGCCAGAAGCCCTCGTCAGGTGCGAGCTCCTCGGCTTCGAGCAGCGCGTCGAGCTCGGCGCACTCGGCGACCTCGTCGTCAGCTTCAACAGGTGCGCAGGCGAAGCCTCACAAGGCTCCCGCTGAGGGTGCATCAGGTCAGCCGTAGGCCAAGCAGCCCAGATGTCGCCATACATTGAGCCTTGCGGGAAGCTGAGGGCGCGGCAGGTTAGCCGTAGGTCAAGCGCCTGCCCTCGTTTTGGATCGCTCTCGTTTCCTAGGCGCGAGGAAGGGGAGGCCGCGCCCCTTCCCTTTGAGGTGAATGAGGGATGTGGCTGCAAAACCAGCGTTGTCGGTGGTTTGCACAAGCGAAATCGCCGATAACGCAGCTTTTCCATCCACTTGAGCCCCTCAAACTACCGACAACGGCCCTTTTCCATCCAGGATTCCTAAAGAGTGGCTGGAAAACTCGCGTTGTCGGTAATAGGGTGGCTGCAAAACTCGCGTTGTCGGTGACGGACTGGCTGCAAAAACGGTGTTGTCGGTGATGGCGGTGATAGCGGTGATGAAGCGGATGCGGAATCGGCTGCAGAACCGGCGTCATCGGTGATAGCAGTAACAGAGGCAATAAAGCGGCTGCAGAACCAGCGTTATCGGCAATCCTCACGCGAGCTTCGCCGCGAGGCGGCGGCCCTTCGAGCAGCGGGGCTTCGCAAGCGGGCAGTGCTTCGAGCAGCAGGGGCAGATGACAGGCGCCGCCTTCTGCTTCTTGTTGCCCTCCCTCGCGCTTTTGCCGCCCTTGCTGCCCTCCTTTGCGCTTTCGTCAGCACCCTTCTTCGTGCCCTTGCCGTCAACCTTCCCGCCCTTCTCCTTCGCTCCCTTCTGTGACTTCGCGTCTTTCTCAGCAGCCTTGCCGATGCTCTTCTTGCCGAGCTTCCCGTCGCTTTTCTTCGCCATGATGAGCCTTTCTCTCTTTTTCGGCCAGTCTACCAGCTGGGTGATCGTGAAAACTCACCAACGGCTAACTTTTGCTCTCATCACAAATACTACTAAATTAGTAACATATGAGATGGAAAGACGATTCGTGATGTATTCGCTTTATCGTGCAATTTCAGGCTGCTATACTGATGCGGAAAAGGAAGAGGGCGAGTGGGCGCGAGGATGTATGGATGAGCTTCAAGGAGGCGCGGCAAGCCTGCGCGGAACCATGGTCAGCGTGTGCAAAGACGCAGCAAGCCTGAGCGAAGGTGCAGCTGGTGCGTGCGAGAAAGCGGCCGGCGCTTGCGGAGGTACGGCCGGCGCGCGCGGAACCATGGCCGTCACGTGCGTTGGCGCACCTGACATGCGGGCGGCTGAGCGGGCGCTGCGGGACCATTTCGGCTACGCGGAGTTCCGGGCGGGGCAGCGCACGCTTGTGGAGGCGGTGCTCGCGGGGCGCGACGTGCTCGGCGTGATGCCCACGGGCGCGGGCAAGTCGGTGTGCTACCAGGTGCCGGGGGTGGTGATGGAGGGCGTCACGCTCGTCATCAGCCCGCTCGTGTCGCTCATGGGCGACCAGGTGCGCTCGCTGCTCGACGCGGGGGTGCGCGGCGCGTACCTCAACTCCACGCTCACGCCCGCGCAGCAGTCCACCGTCATGCGCCGCGCGCTCGAGGGCGCCTACGACGTCATGTACGTGGCGCCCGAGCGGCTGTCCGACCCGCGCTTCCGCGCGTTCGCCGCGAGCGCCGCCATCCCGCTTCTGGCGGTTGACGAGGCGCACTGCGTGTCCCAGTGGGGGCAGGACTTCCGCCCGTCGTACCTGGCCATCGGCGCGTTCATCGAGAGCCTGCCCGTCCGCCCCGCCGTGGCGGCGCTCACTGCCACCGCGACCGGCCGCGTGCGCGCCGACATCGTGCGCCTGCTCGGCCTGCGCGACCCGCTCGTCTTGGTCACGGGGTTCGACCGCCCGAACCTCTTCTTCGGTGTGGAGCGGCTCGAGCCCAAGCGCAAGCTCGCGCGCATCGCGGCGCACGCGCTGGCGAACCCGGCCGACGCGGGCATCGTGTACTGCTCCACGCGCAAGGACACCGAGCGCGTGTGCGACGCGCTCGTGGAGGCGGGCGTGGCGGCCGTGCGCTACCACGCGGGTCTCCCCGCCGCCGAGCGCGAGGCCAGCCAGCGCGCGTTCATCACCGACGACGCGGCCGTGATGGTGGCCACCAACGCGTTCGGCATGGGCATCGACAAGTCGAACGTGCGCTACGTCATCCACCACAACATGCCCGGCTCCATCGAGGCGTACTACCAGGAGGCCGGCCGCGCCGGGCGCGACGGCGAGCCCGCGCGCTGCCTTCTGCTCTGGAGCGACGGCGACGTGTCCACGTGCCGCTTCTTCATCGACCAGGAGTCGGGAAACGACGAGCTCACGCCCGAGGAGGCCGAGGCCGTGCGCGCCACGCGGCGCCGCATGCTCGAGGCCATGGTGGGCTACTGCTACACCACCTCCTGCCTGCGCGAGTACATCCTGCGCTACTTCGGGGAGAAGGAGCCCGCCGAGGCGGGTGCCGAAGGGGAGGCACGCGCAGGCGTGGCGGCGTCGGCCGCGGGTGGCGAAGGGGAGGCGCGCGCGGATGCGGCGGCAACGGGTGGCGAACCGGCGGGTAAGCTGGCGGCGGGCGTGGCGGTTGCTGGTGGGGAACCGGCGGGTGAGCTGGCGGCGGGCGGGCAGGACGCCGGGTCGCCGGCTGCCGCACAACATTTCTGCGGCAACTGCTCGAACTGCGACGGCGACTTCGAGGCCGTCGACGTCACGCTCGAGGCGCGCGCCGTCATGCGCTGCGTGCACGAGCTGCGCGGGCGCTTCGGCAAGGGCATGGTGGTCGACGTGCTGCGCGGCGCGGACACCGAGCGCATCCGCAGCCTGGGCCTCGACGGCGCGCGCACGTACGGCGCGCTCGACGCCTCGGCGGCGCTCGTCAAGGAGGTCATCGAGCTTCTGGCCGCGGGCGAGTACCTCGTCATCACGGAGGGCACCTACCCCACGGTGGGGCTGGGGCCGCGCGGGCGCGAGGCCGCGCGCGACGACTTCTCGCTCACCATGAAGAAGGCGCTGCGGCCCGCCGACCGCAGGCGCCGCGCGCGCGAGAGGTCGGCGGTCGCCGGCCCGGGCGCGCACGTCGGCACGGGCGTCGGGCGCGTCTTCGGCGCGGGGTCCTTCGGCGACGACGAGCTCTTCGAGCGCCTGCGCGCGCTGCGCAAGAGCCTGGCTGACGCCATGGGCAAGCCGCCCTACGTGGTGTTCTCCGATGCCGCCCTGCGCGACATGTGCGCCAAGCGCCCCGCGACCGACGAGGAGTTCCTCGAGGTGTCGGGCGTGGGCCTTGCCAAGCTCAAGCGCTACGGCGAGGACTTCCTCGCCGAGATCAGGGCGTTCGAGAAGGAGGGCTAGCAGCCGGGATCGGCGTCCGGGGCCGGCTCAGGCTGCTCGGAGTCGCAGCCGGGATCGGCGTTTGCAGTCGGCTCGGGTTGCGTGGATTCGCAGCTGGGGCTTGCCTCCGGGGCCGGCTCAGCCTGCGCGGGGTCGCGGTACGCCGCGAGAGCCTCCTCAAGGTGCGCCGCATAGGCTTCGGCCAGCTCGCGCGGCCCCTCCACGCGCACGAGGCCCCCGAACTGCGCGAGCCACCCGAACAGCGCCGGGCTCTGCATGACCGGTGCGCTCACGCGCGCCCATGCGCCGCCGTCCGCGCCTTCGCCTGCGTCGCGGGCGGGCGTGATGATGACGCCCTTGCCGAAGCGGTCGATGACGCCGCTTACGGCCCGCTCGTGCACGAGCAGCGTCATCGGCTGGCGCTTGCCGTGGTACATGCCGAACGCGCAGCTCAGGTACTCGCCCGCGTTGAAGGCGCGCGTGGCCTCGTTGCTCGTGGCGCGCTCGTCGAGGCAGATGAGCGAGCGCATGCGGTCGACGCGGTAGTGCGCGAAATCGGCGTGCTTCTCGTTGTAAACCACCAGGTAGTAGAAGTCGTTGCTGTAGATGAGCGCGACGGGCGTCTCGACGTACGCGTCGCCGCCGTGCTGCAGCTGCTCCTTCGCGTGCACGTCGTACTTGACGTAGTGGAAGGAGATCTTGCGGCGGGCGCGCAGCGCCTCCTGGATCACGTCGACGTTGCGGAAGACGCTCGCGTTCTGCGTCCTGACGCGCCCTTCGACGTGCACCTGTGAGGAGAGCGCCTTGGCGTCGTACTTCGAGGCGAGCGCCTTGATGGAGCGCATGAGCGAGGCCGCCTGCGTCTTCGTGAGGAAGCGGGACGACTGCACGGCGTCGGCCACGAGCAGTAGCTCGGCCTTCGAGAAGCGGCGCGTGGCCAGCGCGTACTCGACGGGCCGGCGCGGCAGGGTCACGATGTCGAAGCCGAAGGAGCGCAGCGCGTCGACGTCGCGGTAGATCGCCTTGCGCTCGGCGGTGATGCCGCGCTCCTGCAGGTACTCGAGGATCTGCGGCATGGTGAGCCCGTGGTCCTCGTCGGTTTCCCGGAAGAACATGCGCGCGAGGTGGAGCAGCTTGAGCTTCTGCGGCTCGGCGGGGCGCGGCGGCGCGGGCGCGGCGGCGTGCGCCGCGGGC
>NZ_JAAVTO010000090.1 GCF_013185065.1 Adlercreutzia sp. ZJ473 | reverse complement strand
GGACGTGTGGGTCACGCGCAAGCGCGTCAAGAACGTGAGCCTGCGCGTGCGGCCTGCGGCGGGCGGCCCGCGCGTGGAGGTGTCGGCGCCCGCGCGCACGTCGGACGCCCTCGTGCGCGCCCTCGTGCGCGAGAAGCGCGCGTGGGTCGAAGCGCAGGCCGCCGCGCTGGCAAGCTCCCCGCGCATCCGCGCCGCCGAGGCGACGCCCGAGGAGGTCGCCCAGTGGAAGGCCGTGGTGTCGGCGTGCGTGCCCGCGCTCGTGGAGGCGTGGGAGCCCCTCATGGGCGTGCGGGCGGGCAAGCTGGCCTACCGCAACATGACGAGCCGCTGGGGCAGCTGCCAGCCGGCCACGGGGCGCATCTGCATCAACGTGCGCCTGGCGCTCTACCCGCCGGAGTGCTTGGAGTACGTGGTGGTGCACGAGCTGTGCCACCTGATCGAGCGCGGGCACGGCCCGCGCTTCCGCGCGCTCATGGACCGCTTCATGCCCGACTGGCGCGCCCGCCGCGACAAGCTGCGCTAGCGGCTCGGCGCCTCGGCCGCCGCGTCGGCGAGCGTCATGCCGTCGAGGTAGTCGAACATCGCCTGCTGCAGGCCGCCCCAGATGCGCTGCGACAGGCAGCCCTCCTGCCGCTCGCACGCGAACAGGCCGCTCATGCAGTCGAGCAGCTCGAGGCCGTCCTCCGAGGCGCCCACCACGTCGGCGAGCGTGATCTCCTCGGGCGGGCGCGCCAGCTCGTAGCCGCCCGCGTACCCGCGCGTCACGCGCAGAAGCCCCGCGCCGGCAAGCGGCGCCACCACCTGCTCGAGGTACTTCTTCGAGATCCCCTGCCGCGCCGCCACGTCCTTGAGCGCCACGCAGCCCTCGTTCGCGTGCTGGGCGAGGTCGATCATGAACCGCATCCCGTACCGGGTCTTCGTCGAAATCTTCATGCGCGTGCCTTTCAGTTGTCGTTGCCGATAGCTTAGCAAAAAACCTAGCAACTTGCTTGACTTTGACGCCGAAACCCGTATATTAAACCCAGCAAACTACTAGACTATGGGAGCGGCGAAAAGCGACGCAGGGACGGCGGGGCGCATCCCCCCCCCGTCCCCGGCAACGCCCCTCCCACGCAAAGGAAGCGCGATCATGAAGCAGATCTACCTGGACAACGCATCCACCACGGCGGTCAGGCCCGAGGTGCTCGACGCCATGCTGCCGTACTTCACCACCGAGTTCGGCAACCCCTCGTCGATCTACCCGCTCGGGCAGCGCGCCTCGGACGCGGTGGCGGCCGCGCGCGCCTCCATCGCGAGCCTCATCGGCGCCTCGCCGCGCGAGGTGTACTTCACCTCCGGCGGCTCCGAGGCCGACAACTGGGCGATCAAGGGGTTCGCGCGCGCCAACGCGGGCAAGGGCCGCCACCTCGTCACGAGCGCCGTCGAGCACCATGCGGTGCTGCATGCCTGCGAGGCGCTCGAGCGCGAGGGCTTCGAGGTCACCTACCTGCCCGTCGACGCCGAGGGGCTCGTGTCGCCCGCCGACTTCGAGGCGGCCCTGCGCCCCGACACCATCCTGGCGTCGGTCATGTTCGCCAACAACGAGATCGGCACGCTGCAGCCCGTCGGCGAGCTGGCGCGCATCGCGCACGAGCACGGCGCGGCCTTCCACACCGACGCGGTGCAGGCGCTCGGCCACGAGGCCGTCGACGTGCGCGAGCTCGGCGTCGACATGCTGTCGGCGAGCGCGCACAAGCTCTACGGCCCGAAGGGCGTCGGCCTTCTGTACATCCGGCGCGGCGTGAAGGTCCAGAACCTCATCGACGGTGGGCAGCAGGAGCGCGGCCGGCGCGCCACCACGGAGAACGTGCCGGGCATCGTGGGGTTCGCCCGCGCGCTCGAGCTGGCGTGCGCCGAGCGCGAGGCCGAGCATGCGCGCCAGGCCGCCCTGCGCGACCACGCCTTCGCGCGCATCGCCGCCGAGATCCCGCACGCCAAGCTCAACGGGCACGCCACGCGGCGCCTCGCCAACAACGTGAACTTCTCGTTCGAGTTCATCGAGGGCGAGGGCATGCTGCTGCAGCTCGCAGCGCGCGGCATCTGCGTCTCGTCCGGCAGCGCCTGCACCTCCGGCTCGCTCGACCCGAGCCACGTGCTTCTGGCCATCGGCCTGCCGCACGAGATCGCGCACGGCTCGCTGCGCATGACGCTCGGGCGCGACACCACGCGCGAGGACGTGGACTTCGCCGTCGACGCGCTGGCGAAGACGCTTGAGAACCTGCGCGCGATGAGCCCGCTGTACGAGGACTTCAAGCAGGGCCGCGTGACATCCATCATCGACGAGAGCTTTTCGAAGCAGAACTAGGAGCATCCCATGGCAATGAACTACTCCGAGGCGGTCATGGACCACTTCACCAACCCGCGCAACGTGGGCGAGATCGAGAACGCGAGCGGCTGCGGCACCGTGGGCAACGCGGTGTGCGGCGACATCATGCGCGTGTACCTCGACATCGACGACGACGGCGTCATCCAGGACGCGAAGTTCAAGACGTTCGGCTGCGGCGCGGCCATCGCCACCTCCTCGATGGCGACCGTGCTCGTGAAGGGCAAGACCGTCCAGGAGGCCCTTGAGGTGACGAACAAGGCGGTCATGGAGGCGCTCGACGGCCTGCCGCCCGTCAAGGTGCACTGCTCGCTTCTGGCCGAGGAGGCCATCCACGCGGCGCTGTGGGACTACGCCGAGAAGAACGGCATCGCGATCGAGGGCCTCGAGAAGCCCGTGAGCGACATCAGCGAGCACGACCACGCCCACGGGGCCGACGACGAGGAGGAGGAAGAGGAGTAGCCGAATCGTACGGCAGCGCTCGGTGCCTTGTGCGGCAGCGCCCGGTGCCGCCGCATCGGCGCCTCCCTTGGCCTTGACAGCGCGCGGTGCCAGGTCGGGCGCTCGGCATGCGTTGCTCTATTACCTGATAAAATCAAGCAGTTGTCTATCTCTTCCAATGGTGACAAAGCTGATAGTTGATATAAGCTAATATCTGCTATAATCGTTCGCGCATTGACAAGAGCGAGGGGAAGGCGCGTCCTTCGGGGCTGCGCCTTCTTTTCACCTTGAGAGCGACACCAAGGAACAAGGGAGGCAACACATGACCAACCAGAGGACGATGACTCGCCGCACCTTCGTCAAGGTTGCGAGCGCTGCGGCGGCCATGGCGGGGATGACGGCGCTCACGGGCTGCGCGGGCGGCGGCGCGAGCAGCGCGAGCTCGGCGGCGGGCAGCGCGGACGCGGAGGCGCCGAAGCTCGACAACACCATCAACTCCGAGGTCGAGGAGCTCAAGGCCGTCCTTCTGGGCAAGGACTCCAAGATCGCGGCCATCATCGTGGCGCTCAACAAGGGCTACTACGACGAGGAGAAGCTCACGCTGTCCACGCAGGTGGTCTCCGGCGGCTTCCCCGAGGCCATGCCGGCGCTCTCGAACGGCTCGGTTGACGTGCTCCCCTTCGGCTCCATCCCCACCTGCACCTACGTGGGCCAGGGCGACGACCTCGTGATCTTCGGCGGCACGGTGGCCAACGGCTCCGAGTGCGTCACCCTCATCGAGAACAAGGACAAATACACCAAGCCCGAGGACTTCAAGGGCAAGAGGATCGGCTGCTTCCGCATGGAGACCGGCCACATGGTCACCAAGAGCTGGCTGCGCCAGAACGGCATTGAGGACGGCAAGGACGTGGAGTTCATCCTGCTCGAGAGCGCGGCCGCCGAGGTGGCCGCCGTCGAGAACGGCGAGCTTGACATGTGCTTCGTGAACAGCGGCTACGGCTACGTGGCCACGCAGGGCGGCAAGTGCGCCGTGGCGTTCCGCCCCAACGAGCTCATCGGCAAGGACTTCCCCTGCTGCCGCCAGTCCACCAACCGCAAGGCGTTCGAGGAGAAGCGCTCGGCGCTCATCAAGTTCGAGATCGCCAACTTGCGCGCCATGTACGACATCGCCAACGACCACGAGGGCACCATCGCCATCATCACCGCGTACTCCGGCCAGCCTGAGGAGTACGTGGAGAACATCACGTACGGCAAGGGCGACTACGTGGCGGCCATGACGTTCGAGATGGATCCCTACACCGACGACGTGAAGGCGTTCTACGGCGACATGGTGGACAACGGCGACATCGAGGACGCCGACAAGGACCTCATCGACGCCCACCTCGACTCCACCATCTACAAGGCGGCGCTTGACGTGCTGATCGAGCGCGGCGAGAACAAGGAGTTCTACGAGGAGCTCCTCAAGGTCTACGAGGCCCACAACACCATGGGCGTGTAGCCCCTGCCATGCAAGCATGCGCGCCCGCCCTCCCGCGGGCGCGCTCTTCTCTGCCGAGGACTTCCATGCCATCCATCGTTTTCAAGGACGTCACCTACTCCTACGTCAGCAACGGCGAGTCCTTCCCAGCGCTCGAGGACGTCAACCTCGAGATCGGGGAGGGCGAGTTCCTGTGCCTGGTGGGGCACTCGGGGTGCGGCAAGTCGACCATGCTGAGCCTGATCGCGGGCTTGGCCCATCCCACGCGCGGCGAGGTGCTCGTCGGCGGCGAGCCCGTCGTCGGCCCCGGCCCCGACCGCTCCATCGTGTTCCAGAGCTACTCGCTGTTCCCGTGGCAGACCGCGCTGCGCAACGTCATGTTCGCCATCCGCAAGACCGATCGGAAGGCGACGAAGGAGCAGGCCCGCGCCCGGGCGCTCGAGCTGCTCGAGCAGGTGGGCGTCGGCGAGGCGGCGGACCGCTACCCGTTCCAGCTCTCGGGCGGCATGCGCCAGCGCGTCGCCATCGCGCGCGCCCTGGCGGTCGACGCGCCCACGATGCTTCTCGACGAGCCGTTCGGCGCGCTCGACCCCATGATCCGCCGCAAGCTGCAGCTGCTCCTGCTCGACCTGTGGAAGGGGGCGTGCTGCAAGACGGCGGTGTTCGTCACGCACGACATCGACGAGGCGCTCATCTTGGCTGACCGCATCGTGTTCATGGAGCCGCGCCACGTGGTGCGCAGCTTCGAGCTGCCGCGCGACCGCTCGCGCGACCCCGAGGCGCTCGTCTCTGACCCGGTCGTGCGCGCGGTGAAGGACGAGGTGCTCGCGCTCTTCGAGGCGACGGCGACGGGAGGGGAGGACGCATGAGGACGTGGGGGAAGAAGGCGGCGGCCGGCGCGGGCGGCGCGGCTGCCGTGACGGCCGGGGCTGACGCGGGCGCTGCGGGCGCCCGGGCGCTCGCGCCCGCGGGGGAGGCC
>NZ_JAAVTO010000089.1 GCF_013185065.1 Adlercreutzia sp. ZJ473 | reverse complement strand
CTTGCGCGTCTCGCGAGAGGCGCGGGCGGGGAGGCCGCGGGGCGGCCTGCCGCGGGACCTTGAGAACCGGATACTGAGGACATGGAACTCGAATTCAGAGTGTGATATGTCAGACGGACATTCTTTACCTCGTCAATCCACGTGATTGGCAAAAGCAAAGCTTCAAGCGATCAAACGCGGGGCGCACGCGCGCCCCGCCTCCGAACGGAGAGTTTGATCCTGGCTCAGGATGAACGCTGGCGGCGTGCCTAACACATGCAAGTCGAACGGTTAAGCCAACTTCGGTTGGGCATACAGTGGCGAACGGGTGAGTAACACGTGACCAACCTGCCCCCCGCGCCGGGACAACCGCCGGAAACGGCGGCTAATACCGGATGAAGCGGAGAGCCCGCATGGGCCCTCCGCCAAAGCTTTAGCGGCGGGGGATGGGGTCGCGGCCCATTAGGTAGACGGCGGGGTGACGGCCCACCGTGCCCGCGATGGGTAGCCGGCCTGAGAGGGCGATCGGCCACATTGGGACTGAGATACGGCCCAGACTCCTACGGGAGGCAGCAGTGGGGAATTTTGCGCAATGGGGGAAACCCTGACGCAGCAACGCCGCGTGCGGGACGAAGGCCCTCGGGTTGTAAACCGCTTTCAGCAGGGAAGACCTAAGACGGTACCTGCAGAAGAAGCTCCGGCTAACTACGTGCCAGCAGCCGCGGTAATACGTAGGGAGCGAGCGTTATCCGGATTCATTGGGCGTAAAGCGCGCGTAGGCGGCCGCCTAAGCGAAGCCTCTAACCCCGGGGCTCAACCCCGGGCCGGGCTTCGAACTGGGCGGCTCGAGTGCGGTAGGGGCAGGTGGAATTCCCGGTGTAGCGGTGGAATGCGCAGATATCGGGAGGAACACCGACGGCGAAGGCAGCCTGCTGGGCCGCGACTGACGCTGAGGCGCGAAAGCCGGGGGAGCGAACAGGATTAGATACCCTGGTAGTCCCGGCCGTAAACGATGGGCGCTAGGTGTGGGGGGATCGTCCCCCCGTGCCGCAGCCAACGCATTAAGCGCCCCGCCTGGGGAGTACGGCCGCAAGGCTAAAACTCAAAGGAATTGACGGGGGCCCGCACAAGCAGCGGAGCATGTGGCTTAATTCGAAGCAACGCGAAGAACCTTACCAGGGCTTGAAGTGCGCCTGAAGCCGGGGAGACCCGGTGGCCGAGAGGAGGGCGCGCAGGTGGTGCATGGCTGTCGTCAGCTCGTGTCGTGAGATGTTGGGTTAAGTCCCGCAACGAGCGCAACCCCCGCCCCGTGTTGCCAGCATTCGGTTGGGGACTCGCGGGGGACTGCCGGCGTCAAGCCGGAGGAAGGTGGGGACGACGTCAAGTCATCATGCCCCTCATGCCCTGGGCTGCACACGTGCTACAATGGCCGGTACAGAGGGCTGCCACCCCGCGAGGGGGAGCGAATCCCGCAAAGCCGGCCCCAGTTCGGATCGCAGGCTGCAACCCGCCTGCGTGAAGTCGGAGTTGCTAGTAATCGCGGATCAGCACGCCGCGGTGAATACGTTCCCGGGCCTTGTACACACCGCCCGTCACACCACCCGAGTCGTCTGCACCCGAAGCCGCCGGCCGAACCCGATAAGGGGCGGAGGCGTCTAAGGTGTGGAGGGTGAGGGGGGTGAAGTCGTAACAAGGTAGCCGTACCGGAAGGTGCGGCTGGATCACCTCCTTTCTAGGGAGACCCTAGATTCAAAACGAAATCTCACGGAGGGAAGAAGCGCCCGCCCCATGTTCCCCAGCATCCGGCCCCCAGGGCCCCGCGCCCCGGGCACCTTGACACCTGCATAGCGCGCGGCGCGGCGGCTGACTTGTCAGCTGGACCGTGCCGCGGACATGATACTTGCAACCACATCAACTGACATTCATGCAGATAGCATGGGTTCGGATGGGTGGTTCGCATCATGGACATAAGCACTATTTTCCAGATCGCAAGCGTATGCTTGAGAGAACATACCAAAACATCAGACGCGGGGCCCTGCCATGGGGCCCCGCGCCCGAAGGTGATTCAGCGATGAAGATACCTAGGGCGCACGGCGGATGCCTTGGCACAGGAAGTCGACGAAGGACGCGGCAAGCTGCGATAATCCGCGGGGAGGGGCACACACCCTTTGATCCGCGGGTCTCCGAATGGGGGAACCCAGGCAGGGCCATGCCTGCCTACCCCTCCCTGAACGAGATAGGGGAGCGGGGGACAACCCGGGGAACTGAAACATCTAAGTACCCGGAGGAAGAGAAATCAACCGAGATCGCGGGAGTAGCGGCGAGCGAAACCGCGCAAGCCCAAACCCATGCGCGTGTAAGCGTGCGGGCGTTGCCGCATGGGGGTCGTGGGAGCCGCACCCGGGGGGCCGCATACCCCGGCGGGGTCACAAAGCAGGTTCGGAGCGGAACGGCATGGAAGGGCCGGCCGCAGCGGGTGAGAGCCCCGTACGCGAACCGTTCCTGCCCCCGAGCGGACGTCCCGAGTAGGCCCGGGCAAGTGCAACCCGGCCCGAAGCTGGGGGGACCACCCTCCAAGGCTAAACACTCTCCTGTGACCGATAGCGAACCAGTACCGTGAGGGAAAGGTGAAAAGCACCCCGGGAGGGGAGTGAAACAGCACCTGAAACCGTGCGCCCACGAGCAGTCGGAGCACCCATTTAGCGGTGTGACGGCGTGCCTTTTGTAGAATGAGCCAGCGAGTTGCGCCGTGCGGCGAGGCTAAGCTTAGAAGCGAGCCGCAGCGAAGGCGAGTCTTTAAACGGGCGACTTATGAGTCGCGCGGCGCAGACGCGAAGCCGGGTGAGCTACCCATGGGCAGGCTGAGGCGGGGGTAAGACCCCGTGGAGGGCCGAACCCACTTCGGTTGAAAACGGAGGGGATGACCCGTGGGTAGGGGTGAAAGGCCAATCAAACCCGGAGATATCTCGTTCTCCCCGAAATAGCTTTAGGGCTAGCCTCGGGCGTTCTCCGCCGGCGGTAGAGCACTGGATCTCCGAGGGGGCCTCACCGCCTACCGACGAGAGCCAAACTCCGAATGCCGGCGGATAAGAGCCCGGGAGTCAGAGCATGTGGGCTAAGCTGTGTGCTCGAGAGGGAAACAGCCCAGACCGCCCGCCAAGGCCCCCAAGTCCGTGCTGAGTGGCAAAGGATGTGCGTCTGCCCAGACAACCAGGATGTTGGCTTAGAAGCAGCCATGCATTCAAAGAGTGCGTAACAGCTCACTGGTCGAGTGGACATGCGCCGACAATTCACGGGGCTAAGCACGGCGCCGAAGCGGCGGACTGTATTTTAGACAGTGGTAGGGGAGCTCTCCGAGGGCGGCGAAGCGGCCGGGCGACCGGCCGTGGAGCGCTCGGAGGTGAGAATGCTGGCATGAGTAGCGAGAGCAGGGCGAGAAACCCTGCCGCCGTGAGCCCAAGGGTTCCTGGGGAAGGCTAATCCCCCCAGGGTCAGTCGGGAGCTAAGGCGAGGCCGGAAGGCGTAGCCGATGCGCAGCGGGTCGACATTCCCGCACCGCCTTGGGTCCGCTATCACCGATGGGGCGACGCAGGAGGGTAGCCGGGCGGGGTTCTGGACGTCCCCGTGAAAGCGCGTAGGGCGCGCCGCGTGGAAATCAGCGGCGCACGAGGCCTGAGACGCGAGACGAAGCCTTTTAGGCGAAGCCGGTGAGCCCATGCTGCCGAGAAAAACCCCTAGGGAGGACCCGGGGCGCCCGTACCAAAACCGACACAGGTGGGCGGGTAGAGCATACCGAGGCGATCGGGGGAACCATGGTTAAGGAACTCGGCATACCAGCCCCGTAACTTAGGGAGAAGGGGCGCCGCTGCGGGTGATGGGACGCGCTCCCGGAGCCTGCGGCGGCCGCAGCGAAGAGGCCCAAGCGACTGTTTATCAAAAACACAGGACTCTGCAAAGTGGCAACACGACGTATAGGGTCTGACGCCTGCCCGGTGCCGGAAGGTTACGCGGATGCGTTAGCGAAAGCGAGGCGCTGAAGCCAAGCCCCGGTAAACGGCGGCCGTAACTATAACGGTCCTAAGGTAGCGAAATTCCTTGTCGGGTAAGTTCCGACCTGCACGAATGGCGTAACGACTTGGGCGCTGTCTCAACCATGGACCCGGCGAAATTGTACTGTTCGTGAAGATGCGAACTCCCCGCGGAAGGACGGAAAGACCCCGTGAACCTTTACTGCAGCTTGGCATTGGCAGTTGGCGCGGCGCGTAGAGGATAGGCAGGAGCCCGCGAAGCGGGGGCGCAAGCCCCCGTGGAGGCGCCCTTGGAATACTGCCCTCGTCGCGTCGGCTGCCTAACTCGGCGCCGTGACCCGGGCCGAGGACCGTGCCAGGCGGGTAGTTTGACTGGGGCGGTCGCCTCCCAAAATGTAACGGAGGCGCGCGCAAGGTTGGCTCAGGGCGGTCGGCAACCGCCCCGAGAGCGCAAGAGTGCAAGCCAGCTTGACTGCGAGGCGGACGGGCCGAGCAGGGACGAAAGTCGGCTCTAGTGATCCGGCGGCCCCGAGTGGAAGGGCCGTCGCTCAACGGATAAAAGGTACTCCGGGGATAACAGGCTGATCTTGCCCAAGAGTCCACATCGACGGCAAGGTTTGGCACCTCGATGTCGGCTCATCGCATCCTGGGGCTGAAGTCGGTCCCAAGGGTACGGCTGTTCGCCGTTTAAAGCGGTACGCGAGCTGGGTTCAGAACGTCGTGAGACAGTTCGGTCCCTATCCTCCGCGGGCGCAAGGGATCTGAGGAGAGCTGCCCCTAGTACGAGAGGACCGGGGTGGACGGACCTCTGGTGAAGCGGTTGTCGACCAACGGCACCGCCGCATAGCTACGTCCGGCGCGGATAACCGCTGAAGGCATCTAAGTGGGAAGCCGCCTCCGAGATGAGATCCCTCTCTGGTAAGGGCCCTCGTAGACCACGAGGTCGATAGGGCGCAGCTGCAAGGGCCGCGAGGCCCTGAGGCGAGCGCTACTAATCACCCGAGCTCTTCATGGCACCTTCCCGTCAGCGCACGCCGCGATCCGCGAACGTGCCGCGCGCATGCAGGCGCCAGGGCCCCCGAGGGCCGCTGGCGAGCCTAGACATCAGGCTCGTGGGAGCACCTCCCATGAGCGGAACCATGGAGCGGGGGATCACCCGATCCCATTCCGAACTCGGAAGTTAAGCCCCGCGTCGCCGAGAGTACTGCAGCGCCAGGCTGCGGGAGGCCAGGGAGTTCCGCTCATGAGGGGTGCTTTCTTGACGTCTGGGGGCCTTCGGGCCCCTT
>NZ_JAAVTO010000088.1 GCF_013185065.1 Adlercreutzia sp. ZJ473 | reverse complement strand
GCCCGCGCCGCCTGCCGCCCTCGCGCCCGCGCCGCCCGGCGTGCGCTCGAAGCCCGCGCGGAAGGAGCCGCCGAGCGCGGTCACCCGCTCCTCCATCGACTGCAGCCCCATGCCGCGTGCTCCGCCCGCCGTGCCCGCGCCCGCGCCGCCGCCCATGCTTCCGCTTCCGTTGTCAGTCACGGTGATCTGGTAGAGCGCGGGGTACTCCGTCAGGCGCACGTGCGCCTTCGCGGCGTTGCTGTGGCGCATGACGTTGGAGAGCGCCTCGCGCGTGACGGCGATGAGGCAGAGCGCCACGGGCGCGGGCGCGTAGTCGACGGCGTAGTCGATCTTCACGGCGATGCCCGCCTCCTCGCAGCCTCGCGCGCATTCCCGCACCTGCCCCTCGAGGTCGAGCGCATCGTCGTGCAGGGCGTGCACGCTCGCGCGCACCGAGGCGAGCGCCTCGGAGAGCGTGGCGCCCACGGGCGCGAGCTCGCGCGTGACCTGCGCGTCCTGCGCATGCACCACCTGCATGGCCTCAACCTGCAGGATGGCGCGGGTGAGCAGGTGCCCCACGTTGTCGTGGATCTCGCGCGCGATGCGCCCGCGCTCGGTGAGCGTGGCCACGTGCACCTCGTAGTCCTGCTTGTCGCGCAGGTCGCGGTTGCGCAGCTCGAGCGCCAGGGAATGCTCGCGCATGCTGTCGCGCGCGATGCGCTGCCGCCTCTTGTCGGCGAGCAGGCGCGAGGTGCGCCACGAGAGCAGCGCGGCCACGACGGCCATCACCAGCATGACGCCCACGGCGTCAAGCGGGAGCCGCGGCAGCGCGGCCGCCAGCGCAGCCGCGCACAGCACGCGCAGGGCGCGCGTCTCCCACGGCGCCTCCGCGTTGTCGCCGGCAATTCCACCAGCAGCTCCATCGGCAACCCCGCCGGTCATCCGCGCCCTGTTCGCACCCACGGCCCTTGCGCCGCCGCCCGCGCCTCCCGCGGCGCCCCTGCCCTCGTCTTCGTCGTTCCGTCCGACGCGCATGCTGTCGTAAGCCGCCAGCGGCGCGAACAGCGCGCACGGCGCGCAGGCGCACGCCAACGCCAGATAGGCCGCCGTTCCCGCGTATCTCATGCGATCCGGCGCCACCTCGAAGAGCGCCGCGGCGGTTACGGCAGCGAGCAGCCCCATCACCTCGAAAGCCGAGGGCGTGACGAGCATGAGCGCCAGGCAGCACCCCGCAAACACGATGATCTTGTCCAAGACGCGTTCCATGTCCCCATCATACGGCAAGCGCCCGCGCTTGCGGAGGCACGGGCGCGCCGAACGCGTCTTCGCAGGTGAACTCGTGACAAAAGTCACTTCTGCCGAAACCCCCTTGCGTGGATACTGGGAGCCAGGTTGAGAGAGCGCGCCCAATCGTGCGAAGGCGCGCGAAGAAGGAGGACTAACGTGGGAAAAGATACGCCGCGTGCGGCAGACAACCTCGTCGTCGAGGTGTCGAACCTGGTCAAGCGCTACAAGGAGACCATCGCGCTCGACCATTTCAACCTGTCGATAAAGCCGGGCGAGGTGTTCGGCTTGCTCGGACCCAACGGCAGCGGCAAGACCACGGCCATCAACTGCATCCTGCAGCTGCTCACCTACGACAAGGGCGAGGTGCGCCTGTTCGGCGAGCCCATGACGCCGACGCGCTACGACCTCAAGCGCTGCATCGGCGTGGTGCCGCAGAACCTCGCCGTGTTCGACGAGCTCACCGTGCGCGAGAACATCGACTACTTCTGCGCGCTCTACGTGCCCGACAAGAGCTCCCGCCGCGCGCTCGTGGACGAGGCCATCCACTTCGTGGGCCTGGAAGGCTACGAGCGCTTCCGCCCGAAGAAGCTCTCGGGCGGCCTGGCGCGCCGCCTCAACATCGCGTGCGGCATCGCGCACAAGCCCGAGCTCATCATCCTCGACGAGCCCACGGTGGCCGTCGACCCGCAGAGCCGCAACGCCATCCTCGAGGGCATCCTGCGGCTGAACGCCGAGGGCTCCACCATCATCTACACGAGCCACTACATGGAGGAAGTGGAGGAGATCTGCTCGCGCATCATGATCATGGACAAGGGCCGCGGCGTGGCATGCGGAACGAACGCCGAGCTCAAGGCCATGATCGGCACGGGCGAGAAGCTGCGCATCCAGCTGGCGGGCACCCCTGCATCGGCGGCTTCCGCGCACGCCGACCTCCTCGCACGCGTCCGCGAGCTGCCCCACACGCTGCGCGCCGAGCTCGAGGGCGACGTGCTCGCGGTCGACTGCGCCGCGGGCGCGCACAACCTGGCCGACGTGCTCGACCTGCTCAGCGCGCAGGGCGTCGCGTTCGGGCGCATCTACGCCGAGCCGCCGACCTTGAACGACGTGTTCCTCGAGATCACCGGCACCGAGCTGCGCGACTAGCGCGGGCAGGAGGCACATCATGTGGAACACGTTCAAATACACGGCGCTCTACCTCATGCGCGACCGGGACCTCCTCGTGTGGGCTCTGGCGTTCCCCATCATCCTGTCCACGCTGTTCTCCTTCATGTTCGCGGAGCTCGACGACACGGTCTACGCCACTGAGCTGGGGCTCGTGGTGGTGCAGGACGAGGCGTGGGAGTCTGACGAGGCGACGGTGCTGCGCGAGGTGGTGGACGCGGTGAGCGAGCCGGGCACCGCGGCTGACGAGGTGGGGAGCCTCGTGGTGCCGCAGTACGTGGAGAGCGAGGAGGCGGCGCAGCGCGCGCTCGCCGACACCGACGCCATCGCCTACCTCACGGTGGACGCGCAGGGGTCGCCCTCCCTGCACATGAAGCTCGACCCGTCCAATGGCGCGCTCACCGCGCAGCAGACCGTGGTGAAGACGGTGCTCGACGGCGCGCAGCGCACCGGGGACGCCGTGACTGGCGCGGTGGAGAGCCGCGTCCGCTCCGACGTGGAGCAGGCCATGGTCTCGGGCGCGTTTTCCCTCGAGGCCCTCGACCCCGCGGCGTTGCCCGACTCCGTCAAGAGCTACGCGCAGGGCGCCGCGCCTTCGCCCGATGACCTCGACGACGCCTCGGCGCTGCTCATGGGCGTGGGCATCGACGTCGACGCCCTCATCGACCAGGCGCTCGCGGCGGCCGACAGCACGTTCACCGAGCGCGTGTCGGTCACGCACAACGTGCCGACGGAGTCCACGCGCTACTACTACGCGCTTCTGGGCATGGCGACCATGTTCGCCGCCACCATCGGGCTCGTCGCCATGAGCCGCGCCTGCTCGAACACCTCGGAGGTGGGGGCGCGCCGCGCGCTCGGCGCCGTGCCGCGCGCGCAGGTGCTGGTGGCGACGTTCGCCGTCTCGTGGGCCCTGGCGTTTCTGTGCCTGCTGGTCGCCTTCGCGTACATCCGCGTGGTGCTGGGCGTTGACTTCGGCGGGCAGGACGCCGCGTGCGTGGGCGCCATCGCGGCGTCGGCGCTCACGGCGTGCGCGCTCGGCGTGTTCGTGGGCGCGCTGCCCGGCATTCCCGAGATGGCGAAGAACGGCATCATGACGGGCGTCACGTGCCTGTCGGCGCTGTTCGCGGGGCTCTACGGGCAGGCGTGCATGAACCTGGCGGACGAGATCGCCGCGGCCGCGCCGTGGACCGCCTACGTGAACCCCGCGCGTCTGATCTCGCAGGCGTTCTACGCCCTGTATTACTACGACAGCTATCAGCCGTTCTTCGCGTTGGTTGGCGCGCTGGTGGCCATGGCGGCGGTGCTCCTCGTTGCGGCCGCGCTTATCTCAAGGAGGCAGCAGCATGAACATCTTTAAGACCGCGTGTCGCATCCTGCTCAAGCAGCGCACGTACATCCTCATCTACGTGGTGTTCCTCGGGTTCATGGGCGTGTTCGTGGCGACGGGGAACACCCACGGCGCCAGCTCCGGCGACTTCGTGCAGGATCGCGCCGACGTGGCCGTGATCGACCGCGACGGCAGCGCGCTGGCAGCGGGCGTGACCGAGACCCTGGCTGAGCGCTCGAACATGGTGGAGGTGGCCGACACCGAGCGCGCCCTGCAGGACGCGGTGGCGCAGGGAACGACGGACTGCCTGGTCATCGTGCCGGAAGGGTACGGCGAGGCGTTCGTGGAGGCGGCGCGCGCAGGCGAGGAGCTGCCGCGCGTGCAGACGGTGGCGAGCTTCGACCACACGGCGGGCTACGAGGTGGAGAACCAGCTGCAGATGTACCTGGCGTGCGTGGCCGTGCACGTGGCCCTCGACGCGGACGGAGCGGAAGGGGGCGCGGCGGCGCTGGCAGGTGGCGCGGATGCGGCGGGAGCGGCGGCGCTGGCGAGCGGCGCGGATGCGGGCGACGCGGCGGCAGCGCTGTCGGCTGCGAGCGACGCGGCCGCAAGCGACGCCGACAGCGTTGACGACGTGCTGGCTGCGGCGACGGCGGCTGCGCATGACGACATGCGCACGGAGACGGAGGCCGCCTACGCCGTCGAGGAAGGGGAGGCGTCGCCTCTGCCTGACGACTTCCTGCTGTACAACCGCTGGCAGACCTATCCCATCCTGTGCGCGGTGGGCGTGCTGGTGTCGGTGACCATGGCGGGCTTCAACCGCACGGACGTGCGGCGGCGCAACCTCTCCGCGCCGGTGAGCAGCCTGTCGCTCAGCCTGGGGCTGGCGGCGGCGGGCGTGGTGTGCGCGCTCATCACGTGGGGGTGGCTGTCGGCTCAGGGGCTGGTGGTGTTCAGCGGGTCGCTTTCGGGCACCGAGGCGTGGCGCGTGGTGCTGTGCATCGTGGACTCGCTGGCGTACGTCCTGTTCGCGCTGGCGTTCGGCTTTCTGCTGGCGCAGGCGGGCGCTTCGGATATGACGGCGAACGCAGCGTCGAACATCGCAGGGCTCGTGCTGTCGTTTCTGGGCGGGTCGTGGATAGACGTGAGCCTCATGGGCGGGGGCATGGAAGTGGTCGCGCGCTTCACGCCGTCGTACTGGCACGGCCAGGCGCTCATGGATATCGCCCAGGCCAACGCGTTCACCTGGGAGGCGCTTGCGCCCGCGATCACCGCCATGGGCATGGTGCTGCTCTTCGCGGCGGCGCTCTTCGCCGTGGCGCTCGCGGTGGGGCGCATCCGCCTCGGCAACGCCGGGGTGAAGAAGGGCGCGGCCGCCGCGACCGCAGCCGCCGCCTAGCGCCCTTGCGGCCGCGACCTCGGCCTTCACCGGTTTCGGTTGCTCTGCCGGCCGATCATCGAGGACGCTGCCGGCAACGTTACCGACAACGGCGCTTTTCCATCCACCCCTCAGGCGATTCTGGATGAAATATGCCCGTTATCGGCGATTTCTCGGGAAAAGTGGATGCGAAAGCGCCGTTGTCGGATCGCGTGCCGAAAGTTGGTGTCAGGAGTCGCTTTGAGATAGAAGTGGCCATTGCCTAGAATCGTTTTTGCGAAAGTAACCGATTCATCAGAAAGGCAACGGCCACCATGGACACTTTACAGGATA
>NZ_JAAVTO010000087.1 GCF_013185065.1 Adlercreutzia sp. ZJ473 | reverse complement strand
GCTCGCGCGCGAGCGCGGGGGCCGAGGGCGCGGCGCGGGCGGTGGGATCGCACCTGAGGAAAGCAGGCGGCATGTTCTCCGCCTTCAAGGAGGAATATGACAGAGCGCGAAAAGAGTAGCGAAGAGCCCGCAGGGCAGACCGAAGGCGCACGCGCACGCGATGCCGCGGCCGCGGGTGCGCACGCGCACGGCGGCGCGCCTGCTGCGGCTGACGAGGGCGCGCGCAGCTCGGCGGACGCGCACGCGCACGCCCACAGCCACGAGCATCCGCGCATCGACGCGCTGAAGGACAAGGCGCACGAGGAGAAGGTCGTCCACGGCCACGTCATGAGCGCCGCCGACATCTTCAAGTTCGCGGGACTGGTGACGTTCTTCGTGCTCATGTGCGGCATATGCGTGCTGATCTGGCCTTACGTCCACGAGATGTTCGAGCCGGGCGGTCTTGACCGCGTCATGGAGAAGGTGCAGCACGCCGGGCCCGCGGGCGTCGCCATCCTGCTGGCCATCCAGTTCCTGCAGATCGTGGTGGCCTTCATCCCCGGCGAGGTGGTGCAGATCGCGGCCGGCATGCTGTACGGCCCGTGGGGAGGCGCCGCCGTGGTGCTCGTGGGCTGCGTGTTCTCGAGCGCGTTCGTCTTCGTGCTCGTCCACAAGCTCGGCGCGCCGTTCGTGCAGGGCATGGTGCCCACCAAGTTCCTCGACAAGTTCCGCCGCTTCGAGGCGTCGGGCAAGCTGAACATGGTGGTGTTCGTCCTGTTCCTCATCCCGGGCCTGCCCAAGGACGTGTTCACCTACCTGGTGCCCCTCACCGACATGCGCATGCGGGCGTTTCTGCTGCTGTCGAACATCGCGCGCATCCCGGGCATCGTCGTGTCGACGTACGCGGCGGCGGGCATCGTGCAGGGCGACTACCTGCAGAGCGCCATCATCTTCGCCGTCGCCGCGCTGGTGGCCGTGGCGGGCGTTCTGGGCTACAACCGCATCATAAGGCTGCTCGAGCGCCGCGCGGTGGTGTCTGAGGGCGCCGGCGAGCTCGAGAAGCTCGACCCGCGTGACTACGGATCGCGAAAATAAGCCGGAAAACAGGTCTTTCGCCCTGATGCCGCCCTGCTGCCGTTACCGAGGCGGCGCCTTTTCGGTACAATAGAAGAACGTTTGGGAAGCGCGAGGCGCTTCCGTGCACAGCCAACCTTAAGGAGGAAACCCATGCCGAAGATCACCCGTGATCAGGTGAAGGTGCCGGCCGACGTCATGCCGGACATGCGTGAGGTGTACGTCGACAACTACATGAAGGCCACGCGCGAGACGGGCCGCCTGATGCTGTTCGCCTGCGATCAGAAGATCGAGCACCTGAACAAGGACTTCTACGGCGAGGGCATTGACATCGCCGACGCCGAGCCCGAGCACCTGTTCAAGATCGGCAGCCAGGGCGTCTGCGGCGTGCTGGCCGGCCAGCGCGGCCTCATCGCGCGCTACGCGGCCGACTATCCCGAGATCAACTACCTGGTCAAGATGAACTCCAAGACCAACCTGGTGGGCACCAAGCAGGAGGACCCGTACTCCCCGCAGCTCACCGACCTCGACGCCGTGCTCGCCATGCGCGAGGCGGGCGTGAACATCGTGGGCCTCGGCTACACCATCTACCTGGGCAGCGAGTACGAGTCCACCATGATGGCCGAGGCGGGCGAGCTCATCGCGCAGGCGCATGCGAACGGCCTGCTCGTGGTGCTGTGGATCTACCCGCGCGGCAAGGCCGTCACCGCCGAGAAGGACCCGGACCTCATCGCCGGCGCCGCGGGCGTGGCGCTGTGCCTGGGCGCCGACTTCGTGAAGGTGAACCCGCCGAAGCCCGAGGACGGCCGCACCCCGGCCGAGGCGCTCAAGATCGCGTCGATGGCTTCCGGCCGCACCGGCCTGGTGTGCGCCGGCGGCTCCACCGTTGACGCCGAGACGTTCCTCACCCAGCTGCACGACCAGATCCACGTGGGCGGCGCGTGCGGCAACGCCACCGGCCGCAACATCCACCAGCGCTCGCTCGACGAGGCCGTGCGCCTGACCAAGGCCATCAGCGCCATCACGCTGGCCGACTACAGCGTCGAGGACGCCCTCGCGGTCTTCAACGGCGAGAAGGAGTTCGCGCTGTAAGCGAAGCGCTGCAAGGTTCGCGCCGCAAGCGAAGCCAGCTTGGGTTGCCGCATAGCGAAGCGCAAGCCGCGCAAGCCCGGCGGCAAGGCCGTCTGGCAAGTCTGGCAAGCTCGGCGGCAAGGCCGTCTGGCAAGCACCTCGAAGGCACCCGCCGCACCCCCGCGGCGGGTGCCTTTTTAAGCGCAGACAGCAAAACGCCCGCCCGCGCTGATGAGCGGGGCGGGCGTTTTCGCAGGGGGCAGGCGGAGGCACGCAAGGGAGGGGATGTGCGACCGCCTGCCCCCGGGCGCCCGGCCGATGTCGTCCGAGCGAGCAGGGGGTGCGTTGCCCGAGCGCGTGCAAACCCTGCGCGCGCTCGGGCGAGTAGGGGATTTGCGTTACCTGAGCGAGTACAGGACCTGCTTGGGCTTGGCGGCAAGCTCGGCCTGCAGCTCGTCGAGGTCGCCGTACTTCATGATCGCCGCCTGGCAGTGGTGCACGCAGGTGGGCAGCTTGCCCTTCCCCTGGCGCTCGGCGCACAGGTTGCACTGGTCGGTGAACACCGGCATGTTGATCCACACCCACCTGTCCTCGCCCTCGGAGAGCTGGTAGGGGTCGGCTTGGACCACCATGACGCCGTTCTCCCCCTTCGGGAAGTCGTGCTCGACGCGGCACGCCATCTCGCAGGCTTCCCTAGGTAAAGCACCCCCGACGACGAAGCCGCAACGGACGGCGGAGGTATGGCAGAGGCGGTGCCGCTGCCACGAGCACAGGCCTCTGTCGTCGATACACCCGTTTCTAGCTGCCCGCATTGTGGGATTGCTCTGGCTATTCCGCTTGGCAGCTAGATTTGATGATGCCAGGCTTTTCCCTGGGAGGAAGGCCCAACATAGCTCCAAGGTCGTCTGCAGTGACAACGTGCAAGGAGTTCTCGTATTTTTTCAACAATCCCTCAAGCTCGCGCTTCAGTCCTTCGACTGTTTCGGCAGGAAGTGCTATGCGAAGCAGTTCGAGCATAGTTGCATAGGTGTCGTTGTCTTTTCGGGCGCAATAGAGTCGCTCATCATGAGCGCAAAGATTCCTGAAATGAACTAAGACGTCGTAGGCCCTCATTACGTCGTGCGGCGAAAGTCTCTCGTCCTCGTCGGTTCTGAGCGTCGTTGAGAACAGGTGCTTGCACACGGAATTCTGCTCTCCGCGCTTCATGAGTTGATAGAAATGGGACATGTTGCCGAAAGTCAGATCGTTGCACAGAACCCACAGGGGTACCTCGCCATATCTCTGAAGGTAATGAGCGGTAAAAGGGCGATTGGCGGCTTTGGACACCAGCTTGTCGTTCAGAATCTTCATGAGGCGATTCATGTTGTTGGAGTGAAGGGCGGCTTTGTTGCCTCTGAACGCCTTTGGGACGAGCATGCCTTTGGCATCAGAGAACGATGCGCGATCCAGATAGTCTGTGCAGCCTCTATGGGCATCGCAGAATGCGTAGACAGTAGCCGTTTTCAGTGCTGCTTCGGCCTGGATAAGGTAGCCGAAGGTGAGCTGTCTCAGCTCGCGGTCAAAGAGGAACAAGCTGTAGAGCCATTCGAATCGAGTTTCGGGAAGATAGACCTCGTTGGGGCAGGATTGCATCGCCGTCCTGTCCAAGAAGGGATCCTTGTAGCCGTTAACCACCGAGTAGTAGTTCTCTCTCAGGAGGATCGTGGCCGTGCTTTCGTCGGTG
Organism: Adlercreutzia sp. ZJ473; assembly: GCF_013185065.1. Classification (GTDB taxonomy): domain Bacteria; phylum Actinomycetota; class Coriobacteriia; order Coriobacteriales; family Eggerthellaceae; genus CAAEEV01. The sequence goes on along the minus strand of NZ_JAAVTO010000087.1, from coordinate 1,950 downwards.
ATTACGCCTCGACCCTTTAGCAGCTCTACCTGCTCTTCGATGCTCTTGAACTCTTTCAAGCAGATCACCTCGTAAGATCGAGGGGCCGCTGGAAACCAACGACCCCTCTTTGTCCTCGCCTCACGTAGAGTCCACGAGGACTGTCTCACTTTCAGGATGATAGCCGAACCAATTCAAAAACAACAGGAGAGACGGAGAGTATCCATGCAAAGCGCAAAGCCGTCGTCGTTGTTCTCAAGGCGCTGCGCAGGGCCATCTGAGTGCATGTCGTCTTGCGCGCTTCCGGGTGCTACGTCAGGGCCACAAGCTCGTTGTCTATCGCGCGGCGTACGAACTCCGAGCGTGAGACGCCCTCCTTCTTCGCGGCCCTGTCTATCGCCTTGAGCTGGAAGTCGTAGAGCTTCAGCGAGGTCGTCCTCATCTTCGCCGTCGGTCTTCCGTCGATTGGCTTGCCAAAGCCGAAGTCCGAGAAATCTTCGTTCTCGTATCGCTCGACGTCGGCCTCCACCTCCTCAAGCGTGGTGCCGAACATCTCGCACAGCTCCCTGTCGCTCATGCCTTCCTCCTTCCAAGGCCAAGCTCGCGCTTTATCGACTCCTGCGGCGGCGTCTGCGCATGCTTTATCAGCCAATCGCCCGCGTTGCTCCTGATGGCTACGACTTCGACGAGTCGTCCGCTTGCGTCGTATCCGATTCCGACGTGCTCTTCCGGCTCTTTGCCGAGCCTCGGCATGCTCCTGATGCAGAATTCCCAAGCATGGGCGGCGTCCTCTTTCGTCAGCTCGGGATGGCGCTCCATCACCCTGTCCAGCACGAACACCCTGTTCAATGTTAGCCCTCTCTGAGGTAGCTCCATCTGGTATTACCGTATTGTAGCATGGGCGTCATATCAACTTTTGCCAAAGCGGGCAGCTCGCTTCCTTTCTTGCTTGTTCAGTTTCTCGAAGCAGGGGAAGCGGAAGCTTTCTGCTGCAGCTCCTTCTCTCTTATCCCAAAGCGAGTAGAGAAACGAGAGGGTGCCCTTTCGACCCCTCGGGACCCGAGCGACCGATAACGCCCTTTTTGCATCCACCATTTTGAAAAGCTGGATGGAAAACGCCCGTTATCGGCGATTCGAGCCCCGAAAACCACCGACAACGGCGCTTTCTCATCCACTTTCCCCGAGAAATCGCCGATAACGGCCTTGTTTCATCCAGAATCACCTGAAGGGTGAGAGACCTTCTTCAAGGGAGCGTAGGCCATGGCTCTTCCAGCTTTCGTTGTGCGATCTGATTTGACGAGCTGGGCTAAAAGTAAGTCGAATCTCGACAGGCTTACGCGAGTAAGTGCGGATATGTGGATCCCAGTGCGAAGAGAATGGTGCCCGGGGTGGGATTCCCGCGTCCGCTTCGCGAACGCTCCCGGCCCTCGGCGCAAGCGCCTTCGGGTGAAACGCTGAAAACAGTCCACAGGACTGTTTTCTTGACGCGTTTCAACCTCGCGGTTCGAATCCCCTGCGAGGAGCGTGGACTTGAGGGTTTGCTGTTGCGGTGGGATGGCGCGAAGAGAATGGTGCCCGGGGTGGGATTCGAACCCACACACCTTTCGGCATCGGTTTTTGAGACCGACGTGTCTGCCGTTCCACCACCCGGGCGCATCGACCTAGTATAGCGGAACGGCTGCGCAGCGTCGAGGGCCCGACGTGATTCCGGGTAAAAAACAATTCCCTGTTCTGCGTGCTTTTCCGGCCGAAACTTTTCATACTCATCGCAACGCTAACCGCAACCTTCCAGACTAGGCGCAACGATTGCGGTTAGTCTGAAAGTGGGACAGGGCGCAAGCCCTCGGCGGACGTGAGGGCCCTTTGGCCCGAGCGCCCGCCGCAATACACAAAATGACCCTTTCCAGCTATGGTGTCCAGTCGCCAAACCTTGCCATCCACAGAAGACAGGAAAGAGCCATGAACGGAGAA
>NZ_JAAVTO010000086.1 GCF_013185065.1 Adlercreutzia sp. ZJ473 | reverse complement strand
CCCGGCGACGACGGCCGCGCTGCCCGCCGCATGCGCCACGCTGGTGGCGGCGCTCCTCGCAGCCGCCTTGGCGCGCTCGATCTGCTCGGGGCTCGGCGTGGCGGCGTGCGCGCGGGCGCTCTCGCCGCCGAGCTCGCCGGGCATCTCGTCCACCTCGTCGGAGGCGGCCTCGTCCTCGACGGGCGTGGCCTCGACGACGATCTCCTCGACGGCGGCCTCAGCCGCGCCACCTGCGCCGGCAGCCTTGCCCGCGGTCCCGGCGGCGATCCCGGCAGCCACGGTCCCGGCCGCGCCCACCGTCGCGCTTGCGACGCCGGCCGCCTCGCCGACGCTCATGAAGACCTTCCCCGCCACCGCTGTGGCCTCGTCCTCGTCGATCGCGGGGGCGTCTACGAACTCGGACACCTCCTCGCCGAGGGGCTCGTGCGCGAACGCGCGCCCGCCCACGCTGATGCGGTTGGCCTCGCGGTGCGCCTCGAGCTCGGCGGCGGCCAGGTGCTTGCGCTGCGCCTCGGCGATCAGGTAGTTCTGCGAGTCGAACAGAGGAGCGCCCGCCTCGGCGAAGTACCCGAGCTCGGTGTAGGCGCTCGTGGGCAGAAGCTCGCGCAGCTTGGCGGTGTCGCTCATGCAGGTGGCCAGGTACCCGAGCACCTGGTCGCGCAAGTCGTTGTTCAGGATGGGCCAGGCGATCTCGATGCGCTTGTCCATGTTGCGCGTCATGAGGTCGGCGCTCGACAGGTACACCTTGCAGTCGTCAAGCGGGCCGAAGCAGTAGATGCGGCTGTGCTCGAGCAGGCGCCCCACGATGGACACCACGCGCACGCGGTCGGTGAACCCCTCCACGCCCGGCACGATGCAGCTGATGCCGCGCACGAACAGCGTGCAGTCGACGCCGGCCTGCGACGCCTCGGCGATCTTGTCGATGACCTCCTTGTCGGTCACCGAGTTCGTCTTGAAGTACAGCCCGCAGGGCTCGCCTTTTCGCGCGAGCGCGATCTGCTCGTCGATCCCGGCGATGATGTTCTGCTTGATCTGCAGCGGCGCCACCCACAGGATGTCGTAGCTGTCGGAGGCGTTCTCAAGCGCCATGTTGCGGAAGAACTGCACGGCGTCGCGCCCGATGGAGGGGTCGCTCGTGATGAAGGAGAAGTCGGTGTACAGGCGCGCCGTCTTCTCGTTGTAGTTGCCCGTGCCGAGCTGCGTGATGTGCTGCAGGCCGCCGTCGGTCTGGCGCGTGATGCAGCACACCTTCGAGTGCACCTTGAAGTCGCGGAAGCCGTAGATCACGTGGCATCCGGCCTGCTCGAAGCGCTGCGACCACTCGATGTTGTTGCTCTCGTCGAAGCGGGCGCGCAGCTCGAACAGCGCCGTGACCTCCTTGCCAGCCTCGGCCGCCGCGATGAGCGCCTCGGCGAGGTGCGAGTGGCTGGCCAGGCGGTACAGCGTGATCTTGATGGAGATCACCTTCGGGTCGGCCGCGGCCTCGCGCAGAAGCTGCACGAACGCGTCCATCGACTCGTAGGGGTAGGACAGCAGCACCTCGCGCTCGCTCACCTGGTCGATGATGGGGCGGTTGCGGTCGAGGCACGCGGGCCACTGGGGCGTGAACGGCGTCTGCGCGAGGGCGGCGCGCTTCTTCGCCGACACGCGGCCGGCGAGCCCCCAGGTGAAGCCGAGGTCGAGCGGCACCGAGGTCACGAACGTCTGGTGCTCCTTGAGCCCGAGCTTCTCGAGGAGGAGGGGCTTCACGGTGCTCGACAGCTCGCGCTCGCTCTCGAGGCGCACCGGCGCCAGGCGCGAGCGCTTCTTCAGGATGCGCTTCATGTGCTCGCGGTAGTCGTCGCCGTGCTCGTCAGTGCCCTCGGTGGCGTCGAGGTCGGCGTTGCGCGTCACGCAGATCACGTTGGTGTGCTTCACCTTGTACATGGAGAACACCTCGGCGGCGTACATCTCGATCACGTGCTCGAGCAGGATGAACGAGGTTCCCTTGCCCGGCAGCTGCACCACGCGGTCGCACTGGCGCGGCAGCGGGATGAGGCCGAGCGTCACGCCCACGGCGCCGAGGTCCTTGGTGGCGCGCGCCTCGCGGGCGGCCTCCTTCGCCGCGGCCTTCCCGGCCTTGTCGGCCTTCGGGTCCTTCGCTCGGGCCTTCTTGTCCTTCTTCGGCAGCGCGCGCTCGTCGAGGCGCACCACGATGTAGAGCGCGCCGTTCTCGAGGTGGGGGAAGGGGTGGCGCGCGTTGATGATCTGCGGCGAGAGGAACGGCATGACGTGGGCGTGCACGTAGTCGTCGAGGAAGGAGCGCTGGTCGTCGGAGAGGTCGGCGGCGCGCACGTTCTCGATGCCCTCGGCGGCGAGCTGCGCGCGCAGGTCCTCGTAGGTGTGCTCGTAGTACGGGTACAGCTCGTGGCAGCGCGCGTAGATGGCGTCGAGCTGCTCGGCGGGCGTCATGCCCGACTTCGAGTCGATGATCGACTTCTTGACCAGCGCGAGGTCGGTCAGGCTGCCGACGCGCACCATGAAGAACTCCTGGAGGTTGCTCCAGAAGATGGAGATGAAGTTCAGGCGGTCGAGCAGGGGCACGGTGACGTCGGCGCCCTGGTCGAGGACGCGCTTGTTGAAGGCGAGCCAGGACAGTTCGCGGTTCTGCATGTAGGGGAGTCTGACGGGTGCGGCGTTACGGTCCATAGCATCTCGCTTTCTCTTATGGGGACGACGGCATGCGTGCGCAAGGCGCGCAAGCGTCAGTAAGGGCTTGGGGCGCGCCAGGGAAGCCTCGAAAAGCCTACGCTTCCAGTATACGCCTAATGAGGAATCCTTCGCGTACGCCGTACTTGCATATTTCCAAACTCTCGGCGCCGAGCGCGCGCATGAGCGTGATCGCGATGAGGCAGCCGGGCACGAGCGTGTGCAGGCGGTCGGGCGTGGCCTTCACGGCCAGGTGCGCGAAGGTGCGCGGGTTGCGCGCCAGGAGGGCCAGGAGCGCGTCGAGCTGGTGGAGCTCGAGCGTGCGCGGGCGGCCGGACGTGCCGAAGGCGGCGGCGTACATCTTGGCTGCGGCGCGCGTGGAGCCGCCGACGCCGTACAGGCGCGCGGCGCGGTACGGCTCGAGGTCGCCGAGCGTGTCCAGGTGCGCGGCGAAGGCGTCCTCGATGACGTGCATCTCGTCATGCGTGGGCAGGATCATGCTCACGAACTGGGCGTACGACGACACGCTGCCCTGCGGCAGGCTCACGCCGCAGCTGTCGGCGCCGCCTTCCACGCGCGTGAGCTCGGTCGAGCCGCCGCCGATGTCGATGAGCGTGCCGCGCTCGATGTCGCGGTCGCACGTGGCGCCCACGAACCCCAGGTGCGCCTCGTCGCGCGCGGAGAGCAGCTCGACGGGCAGCCCGATGGCGTCGCTGATGGCGCGCGTGGCGGCCTTCGAGTTCGAGCAGTTGCGCAGCACGGCGGTGGCGAACACGCGCACGCGATCGCAGCCCACGTTGCGCGCGCGGCGCAGGTGCTCGGTGAGCACCTCCACGGCGCGGTCGATGCCGGCCTGGGTGAACACGCCGTCGCTCACGTAGGCGGAGAGCCCCGCGATCTTCTTCTCGTTGATGACGCTGTGGAAGTCCTTCTTCGAGAAGGGCTTGCGGGCGCTGCCAGCCACCTCGTAGACCACCAGGCGAATGGAGTTCGATCCCAAGTCGATGACGCCGTAGTATGCCATGAGCCTCCCTCTCCGCCCGCCCGAGGGCGCGCAGCCAGCGATAACAGTGATAATATGATCCTATCTTATCAGTTTCGATGGAATTTAGGCGCGTTCGCATGCCTGCGGGTGATGTGCGCGGGCGCGCGCGAGGAGGCACTGCCATGCTTGAGAAAGTCGACTTCAGCCAAAAGCCCCTGACGAAGGAAGCGTACAAGCAGGACTACGACGAGCTCGTCGACCGGCTGGTGGTGCTCCAGCAGCAGGCGCGCGAGCAGGGCGTGGGCCTGGTGGTGCTGTTCGAGGGATGGAACGGCGCGGGCAAGGGCAGCCGCATCTCCGACCTCATGTACAACCTCGACGCGCGCGCGACCAGCGTGTACGTGGCGTCTGACGTGGACGCGTCCAAGGTGCGCGACTTCCCCGGGCGCGCGAGCGGCGTGTCGGACTACTTCCCGCTCATGCAGGAGTACTGGCAGGCGCTCGGCGAGCGCGGCGGCATCACGTTCTACGACCGCGGCTGGTACACCAAGGCCACGCAGCGCATGCTCGCGCGCACGGCGGGGGAGCTCCTGCACCCGCGCGAGGGCGCGCGCCACTACCTCGAGCCCATACGCGACTTCGAGCGCCAGCTCACGAGCGACGGCTACGTGGTGGTGAAGTTCTTCATCCACGTGACGAAGAAAGCCCAGCGCAAGCGCCTCGAGCGCCTCTACGACGACCCGGCCACGCGCTGGCGCGCGCCCGAGAAGAAGCTCGCCAGCACGCGCAGCTACGAGGACCAGTACGAGCTGTACGACCGCCTGCTCGAGGGCAGCAACTTCGACTTCGCGCCGTGGGTGCTCGTGAACGGCGAGGACAAGCGCGCAGCCAACCTGTCCATCGCGCGCACGCTCGTGAGGGCCTTCGAGGACGCGCTCGCCCGCAAGGCGCACCGGGACAAGCAGGCCATCGCCGCGGTGGAGCCCGGCACCCCGCCCGAGGAGGCCGCGCGCATCCAGCACGCGTTCGCGCCGGCGGCCTCGCGCTTCTCCATCACGGCCGACTACCCGCAGGTGGACACCATCGACCACACGCTCGCCCTTGAGCGCGACGAGTACAAGAGAGAGCTCAAGCAGCTGCAGAAGCGCCTGTTCCGCCTGGAGAACATGATGTACCAGGCGCGCATCCCGCTCATCATCATGTACGAGGGCTGGGACGCCGCCGGCAAGGGCGGCAACATCAAGCGCGTGGCCCAGGCGCTCGACGCGCGCGCCTACACCATCTTCCCGAGCCCCGCGCCCACGAAGTTCGAGCTGGCCCACCCGCACCTGTGGCGCTACTGGACGCGCCTGCCCAAGGCGGGGCACGTGGGCATGTACGACCGCTCGTGGTACGGGCGCGTGCTGGTGGAGCGCGTGGAGGGCTTCGCCACGCCCGACCAGTGGTCGCGCGCCTACGACGAGATCAACGAGTTCGAGCACGACCTGGTCGACTGGGGCGCCATCCTGCTGAAGTTCTGGGTCGACGTGAGCCCCGAGGAGCAGCTGCGCCGCTTCGAGGCGCGCGCGGCCGACCCCTCCAAGCAGTGGAAGATCACGCCGGACGACTGGCGCAACCGTGAGAAGTACCCGCAGTACAAGAGCGCCATCGACGACATGTTCCGCCTGACCTCGACCGTCTACGCCCCCTGGGTGGTCCTCGAGAGCGACAACAAGCTCCACGCCCGCGTGAAGGCCCTGCGCACCATCGTGGACGCCCTGGAGGAGCGCCTGGGAAAGTAGGGGCGGCGTTGCTTGCGGAAAACGAGGGGTCGCGCTAGTATGTTCGGATGCATGACTCGACCCGCGCGCAGCGCGCGCCTGACGCCGAAGAGGTAGCCTTATGAGCTTTATTCCCATGGAAGCGGTCTGGGTGATCGTCGCGATCATCGTCTTGATCATCGTGATCTTCATCGCGAAGGGCTTCATCGACGAGATGAAGAAGTAGCATCCGATGTGCGTCTCGCCTCGCATCGCAGCGCGTTCGCGCATGAGCTTCGCGTCGCGTTGCCAGGCAGGATGAATTGCATGTTAAACCTCGTGGGCGCCCCCGACGACCGGGGGCGCCTCCTATTATGATGGCGCCATGTCGTTTTGAGAGGACCCTATGGCTCGACACGTGAGACAACCGCAACCGCCCGACCCCCAGCCGACGCCGCCCGCGCGCCCGCAGGCCCGCCGCGCCGCCGCGCCCGCGCCCGGGACC
>NZ_JAAVTO010000085.1 GCF_013185065.1 Adlercreutzia sp. ZJ473 | reverse complement strand
GCGGGGGTCGTCAAAGGGGCGGAGCCCCTTGCATGCCAATGGAGGGGCGGCTTGCCGCCGCCCCGACGGACTTTGAAAGCAGATGCGAGCGGCTTGTTGCAGGCGGAATAAATCAGCGTTTACCTAGAGGAGCACGGCATCGAGGACATCGCCGACATCGACGCCACCGCGGTGATGGGGTTCATGCAGCGCGTATCCGAGAGCGGCGTCGGCCAACAGCTCGTCTACTCGACTACGAGCAAGCTCAGGAAGCTGCTGTCGTGGCTCGAGGCGACAGGGCGCATCGAGCAGCAGGCGGTCGACATCGTACCGAAGGCGAAGGCTCCGAGGCCCGAGCCGCCCGACACCTACACCGACGAGGAGGTCGAGCTCATCGTCGGAGCCATCGACACGGCGAGCCCGACCGGCAGGCGCAACCTCGTGGCCTGCCTGCTGGCCGCCCGCCTCGGGATGCGATCATCGGACATCGTGGGCCTGCGCTTCGACAACCTGGCGTGGAAGGAGAGCTGCATATCGTTCGCGTCGGCCAAGACGGGCCAGCCTACCGTGCTGCCCCTCACGAACGAGATAGGCACCGCGATCATCGCGTACGTCAAGGAGGGGCGCCTGGAATCGGACGAGCCGTACGTGCTGGTAAGGCACAACCCTCCCTACACGAGGATGCGCCCGGCGATCGTGTACGACATCGTATCGGAGGCCATGGGCCGAGCCGGCATCGCAAGGGACGGGCGGAGACGCGGCCCGCACGCGCTCAGGGCGAGCGTCGCCACGCGCATGATGGGCAGCGGGGTGCCGCTGCCGGTGATAACCAGGGCGTTGTCCCACGGCTGCAGCGACACGAGCAAGTTCTACCTGAAGGCAGACATCGAGCAGCTCAGGAGATGCGCTTTGGACGTTTTGCCCCTGGTCAACACCTGGTGGATGACGGGAGGTGCGAGATGAGCGGCGGCATCGAGAAAGCCTCCTTCGAGGACGAAATAGCGGGCTTCCTGAAGTTCAAGCGCGACATGGGGTTCAAGTACGTCAAGGAGGAAGGGCTGCTCCGCCTCTTCTCCCTATTCTGCAGCGACAGGGGCTGGGACGGGCCCGACCTCACTGAGGAGATCGTGGAGGCGTGGTGCGCGAAGCGGCCGCACGAGCCCGAGCGCGGCGGCGGCGGCCGCACGTCGCGCGTGACGCTGATCCGGCAGTTCGGCCTGTACCTGAGCGCCCTCGGCCGCAACGTCCACTTCCCGATGAACGTGGCGCACAACATGAGCAGGCGCTCGCGATTCGTCGCGTATGTGTTCACCCGAGACGAGATGAGCAGGATATTCGAAGCTTCCGACCGCATCTGCCCGCACCGTTGCTCGACCATGCACCTGGTGCTGCCGACGCTGCTCAGGCTGCTCTACAGCTCCGGGACGAGGATAAGCGAGACGCTGTCGGTCAAGATGAAAGACGTCGACCTCGAGAACGGCGCCGTGCGCATGGAGAACGCGAAAAACGGGAAGGTGCGCCTCGTCGCCCTGTCCGACACGATGGCCGACGTGCTGCGGGAGTTCTGCTCGATCCTGCACCCCGACCCCAAGCCGGGCGACTACCTGTTCTGCAACGTGGCCGGCGGGCGATACAGCAACCAGACCATATACAACCGCTTCCGATCCGTGCTGATGGACGCGGGCATCCCGCATGGAGGACGCGGCGCCGGACCCCGCGTCCACGACATCCGCCACACGTTTTCCTGCCACGTCCTCATGCGGGCGTCGGAAGCCGGGGAGGACGTCATGGCGCTCCTCCCCGTGCTGTCGGAATACCTCGGCCACGAGTCGGCGCGCGAGACGGGCGTCTACCTCAGGATGACGGCCGAGGTCTACCCTGACGTGATGGAGCTGGTCGAGCGCGCGTGCTCGCGCGTCATCCCGGAGGTGAGCGGCGATGAGCAAAGCGCCTACTGACTTCGCGAGGCACCTCACCGGCTACTTCATCGGCCATCTCGCGGGGTCCCTGGACTTGAGCGAGCACACCATATCCTCGAGACGAACGTCCTTCTCCCTTCTCATCGGGTACTGCAGCGACGTCGAGGGCATCCGCTCGTCGTCGCTGGCGATTCGCGACATCGACCGCCCGCTCTTGGAGCGATTCCTCGACTGGCTCGAGGACGAACGCGGCAACTCCCCCTCGACCCGCAACGTCAGGCTCGACGCCGTAAAGACGTTCTTCGCCTACGTGCAGGTCGTCGCACCGGAGCACATGCTGCAATGCCAGCAGATAGCGGCGATCCCGAGGAAGAGGGAGCCGAAGACGTGCGTCAAATGGCTGACGCTCGATGCCGTGCAGGCGCTCCTGGACGGCATCGACAGCAGCCGCTACCAGGGCCTGCGGGACCTCGCGCTCCTGTCCCTGCTCTACGATAGCGGCGCCAGGGTGTCGGAGCTCGCCGAAGCGAAGGCCGGGGACCTTCGGACGGACGAGCCTGCGCGTATCCGGTTGTTCGGAAAGGGGGCGAAGGAAAGGTTCGTGCCGCTCATGGGCGACACGGTCGACGTTCTCCGATCCTATCTGCGGCACCGCGCCGAGCGAAAGCGGTTTGCGGCGGAGGACCCTTTGTTTGTCAACCGGGGCGGGGACAAGCTGACCCGCGGGGGAATCAGGTACGTCCTGCAGAAGCACTGGGCTGCAGTTCCCCCGGACATACGCGATGCGGGCATGCTGGAAATCACCCCGCATACTCTGCGTCATTCGAAAGCCGTCCATCTGCTGCAGGCCGACGTGCCGCTGATATACATACGCGATTTCCTCGGCCATTCCGAACTGTCGACCACGGAGATCTACGCTCAATGCGATTCGGGCGCTATCAGAAAAGCTATCGAGAGGAGCAACGGCGTGACCATGGACATCGAAGAGCCTATATGGGAACGCGATGCGAGCATTATGCGTTGGCTCGAATCATTGTCCGAGTAAGGCAAATGGGCAGTTGGGCGAAAGGTCGAGGAGTCGGACGTGCGCAATCATGATTAGCTTCGCATTTGCCCCAGCTGCCCATTCCACGTCAAATGAGAAGAAGTGCATTTGACGTGGTAGTCGGGCGCGACCTTGGCGCTTCTCCACTCGCACATCTCGTAGCGTTCGGCGGGAAGCGGCTCAAGGTGCATGCATTCCTCTTCCTTAAAGACCGACTCGCGCGAGCCGTCCTTCGCAGAAAACGGGCGGGAGTTGAGCCATGCGGTTCTCTCCGCGCAGAACTCGTTGAACTCGCCTATAGTGTAGAATGTCATCTCGACGGCAGGGCCGATTATCCATTGCTCGACCAGGTCCACGCACGATTCCGCAACGCTCTTGTCACGCGGCTTGCGAACGCGTGCGGGCACGATGGCGGCCCCGTAGTGCTCGGCGAAGCGCTCGTACTCCCTGTTCACGAGCGTGACGCGCGGGATGTTCGTGCGGTCGGTCGCCGTGGCGGCGTTGTCGGGCACCCACATGCGCGGCACGCCGCAGAACTCCTCGAACGCGTGCATGTGTCCTTCTTGCCATGGCTTCTGCCCCATACCGCAAAAACCCTCGGCCCAGAACTTGCCGGAGAACGGCAGCGTGACGACGAGCACGTAGACCTTCGTCTTCGCACCCGTCAACTTGTCTGTCAAAGAGGCGGTGTCGCCTGCCCAGTCGATATAGCACTTGGCCCCGGCCTCGTGCACGAAGTGCCTGGTCGCATCCATCTTCTCCGCCTTCTCGGCGAACATCTCGCAGAAGGTCTGATAGGCGTAGGCGAGCCTGCCCTCAGCTGCTGCGCGCTCGCAGTACTCGATCCAGAAGAGCTTGACCGGGAGCTTCCTGCTCTTCTTCTTGCGCTCTACGAGCGCCTCCATGTCGGGCTGGAGGTACGCGTCATTCGACTTTCGCCTCTCTTTCGGGAAGAACAGCTCGTCAACGACTCCGGCATCCATCGAGCTCACCGCATCGAAGGTCAGGTCGTGCTCGCGCATCGCCTTGGCAGCTGTCGACACGTCGCGCTTGCTGACGTGCAGCGCGGCCGCTATGTCAGATTGGCTGGCCCCTCCTTTCGCGAGCATCATGAGGATCTTCTTGTTCTTAGACATAGGCATCGAGCCTCCTTCCATGAAAACGCGCCCCGGACTGGGCGCGCACCATGGAATTCTAAGCTCGGCCCTGACGGTACCAAGTGTGCTTACCCGCGGTACCAAGTTTGCTGACTGCCGGTACCAACTTATGCTGACTGTTGGTACCAGAACGGGTTACTAGCCAAATTGGCGTAGCCGGCGCCTGACCGTCGGCATGGCCGCTCCTCCAGCAGCGTCACGTCCAGGTACCTCCTCGACCCCCACTCGCTGTCGGCCACGTACTTCAGGCGGGCGGTGACGAGCATGAGCGCGCTCCTGCCGTCCGGGAAGGTGCCGACCACGCGGGTGCGCCTCCTGATCTCGCGGTTGAGCCGCTCGATGGCGTTGTCGGTGCGGATGCGCCTCCAGTGCTCCATGGGGAAGCGGGTGTAGGCCAGGGTCTCGGCATAGCCCTCGCGCACGACTTTGGCGGCCTCCTTGAGCCTCATCCCCTCCAGGTCATCCACGACCCTCAGCGCCTTCTCCTCGCTGGCCTCGAAGGACTCCTGGGCGTGGATGGCCTTGAGCTTGTCGGCCACGACCTTGCGCTTGGACTTCGGGACCTTGGCGAGCGCATTGCGGTGGAAGTGCGCCGTGCAGCGCTGGTAGGCGGCGCCCGGGAACACCTCGGCCAGCGCGCCGACCATGTCGGCGGCCTTGTCCCCGGCGAGCATCCTGACGCCCCGCAGGCCGCGGGACTTGAGCCGCGAGAGGAGTTCCCGCCAGCACTCGGCCGATTCCGCGAATCCCTCGGCGGCGCCTATGACCTCCCGGCAGCCGTCGTCGTCGGCGCCTGTGGCCACCATCACGGCCACGTTCCCGGAGGAGCCTCCCCAGGCACGCTTGAGGCAGGTGCCGTCGACGTAAACGTAGGGGTAGGCGCGCGTCAGCGGTCGGCTCCTCCAGGCCTCGACGGACCCGAGCGCCTTCTCGTTGAGGTTGGACACCGTGGCCGCGGAGACGCTCGCGCCCCGCAGGGCCTCGCTGACGTCCTCGACCTCCTGGCGGGCACGCCCGCCAGGCGCGTCTCGATCATCGCCTCCTCCGCGCTCGTCTCGCGGCGCTCGTGGCGCTCGATGATGGCGGTGGCGAACCTCATGCCCTTGAGCTTGGGCATCTTGATGGTGACCTGGCTGGAGGCGGTCGTGGGCCCCCGCTCGTAGTGACCCGCCCGGTACGCCTCGCGCTCTGCCGTCCTCTCGTAGCGGTCGGCCTTGACCAGGTCGTCCGCCTCCTCCTCGAGAAGCGCGTTCAACGTGTCCTCGACGGTCTGGCGGACGAGTTCTTTGAGCTCGCCGCGGATGGCGCCCTCGTCGAGTGCTGCGATGGGGTCGGACATGGCTCTGCCTCCTAGCAGGATTGAATTGGACACTCGAATCATACCGATGGCCGGAGCCGTGTCTTTCTTGTATCTAGGAAACTTATCAAAGTAAGCGCAACGCCCGTGAACGTTGTGTGTTTCCCGAGGTAGGCGCAACGCTTTGGGGTTGATTGCGTAGCTGGTCCTGGGCAGAGGCCATGTCAGGGGGCAGTTTAGGAGCGTTGCGGTTTGTCTGAGGGCGTGCTGGCGCAAGCCCTCTTGCGAGGACTTCAAGACTAGGCGCAACGCATCGCCTTGCTCTTTTGGCGCTACCTCAGACGGGTCAGCGGCGGCTCCCCTCGCTTGGCGCGCTCCACGTCGAGGATCTCGGGCCTGAGCGTCAGCTCGTCACGGCCGACCTCGTAGACGCCGAGGGCGTCGAGCAGGGCGTTTGCATCGTCGTCGCCGTAGACGAAGCGCAGCATCTGTATGGGCGACTTGCCGCCGAGGGAAAGCGCGCGGGTTGGAGTTGACATGGCTCATCAGCGCCGACATGTCCGCGCGGGTGAGCTCGTCGAAGGAGAACATGCCCTTCTCCAGGATCTGGCGGATCTCGGTGTGTTCTTCTCGCAACCGCCCTTCTGCTGGGACTGGCGCGGGTCGCAGTAGTACAGGTGCACCTCGAGCTCGCCGCCCGCGGCGCGCTCGCCGAGCAGCTCGCCTATGCCGGCCTCGTCGGCGAACT
>NZ_JAAVTO010000084.1 GCF_013185065.1 Adlercreutzia sp. ZJ473 | reverse complement strand
GCCTGGGGCCGCGCCTGTCTTGCGCTATGTCGGGGAGTCTGTCGTCTCCCGAACCCTGGGTGCCTGGCGGCAGGGCGGGCTGCTTCGGGCAGCCCCGCGTCTGGATCCGGGTCATATTGTCTTCGGCCGCGGCGTTGGTCAAGGCGCACTTGCACCCGTTGAGGACGCCCTCCCGGTTGCGCTTGACGCCCTTGGCGGCTCGCCTCGTCTCGGGGATGCCGCTTCTTATGGCGAGGCTGGTCCATTTGGAGAGCGAGTCGCGCTTCTCGGCGCGCCATCCCACGTCGGACCAGTCGCGGAGCAGGTGCATGAGCTCGTATGCGCACTTGAGATCGGGGTCGGCCTCGAGCAGGCGCCCGGCCTTGGCGACGCGTGCCTCGCGGGGCCTGAGGAAGGCAAGCTCAGCGATCTTTAGGTTAAGGCTTCATATGCCCCAAATCGGAGTAGATATATGCCCCGTGCCATTGCGTAAGCATCAAAGAAAGCCCTTTGAGCTGTTGAGATGCAAGCCTTGGTTTACGATGCCGCTGAGGGAGGAGCAAGGGACCTTATCCCCTAAAATACCCCGTAGTCTGTTGCCTGCAGATCCTTTCAACATCGCCCATCTTGCCGAGGAGGGTCGCTGGCATAAGGCCATGCAGCCCTCCTCTGAGCTTGCTTGACACATCATCAGGGCTGATCGAGGTGGCAGAAAGGGTGAAGAACGCAACTGGCGATCCGCTGCCGTCTACGCAGATGTGGACAACGCACTCGCCACGCGAAGCTGCGCTATGCGCTGAAGTTCGCAGCCACTGGTCGAATGCACTTACTCCGCATTCGAAGTCTGATAGTCGTTCCTTGGGCATGCTGTGGATAGGGATTATGCGCTCCCACGGCTGCTCGACCACCATGCTTGTGCATTACTCTTCGAGGTAGCCCAAAAGCCAGTCGTAGTCACTCGACGTGACATACAGCTTCTTCGGATGGTTGAAGTTGGGCACGTGGTGACGCTGCTGCTCTTCATCGGTGGATGTAAGCAGCCGGGCGTAGTAGCTGCGCATCAGCTCGTGGGAAATGACTGCCGAAGAGTTTACGCCTGTA
Organism: Adlercreutzia sp. ZJ473; assembly: GCF_013185065.1. Classification (GTDB taxonomy): domain Bacteria; phylum Actinomycetota; class Coriobacteriia; order Coriobacteriales; family Eggerthellaceae; genus CAAEEV01. The sequence continues at coordinate 6,509 of NZ_JAAVTO010000084.1, read as the reverse complement.
AGCTGATTGAAGCTCGCACGCCAAGGGTTCTCGCTATGAGTGAGGTTTTCGAGCTGCTGGCCCGACATGTCATCATATGCCGCAAGTACAACATCGATGAAAGCGGTGTCCGATTCGGAGAGTATGCCCGAATCACCGGAGATGTCCGAAGGGCTCACGTAGTATTGGCGCTGATGCTGCATCGACACGCTGGGAGCAGCCGGGCCATGCTCATACGCTCGAATCTCTTCGGGAAAGAGCGGTCTGCCTTCGACAACGAGGCTCCACGCCTGGCAGTAGTAGAGGAGCTTCTGGAGCTGATACTCGGTTAGGGCGCCCTTCTTCTCAAGAAGATACCTTGCTACATCAGACGCGCTAGGCTTCTTCGGCTGCATCGTCTGCGGGTTTTCCATATGCTCCTCCTTTCCTCATAAACCAAATGTAATACCTACTATCTCCCATTTATTCTAGAAAAAACACGCGTTGTCCTCAATTTTCCAATCTAATGGCGAGAAGGTCATACTCAATGCCGGCAACGAGATCTACGTGAGCGACATCTCAGCATGGGAGATCGCGATCAGGTCGGCGGCGAGGCCCGGAAGCATTCCGTTCACCTCCCGTGAGTTCGCGGAGGCCTGCGAGGAGTCGGGCTTGCGCTCCCTCCCGGTCTCGCTCGCGGCCATCGTCGCCTACGAGGAGCTTGGCTGCGAAGCGGTCGGCAGCGCCCACAGGGATCCGCTCGACAGGCTGCTCATAGCCCAGTCCAAGGTTTCCGACATGCTGTTTCTCACCCACGATGAGATCCTCGGCCTTTACGGGGAGCCGCATGTGGTTGTCGTGTAGCATTCGTCACGTCAACATCGAGGGCCTCTCTTTCGACTTTTGGACCAAACTGCAATCGACGGCTTTGGCGGTTCGAGGGACGTGTCGAGTCCCTCTTCCTCACCTCTTCTAGAAATCCTGGATGAGGTCCTGGCGGATGGAGTGGCCGGTCTTCTTGAACATGTTGCGCACGTGGCCTTCGATCCCGCTTTGCCTGCCCCCTGTCTTTCTGGCAGCTGTTTGCCGGGCTGAGCCGCCCGCATGCCGTCTAATCCCTGGCTTCCCGTCCTTTTTCTGTAAATCGTGGTTTAATTATCGCATCCTGAAAACTGTCTTTAAGGAGCGCGCTGTGAAGAGATCTCGAGGCAAGCTGGCGATTTCGGCAATCCTGGCGTTTGTTCTCTGCGTCAGCTTTGCTGGTTGCTCTGATGTCGGGCGCTCCGAGGATTCGGCGAGTAGCTCGATCAGCTCGAGCAGCCTGACGGCGCAATCGAGCGATCGAGCCCAAGAAGCGACGAGCTCTTCAGCTGAAGATGAGGCGGCAAAGGCCGGGGCGGAAGAAAGGGCTACGGAAGATGCCGAGGCGCGGGCCCAGCAAGAAGCCGAGGCCGAGGCCGCCCGCAAGGCCGCCGAGGAGCAGGCTGCCGCCGAAGCCGAGGCCGCCCGCAAGGCTGCCGCCGAGGCTGAGGCCGCCCGCGCCGCTGAGAGCGCGCGCCAGCAGCAGGAGAGCGCCGCCGCAACGTCCCCCAACGCTGCCGTCGTGTACGTCGCCGCAAGCGGGAATGGCAAGAAGTACCACTCGTCTCCCAGCTGCAGCAACATGAAGGGAACGCGTCAGCTCTCGGTCGATGAGGCCCAACGGCTTGGGTACGGCCCCTGCAAGAAGTGCTACTAACGGTTCTTGCCGGAGCGAGAATCGAGCCCTCATCATCGCGCTCGACCACGTCATGCATCGGACAGGCTCGATAGGGTCTTCCGAAGATTTTGAATCTGAGGTCGACAAAGCCAAAGACGGCCTGCAAAAGCGTCTTGTTGCTGCAAATACAGACGGTGATCGACGGCTACCGACATTCGAAAGCCTCAACCACGACCTCATGGACGTATCACTTGGTGAAGGAGCGACGTCTGGGCTGATGGGACAACTGGGAGAAGTGGAAGTACGTTCTTCGAGGGTTTTTCTGAGCCAACGTATGACCGGGCGAGATGAGGAGCGGACATGCGGAGCAATGAAATCAACCGAGATTCCCGCCGACTACCCTCTCAAGAGCGCCCCGAGCTCCTCAGGCCCGATTGCATTCCGACATCATTATGCCGAGACTTCCGCGCAGTGCCATATCTTGGTGATACGGGTCGAGGTGGCTCACTGCCTGGCAGAGGTCATGCGTAGCCTTCCACACGTTCAGCACTTCGCGATTCTGCACGGCCTCGTACTGAGCCATGAACTGCCTGCGGCATCTTGGGTCGGGATACCGAGGGTCGATCATTGTCCCACTGTAATTTACGTAATTCATATATGCTCCTATCAAATAATGTCGATTTGCTGAAAGCCCCCATGGGCTTCATTCCAGCCGTTTACGCAGCTCGCCTTCCGACAAGCGCACGACGTCATCGTTGGACTTGAAAAGCCTGACGACCTTACCTCGTCATCGAACCCGTTTATGCCGCTGAAGCGTGCATCGGCGCCTTCCAAGGTCACGAAGAGGATGCCGTGGTTCTTGAGCACCCCCCCCACCAGATCGAGGACGGGTCCCACTGGCTCGACCCCGAGGTGGTGCCTCGTGGCGGCGGCGTCAGCCTCCGCGTCGCCTGTGACTGACAGGCGCCCGCATTCTGGCACCAGGGGCAGCACACCGCCTCTGAGGCACTTGAGCACGTCGTAGAAGCGTCCGGAGCATTCCTCGACTGACTTGCGCACATACTCCTAGGCGGCCACGTTCGGGTTCGTGTTCTTGCGAAAGTCGCCGTGCTCGAAGGCGAGCAAGGCGCAGCTTGCGCGCATGATCGTGTGGGGGAGATTCCGGGCGGACGTCGAGGAGTCAATGCAAACCTAAAAGCAGCCTAGGAGGGGCTCATCATGAGATGCGCCACTCTAAGCCCTCAAGCAGGTCGTCAAAGAGCGTCGTGGCCAGCGCGGCCTAGAAGTCCTTCTGGACAGACTTGGTGGCGTCCAGATTGATAAGGCTATCTGCGCCGCCAACTATCTCGGATCGAAAGAACGCCCATCTATCCCCAATGTACAGAGCGACCTCGTACTCGAATAGCTCGAAAATCTTTGCCTCGGGGCAGCCCATTCTCCGCGCTATCCATGCTGTCAGCAGGATCCTGATCGTCAACTCCACATCAAGCAAATTGTCAGGAGACAGCCAATACTCCCTCAGCCGACCACCCCTCCCTTCTTTGGTGCGCTTCACCGCGTTGTACGTGTTCGATATGTCGGACTGGAGGACGCCAGCGTCAGAAAACTTCAGAGAGGCAGGCAACTGCGCTAAAAATGAGCAGAAGAGCCAGAGAAACATGGGGCGCTGCGAGGCGCACGATGTGCGCGCCTCTTACCTGCCTATCAGCGTTCGGTATCTAGCGAGAAAGACGCGCCGCCGCTCAAACAAAACGAGACGACGATTTAATTGAACCATAACGAGCTCCTCGATGGTGCAAGAACCTGTGGGCAGATTCAGACCGCCCCCCTACCTCAGCAGCTTCGCAGGGACACCCACGTGGGTCCCCGACTCCTCGATGTTCCCGACAACCATGGCGCCCGCGCCCACTATGCAGCCGCCGCAAGTGCAGTGTCGTCGAGGACTCAGTCCTGACTCTGTTGACTTCATGCGGTTCCAAATACCCAGCGTCAGGAAACATGCAAGCCTGCTCGGGAAAGGATCTTTCTCTCGCATCGACTCCCTATCGTCCCCGGTCAGCCCTTCCCGTGACATGGTCACGGTGTTAAGATGGGGCAAAATCGTCATCCTTAAGTCAGGGATGAATCGCCAATCGCAATCATATCAAATTAGCCAATACGCTGAACTCGTCCCGGGTAGCATGCGCTTTTTCGATATCGAGCCAGAGAGCGACTTACGAAGTTTTCTAAAAGAATCTAAGCTTTCTAAAAAATCCAGCGAGAGGTCGGGAGGCAGAAAAAGCAATCCAAGCTCAATCAGGCTCGCTAGCTATTGCCAGCTTTTTATTAGCGCGGAGCGCAAAGTCGCACTTCTCATGGCGGTCATCCCCCCCCCGAGGCGTCAGTCCCCCTTAGCGACAAGTCGATGTCCTTCTTGAGGAGGACGAGCCAGTATCGTTTAGGGCGAATTGCCGAGGATGACGCAAGGAATGCGTTTGTTCAAACTGCAGAGCAGTCGGAGAAGGCGTTCGGAAGGGATGCACTTGACCTCGTTGTAGAGGCATGCGGGAGGCTTTCCTTTCGTGATTCAGTTGGCGGGGTATCGCTCTTGACAAGCAGCAAGGGAAAGGATGCTGCGGAAAAGGACGCTGTTGCGATTGGCATGAAGCATGCTACCAGTGATATAAAGACAGGGTTCTGAAAGCGACCCTCGGTGAGCTGCCTAATCGCGATCTGGCCTTCTTGGGGCCATACTAGAGGACGAGTCCATTTCTTTCAGTAACGATATAGCCAAACGCATCAATCAGAACGATAGACATGCCTCTCAATACCAGCGTAGGCTTCTTGAGAGAGGGCCATAGGAGTGAGGGGATGCGGGAGAATCGCGTTTGAGCTTTCCATGCTGAGAGAGAGCATTTTCCCGAATGCTTTGCCTGGAATGCTTTGATGTGTGCTTGCAACAATATCCAGAAGACCTGTCTTCCGAAATAGCCCTATATGATATCCTTATGATGCACTATGGAACAGGCCATAGCGGAAGAGCATTGTCGTAAACACCATTCGAATGGCGTCTACGAAATCTCCATCGGCTAGACTGATGGCGCAGAGGTGCGCCGCAGCAACGCTCATGGACATGCTCCCTTCGTCTTTGGACATTGTGCCGCAGATGAAGATTTGCTGAGACGGGCTTGACCCGAAAGGCGGTGCCGCCTTCGATTTAAGGTGGCCGTGCGCGGGCTTTCTCGCGCGTGTATGTGGGCAGGTCGGTTCCGAACGGACACCGCCCCTCTATGAATCGACCTGCCAGGCAGCTGAGGTAACGTGATAGAAATACCTTCCTTTGTGAAAGACCCCGATAGCGTTAGATCGTACGCTCATTTTGATCGTAGGGTTTCTTTTTCGTCTAAAGCTAACTTGATCATGGACCCCAATTTCGTGTCGAAGTACGCGTTTTACCCGCTTATCGAAAAGGATATGCGTCGAATGAAGACTGATGAAGAGGGGAAACCATGCAAAGATTTTCGTCCGATAAGATATGCTGCACATATGGATAGATGCATATACCAGTATTACGCAGGGCTGCTTAATGAGAGATATAACTCTTATGCTGCCGAGCTGGGAATAAACGATGTGGCACTTGCTTACAGGACGAGTTTCAAGGGGAAATCAAATTGCGATTTTGCGCGAATGGCTTTTGAGGCGATAAGAAACGCTGATCGCTGCTTTGTTTTTGCTGGCGATTTCAAGGAGTTTTTCGAAACGCTCGACCATAGATATCTGAAAAGCCAGTTGCGAAGTCTCTTTAGTGACGGGAAGATTCCCGATGATTACTATCACGTGCTCAGGGGAGCGACAAAGTATTCGGTGTGGGATATCAGAGACCTTCTCGAGCGCAACGGTCTGAAGTGGACAGTTTGCGGCGTGAAAAAGCTCAACAGACTTCCAAGGGTTTTGAGTCGTGAAGAGTTCAGGCAAGAAGTTAGGACGTCAACAACAGCGCCTTGGAAAGAGAACGGCGGAAAGGGAATACCTCAAGGATTGCCTATAAGCGGAGTTCTTGCCAACGTTTACATGATCGAATTCGACAAAATGGCAAAAGGCATTTCAGATAGATTCGACGGGCTTTATCTGAGGTATTCAGATGATTTCATCTTCGTTCTTCCCAACTGTCTTGACTTCGCTGAAGCGAGGGCAGACATCGAACGCCTGGTTGCCTCAATTCCCGCGCTCGTCACTCACCCTTCAAAAACGCGTTGCTATTGTGTTGCAGATGACGCCATTGTCCATGTTGGTGGCGCTGCCGATAAGGAAGCGAAGAATTCCGGGCATATAGATTTCTTGGGCTTTTCGTTTGACGGGAAATCCGTCCGATTGAAACAGCGCACGACTGGCCGATATTACCGACGCATGTATGCGCGAATGAAGCGGCTGTACGGTAAGGGAGAGCGTCCGAGCAAGAAGCGTGTGGACAAACTTTACGTTGACTTTAGCGATTGGGGACGATGCCCGAAGCGGAATACGAGGGTCCGGCACCGCGTTGACAGGATGCGTCAGCAGGGGAATTTCCTTTCGTATGTTGCTCGGGCTCAAAGAGCTTTTCCCGATGATCCGATTGCCTTAGACGTAAAAAACCACAAGCGTAAGATGCGACGACGTTCGAAGGCATTGAGGCGGAAGGGAGCGCTTAAGGCTTCATGCGATCCGAATTTTGATGTGCGGCGATAAGCTGTGGGCGCTGCCGGTGCTGCCGAAGACAATATGACCCGGATCCAGACGCGGGGCTGCCCGAAGCAGCCCGCCCTGCCGCCAGGCACCCAGGGTTCGGGAGACGACAGACTCCCCGACATAGCGCAAGACAGGCGCGGCCCCAGGC
>NZ_JAAVTO010000083.1 GCF_013185065.1 Adlercreutzia sp. ZJ473 | reverse complement strand
GTCCGGAGCCCCCGCCGGCCCTGACGCCGTCCCCGCCGCCGCCCTTCCCGTCCTCGTGGGCTACTCCATGGGCGGCCGCGTCGCGCTCGAGGCGCTCGTGCGCCGCGGCCCCAAGGGCGAGGGCCTGCCCGTTGCGGGGATCGTGCTCGAGAGCGCGGGCCTCGGCCCCGCCGACGCCGCCGCGCGCGCGGCCTTCGCGGCCCGCAACGCCGCATGGGCCCGCGACCTGCGCGAGCAGGGCGTCGAAGCCTTCATGGAGGCGTGGGCGGAGCTTCCGCTGTTCGCCTCGCAGCGCACGCTGCCCGCCTCGGTGCGCGCCCGCGTGCAGGCCGAGCGCTCGGGCAACGCGCCCTCGGCCCTCGTCTGGCAGCTCGAGGAGCTCGGCCAGCATCGCCAGGCGGACGAGGCCGCCTCGCTTTCCGCCCTCGCCCGCGCCGCGGACGCGGGCCTGCCCGTGCTCTACCTGGCCGGAGAGCTCGACGGGAAGTACGCCGCCCTCGCGCGCCGCGTGGCCCAGGGCGCGCCCGCCGCCCGCGCCAAGCTCATCGCAGGAGCGGGCCACAACACGCACTTGGAGCAAGCTCAATCTTTTGTCGAGGCCCTGGTAGACTTCGCCCAGAATAATTGAGTAAAACGCGCCGCACGCTGCACGAACCGCGCGCAGAGCGCTATCATGGCATCATTGCGCAGCCAACTGAACAGGGAGCACCATGACCGACATCCTGTGGAAGCCGGGCAAGCAGTATCGCGAGATCATCTACGAGACCTGCGACGGCATCGCCAAGATAACCATCAACCGACCGCAGCGTCGCAACGCGTTCACGCCGCTCACGGTGAACGAGATGTACGATGCGTTCACCGTCGCGCGCGACGATGCGGAGATCGGCGTCATCATCCTCACGGGCGCCAACCACGGCGGGCGCCACGAGGACGAGGCGTTCTGCTCGGGCGGCGACCAGAAGATCCGCGGCAACGGCGGCTACGTGGGCGAGGACTCCATCCCGCGCCTGAACGTGCTCGACCTGCAGCGGCTCATCCGCATCGTGCCCAAGCCGGTGATCGCCATGGTGAACGGCTACGCCATCGGCGGCGGGCACGTGCTGCACATCCTGTGCGACCTGTCCATCGCGGCTGACACGGCGAAGTTCGGCCAGACGGGCCCGAAGGTGGGCAGCTTCGACGCGGGCTACGGCGCGGGGTATCTGGCCGACATCGTGGGCCAGAAGAAGGCGCGCGAGATCTGGTATCTGTGCCGCCAGTACACCGCAGCCGAGGCGCTTGAGATGGGCCTGGTCAACAAGGTGGTTCCCTTCGACGAGCTGGAAGCGGAGTGCGTGAGCTGGGCGCGCGAGATGATGCAGTTCTCGCCCACGGCGCTGCGCCTCATGAAGGCGTCGTTCAACGCGGCCACCGACGGCCTGGCGGGCCTCCAGCAGCTCGGCGGCGACGCCACGCTTCTGTACTACACCACCGACGAGGCGAAGGAGGGCCGCGACGCGTTCAAGGAGAAGCGCGCGCCCGACTTCACCCAGTTCCCGAAGTTTCCCTGATAGCCGCGCTGAGGCGCGGCGGGCGAGAGGACCTGCTCAAGCCATGATCAACGCCTTCGAAACCACGGCTCGACGCCACCCCGACCAGGTGTTCTTCACGTTCGTGGACGCCGGGGGGCGCAAGGTGCCCTGCACGTACCGCCGCGCGCGCATCGCGGCCGCGGCCCTTGCGCGCCTGCTGCGCCGGAAGGCCGCGCGGGCGGGGTCGGTCGTGGTGGTCGACCTGCCCAACTGCCCCGAGTTCGTGCTGCTGGTGCTGGCCGCGGCCTACGGCGGCTTCTCGCTGGTGACGCTCAACCACCGCCTGGGCGAGAAGGAGAAGCTCGCGCGCCTGCTCGAGCTCGACCGCGAGGGCGCGAAAGTTGCCTGCGCGGTTGACGAGGCGACGGCGCCCGCGCTGATCGCGCAGATCGAGGCGGTGTTCTCCGAGGAGGGCGACGCATTCGCGCACGACATCGGGCGCGTGAGCCGCGTGGCGGTGACGGAGCGCCAGACCGCGGTCGAGGACGCCATCCACTTCGCCGAGCGCGCCGCGCACCTGTTCGACGCCGACGAGCGCGCCGTCGTCATGTTCACCTCGGGGACCACGGGGCGCCCGAAGGCGGTCGCGCTCACGTGGCGGCAGCTCTCGAGCGCTGCGCGTGCGGCGAACCGCGCGCTCGGCGGTGGCGACGGCGCGCTGTGGCAGGCCGTCCTGCCGTTCTGCCACATCGGCGGCCTGCAGGTGCTCGTGCGCTCGATCGAGGGCGGCACGCCGCTTCTGGTCTACGGGCGCTTCGACGCGGCGCGGCTCCTGCGCGACGCGGCCGAGGCGGGCGCCACGCACGTCTCGGTGGTGGACAAGATGCTGCAGGACCTGCTCGCGGCCGACGCCGAGGCGGGCGGCGGCCTGCTCGCGCGCTACCGCTGCGTCCTTCTGGGCGGCGGCGCGCTGAACCCGCGGACGCTCGAGCGCTCGTGCGAGGCGCGCGTGCGCGTGCATGCGAGCTACGGCATGACCGAGACCTCCAGCCTGATCGCAAGCTCCCTGGTCACGCAGCGGTTCACGGGCGGGCTCGCCCTCCTGGGCGGCTACGAGGCGCGCATCGTGGAGCCCGACGCCGAGGGCTTCGGGCGCCTGGCGGTGCGCGGCCCGGGCGTGTTCGAGGGCTACCTCAACGCGCGCGCGGCGTTCACGGTCGACGGCTTCTTCCTCACCGGCGACGTGGCGGCCCTGCGCGGGCGGCTCCTCTTCGTGAGGGAGCGCACGTCTGACATGTTCGTGTCGGGCGGCGAGAACATCTACCCCGCCGAGATCGTGGCGGCCCTGCGCCGCGTCGAGGGCGTGTCGGACGCGCACGTGTTCGGCGTGCCCGACGCCACGTGGGGGCGGCGGCCCGTGGCCGTGGTCGAGCGCTCGCGCGCCGGCGTGCAGGCCGAGCACGTGGAGCGCGCCGCGCGGGCGAGCCTGTCCAAGCTCACCATGCCGAAGGCCGTCATGATGGTCGACCAGCTGCCGCGCGCCGGCATCGGGAAGGTGGACCGCGCGGCGACCGAGCGGCTCTACGAGCAGCGCGTCGAGGTGGAGCGCGTCATCCTGCACCACGTGCGCCTGCCCTTCCGGACGCCCTTCAAGACGGCGAAGGCGACGCTCTCGCACCGCGACCTCATCATCGTCGAGGCAGTTGACCACGCGGGGCGCGTGGGGCTCGGCGAGTGCGTGGCGTTCTCGACCGACTGGTACCTGCCCGAGACGCTCGCGGATGACGCGCGCTTTCTGGAGGAGGTGCTCGCGCCGTTCGCGCGCGGGCGCGCCTTCGCCCACCCGCGTGAGGCGTACGACGCGTTTTCGCAGGTCGGCGGAGCTCAGACGCATCCCATGGCGGTGTGCGCCCTGGAGAGCGCGCTGTGGGACCTGTTCGGGCGCATCCAGGGCGAGCCGCTGTGGAAGCTCGTCGGCGAGGAGCACGAGCGCCTCTGCGCGCTGTGGGAGGAAGGCTCCCACGCGCCGTTCCCGCAGCTGCCGCGCGCGGTGACGGCGAAGGGCAGCCAGGCGATGGTGCGCGCGGGCGCCGTGGTGGGCATGGGGGAGGCGCCCGAGGTGGTCGCAGGCGTGCGCGAGGCGGTGGCCGCGGGCTACAAGCGCGTGAAGCTCAAGATCGCGCCCGGCCAGGGGCTTGCCGCCGTGCGCGCCGTGCGCGAGGCGTACCCGCACCTGCTCGTCACGCTCGACGCGAACCAGAGCTTCCCGGTGCGCGACCTCGACGAGCTGCGTGCCTACGACGAGCTGGGCGTGGGCTGGATCGAGGAGCCGCTCGACGTGAGCCGCCCGAGCTTCGACGGCGTGCGCGACGCGCTCTCGCGGCTCGCGCACCTGCAGCGCGCGCTGTCGACGCCGGTGTGCGTGGACGAGTCGTACGTGACCGCGGCCGACGCCGAGCGCATCCTGCGCCACCGCGACCTGCGCTGCATCGTCGTGAAGATCGCGAAGTTCGGCGGCATCGAGCCCGCGCTGCGCTTCATCGTGCAGGCGCAGGCGCGCGGGCGCGAGGTGTGGATGGGCGGCATGTACGACACCGGCATCTCGAAGCGCATGCACGCCGCGTTCGAGACGCTCCCGGGCATCATCGTGCCGGGGGACGTGGGCGCCACCGCGCGCTACTTCGACGTCGACGTCACCGATCCGCCCTACGAGGCGGCGCGCGGCTACGTGCTGCTCAACGGCGAGGGGCACGAGGCGGGCCTGGGGTGCGCCCTCGACAACGGCGCCCTCGCGAAGGTGAGGGTCGCCCGCGTGGAGATATAGCGGGCGCGCGGCCGCGCGCATGGCTGGGCGCCCGCGCCCCGCCTGCGCTCTGCTTCGCGCTCGGCCTGGTGCCTGCGCCCCGCCTGCTGCCCCGCCGCGCCCTTCGCGCCTCTCACCTGTGGATGTGTTGCGGGTTTCGCGGCCTCCATCTCCTCCGATCCCCTCGATCCCTTACGATGAGGGTAAGTCTGTATGCACTCCAAGGAGGATCATCCGCTTCAAATGAACATCGCGATTAGCTTGGTCTTGGTTGTCCTGTTCCTGTTGATGAACGCGTTCTTCGTGATCGCCGAGTTTGCGCTGGTGCGCGTGCGCAAGTCGCAGCTCGAGATCGCGGTCGAGGAAGGCAAGCGCGGCGCCAAGAACGCCAAGACGGTTGCCGAGAACGTGAACGCGTACCTGTCCGCCTGCCAGCTCGGCATCACGCTGGCGTCGCTGGCGCTCGGCTGGCTGGGCGAGCCGGCGTTCTCCGAGCTCATCCGCCCGCTGTTCGTGATGCTGCACCTGCCCGAGGCCGCCATCTCCGTGGTGGCCGTGGCCATCGGCTACTTCATCATGACCACGCTGCACGTGGTGGTGGGCGAGCTCATCCCCAAGTCGTTCGCCATCTTCTCCACCGAGAAGTACGCGCTCATGACGGCCACGCCGCTCATCTGGTTCTACAAGATCACCTACCCCGTGATGCTGCTGTTCAACGGCATCACCAACAGCGTCGTGCGCCTGTGCGGGCACGACCCGGCCAACGAGCACGAGGTGTACACCGGCGAGGAGATCAAGCTGCTGATCGACGAGTCCACGGAGAGCGGGCTCATCAACCCCGAGCAGAACGAGTTCGTGGACAACATCTTCGATCTGGGCGACAAGGACGCCGAGGCCATCATGACGCCGCGCACCGACGTGGTGTGCCTGGACCTCGAGGACCCGCTCGAGGAGAACCTCGAGATCATCCGCCAGTACCGCTACACGCGCTACCCGGTGTGCCGCGGGTCGAAGGACCACATGGCGGGCTTCGTGCACATGAAGGACTTCTTCGGCGCGTCAGCTGACGCGTCCATGGAGGAGTGGAACGTCCGCGAGCTGCCGGCGGTGCCTGATACGATGTCGATCGCGCGCCTGCTCGAGACGATGCAGGTGAAGCGCACCGAGATCTGCGTGGTGGTCGACGAGCACGGCGGCACGGCGGGCATCGTCACCATGTCCGACGTGATGGAGCAGATCGTGGGCCGCATCGACGACGAGTACGTGCACGACGTGGAGGACGAGATCGTCGCGCTGCCCGACGGCACCTACCTCGTCGACGGCGCGCTGGCCATCGACGAGCTGGCGGAGTTCCTCGACTTCAGGCCCGAGGAGGCTGACGAGGTGGAGACGGCGGGCGGCCTTCTGCTCGCGCTGTTCGACCGCATCCCGGCCGAGGGCGACGTGACGCGGCTTTCGCATCGCGGCACGAAGGTGACGTTCACCGTGTTCGACATGGACCGCCATCGCATCGACAAGATCGGCATGCGGATCGACCGCCCCGAGGAGCCTGAGGAGGAGTAGGCGCGGCAGGCGCGCGTCGCGCGGAGGCGGACTGGCTGCGGGCGCATGCTACCTGCGGGCGCCCGCCGTCTTGCAGCGGATGCTCAGCCTGGGCTACTCCACCTTGAACCCGAGGAAGCGCTCGGCGTTGTGCCAGGTGAGGTCCTCCAGCTCGTCGTCGGTGAAGGGCAGCGCGGCGTACATCTCCAGCTCGCGCACGGGGCTCCACATGGGGAAGTCCGAGCCGAACATGAGGCGGTCGGTGCCGTAGAGCTTCGTGAGCTCGTAGGTGCGGCGCGGGCCGAGGAAGGTCTGCGCGCTCGACATGTCGAGGAAGCAGCGCTCGTCTTCGAGCAGCTCGAACGCGAGGTCGAAGATCGACCAGCCGCCGAAGTGGGCGGCGTTCACCACCAGGTTCGGGAACGCGTGCAGGATCTTCTTCAGGCGCCGCGGGTGCGAGTAGTCGTAGCGGTAGTCGCCGGTGTGCATGACGAGCGGCAGCCGCCCCTCGATGATCTCGTAGATGCGCATCAGGCGCGGGTCGTCCATGTTGACGCCCTGCGTGTCGGGGTGCAGCTTCACGCCCTTGAGGCCGAGCCCGATGACGCGCTCGATCTCCGCCTCGGGGTCGGGGAAGCCCTGGTGCAGCGTGGCGAAGCCGATGAAGCTGGGATGCGCGGCGCACTGCGCGGCGATGAAGTCGTTGATCGAGGGCACCTGCGAGGGCTTCGTGGCCACCGAGTACACCATGTGGTGCGTGATGGGGGAGCCTTCGCACGTGCTGATCAGGCCGTCTGCCGAGCCGTCGCCCTCGGCCATGTCGACGAGGTAGAAGTCGCCGACGCTCTTCACGGCGCGCGCGGCGATCTTGTCAGGGTAGATGTGGCAGTGGCAGTCGATGACGGTCATGGGCGGTGCTCCTCGGGTCGTGCTTCATAGCTGCGGCGATTGCGTCGGGCGAGCCAGCAAGCATGGTAGCACGGCCGCGCGCGCGTCGCGAGGCGGCAGGCGCCTCCGTGCGCGCGAAACGGCGGCGAAACTTCACAAGCGGCTGGATTGGGGCTATCATCGAGGGGAACAGCGAGGCGCAGGGCCGCCTTCGCTCAAGGCGATGCGCGTCTTCTGGCGCGCGCAGTGAAAGGGGTATGCCATGCTGTACAAGAAGATTCTCGTTCCCTTCGACGGCTCTGACCCGGCGAAGAACGCGCTGACGGTTGCCAAGAAGATGATCGCCGACGACGCCGGGGCGACGCTGTGCGTGCTGTCGGTGGTGCCTGCGAACGCCATCGCCGCGGAGCTCGAGTCGCCCACCAACCCGGTGGCGGGCACGCCGCTGCTGTTCCCCGACGTCGACTCCTACGAGCGCGTGATCGCCAACGCGAAGACGCGCGCCGAGGAGCGCCTGCGCGAGGGCGTCGGCGACGCGCTCGACGGCGCGAGCTTCGACGTGCGGTTCTGCGTCACCATCGCGGGCAAGACGGCCGAGGGCATCGTCGACTTCGCGGAGGAGCAGCAGGCCGAGATCATCGTGATGGGGCGTCGCGGCCTCGGCGCGCTGCGCGGCATGCTCGGCTCGGTCAGCTACGCCGTGCTCCACGAGGCCGACATCCCCGTGCTCACCGTGAAGTAGCGCGTGCGACGCTGGCGTGATGCGGGCGGGCGGCATGGACGTGCGGGCGGGTTGATTTGCGAAGTCAGCCGAACACCTTCCCTCGACCTGCGCGTTCCATGGTTAGCCGAACGCGATGACGGTGTTCTGCGGGCGACCTATCGGGATCTTTTCCTGTTCGGATGACTCTGGAGGCA
>NZ_JAAVTO010000082.1 GCF_013185065.1 Adlercreutzia sp. ZJ473 | reverse complement strand
AGCCCCAGCCCCAGCCGCCCCAGCGCCGGCATCCGCCGCGCGGGCCGCCGCGGCGCGCGTCTCCTGCACCGCCACGTGCGCGCCGCTGCACGCGTCAGCCGCACGCCCGGCCACGTCAGCCGCGTCTCCCACCGACGAGCGCTCCTCGCGCCTGCCCACGGACAGCCCCGCCGCCGCGGCCGAGCCGGTATCGCGCGCGCTCACGCCCGCGCCGACGGCCTCTTCCGCAGCCTTGATGTTCTCGCTCAGGTCCTCGAGCATGCTCGCGCGCTCGGCGAGGCCCATGCGCGCCGCGTCAACCTGGAGCTCCTGGTTGTGCGCGTAGTACTTGTCGTTGCCGTAGTGCGCCACGAACTGCGTGGTGGGCTGGCGCGTGGCCAGCTCGGCGATGAACACGAGCATCTCGCGGCTCGAGAAGCACGCGTCCACGAAGTCGAACGCGTGGTCCATCTTCTCGCTCGCCGCCGCGGCGGCCGGCTTGATCTTCGCCACCTCGGCCTTGTACGCCGCCTCGACGACGCGGAAGGCCGCCTCGCCCGCCTCGGCCTTCTCGAGCGCGCAACGTCCCATGAAGTCCTTCAGCAGGCGGATGACCAGGCGCTCCCGGCGCACGTAGGAGCCGGCTGCCACGCCCGAGCCCACCTTGCGCGCCAGCGCGCGCTCGCGCTCCGCCACGCGCGTGCCGAGCGCGTCGGCGACCGCGGCGCCGGACAGGAGCTCGCCCTTCGCCACGCGCAGCACGTCGCGCAGCTGGACCACCACGCCCTCCTGCTCGAGCACGTCGGCGCAGGCGCGCGCCAGCACGTCGAGCATGAGGCTGATGAGCGCCACGCGCTCGTCGAACTCGGCCTCCTTCGCGCGCGCCCTGATGGCGTCGCTCGCCTCGCCCGCCAGGATGGTGTCCACCTGGTAGTCGGAGCGGTACTTCTCGAACAGCGCGTAGTACACCGCAAACGCGTCGGCGATCGCGTCGTCGCGCAGGAACTGCGCCACGAGCTCGCGGTTCACCGGCTTGCCCATCTCCTCGTACAGCGCGATGACGCGCGCGAGGTCCTCCCAGCCGCGCGCCGTCACGAACGCCTTGCCGCCGCCCGGCTTGCTCTCGACCTTGTAGAAGCACTCCTTCTTCGTCTCGAGGAAGGTGGTCACCGCCGGGTGCAGGCCGCACGCCGTGGCGTAGCCCTTCCACGCCGCGTAGTCGGGCTCCACGTCGATCTCGCGCAGGCGGTCGAGCGTCACGATGTCGAACTCGTGCACGCTGCGGTTGTACTCGGGCGGGTTGCCCGCGCACACCACCACCCAGCCGTCGGGCACCTTGTGCTTGCCGAACACCTTGAACTGGAGGAACTGGAGCATCGAGGGGTAGAGCGTCTCGGACACGCAGTTGATCTCGTCGAGGAACAGGATGCCCTGGCGCAGCCCCGTGCGCTCCATGTAGGCGTAGATGGCCGCCACGATCTCGCTCATCGTGTACTCCGACGCCTCGTACTCGAAGCCCTCGAACTCGCGGTGCTCGATGCGCGGCAGGCCGAGCGCGCTCTGGCGCGTGTGGTGCGTCATCGAGTACGCCACGATGCCGATCTCCAGCTCGCGCGCCACCTGCTCCATGATGGCCGTCTTGCCGATGCCCGGCGCGCCGAGCAGGAACACCGGGCGCTGGTGCGCCGGCGCGATCAGGTACATCCCGGCGTCGTCCTTCCTCAGGTACGCCTCGACCGTGTCCTTGATCTGCTGCTTCGCAGACGTTATGTTCATCTCAGCCTGTCCTTCCCGTCGCTTGGAAAAGCAACCTCGTCAGCCTCGCAAGCCCTGTCGGCCCCATCGGCCCTGCCAGCCAAGGCCCGCGCGGGCCCCTGCGCCTCGTCCGCCTCGTCAAGACGGGCGGAGCATGTCGATCCCGTTCTCGTCCACCACGACCTTCATGGCCCACGGCGGCACGGGCGGCAGCATCCGCTCCTCGTCGTCCATGAACACGAACGCCACGTCGTAGTCGGGCGTCTTCTCCGGGAACGTGCCCAGGCCGTCGGTGTAGTAGATGAGCCCCCTCATGTCGGAGAGCTCGCCGCGGCGGCGCAGCATCTCCACGTAGTCGAACGCGGGGCGGAAGTCCGTGCCGCCGAATCCGCGCACCTGGAATCGCTCCATCATCCGGTCCACGTCGCGCAGGCTCTTGAGGCGCGTGTCCGCCTGCACCTTCGCGTCGCATTGGATGACGTGGATGTTCACCTCGCTCGCATAGCTCTCCGAGCTCTTGAGCACGTCGAACGTGTGGCGCAGGAACTTCTTCACCAGCTCGCCGCTCACGGACTCCGAGGTGTCGATCACGATGGCGAAGTCGCGCACGCGCTCGGTCTCCTGGTACTCGAGCGGCTCCACGAGCGGCATGTTGCCGTACAGCTCCATCCCGTAGGCGTAGTAGATGTAGTCGAACTCGTCCATGTTCAGCTGCATCTCCTCGGCGTGCACCATGAACCGGCGCAGGAAGTCGGTGTAGCTGTGCCGCTTGCGGTTGGCCAGGGCCAAGTTCGCCATCAGGCTGCCGGCCGCGTCGCCCCACTCCTTCGAGAACGTCTCGAGGTTCATCTCGATCTGCTTGGAGATGTCCTCCCACTCCTTCTCCTCGCGCTCGGCGTCACGTTCGGCGTCGCGCGGGTCATGCTCGTCGCGCGCGCCCTCGGGGCGGTCGTCCCCGACGTCATCGGCGTCCTCGGGGTCCTCGGGCTCCTCCGGGCTCGCGTCGTCGGCGTCCGCGCCCGCGTCGGCCTCCTCCTCGGCGGCGTCGTCGGCGCCCGCCGCCCGGGCCTCCTCCTCGCCCGCGCTCGCGTCATGCGGCGCGTCGGCGTCCTCGGGCGTGCTCTCGCCCGGCGAGTCCGTGCGCAGCATGTCGGCGGTCACGTCCGGGTTCTCGTCGTCCTCGGACATCTCCTCCGCCGCGTCCTCGCGCGCGTCGTCGCCCTGAGCGCGCGCGTCGTTGTTGGCCGGCCACGCGCCGTGGTCGTCGCGCTCGAACAGGTCGTGCCACGCGTTGAGCGCGCTGCGGCCCAAACCCCGGTACTGCTGCCCCTCGGGGGTGAGCACCATGCTCTTGACCAGCGCGTACACCTTCCCCGGCAGCAGGTTGCCCACGAGCATCCTGATCTCGCTCACAGCCTGGCGGCGCTCGGCGTCCCCCTCGCTCTCGAAGCGGCTGCCGCACAGGTCCATCACCGCGCTCTCCACGATGATGTCGCACGTCAGGTTCCACGCCTCGCGGTTGTCGTGGTCCTCGTTGAACGGGTGGCGGAAGATGCAGTGCATCACCAGGTGCAGGTAGTCGCGCACCAGCTCGTCGAACGAGAGCTGGAAGCGCCCGATCACGCGTGGCGGGTCGAAGATCACGCGCCTGGCGTCGGTCGCCAGCGGGTAGGCCGCGCCCACGCGCATCGGCTCGAGGTCCATGCGCCACAGCGCCAGGTCGAGGAAGCGGAACTTGAGCATGAGCTGCACGCGGCACTCGTCGATGATGTCTTTGCCCAGGGCGTCCTCGCGCTCGCGTCGGGCGAGCTTGGCGTCAGGCATCTCGGGAACAGCCGGCATCGCTTCCTCCTACAGGTCGAAGTCGAACGCGTCTTGCCCGAAGCGGGTGCGCTTGACCTCGAGCAGATACCCCGTCATGGAGGCGTCCTGCAGCGCGCCGACGCGGTCGATCACGCGGTAGAGGTTGTCGCCGTTGAGGTATCCCAGGTCAAGCAGGGAGTCGATCGCGCGCTTGTCGTCGTGCTTCGCGATCTCCACGCAGACGTCCTCGATGTTGTCGCGCAGGGCGCGCTCGCACAGGCTGCGGTTCACCGCGCTCAGGTACACCGGGTCGGCGAGGCGCGCCATGATGAGCACGGCCTGGTCGTACACGCCGAGGCCCGCGTCGCTCTGGTGGTCGAAGCTGTTCGCGTTCACGATCGCGTTGTCGTAGTGCTCGAAGAGCATCTCGGGGTTCACGAAGCGCGGCACGCTCAGGGCGAGCATCTGCTGCTGCGCCCCGCGGTCGGTCTGCGGGAAGCGCCACTCGAAGAACGCGTGCCCCTCGACGGGCTGCGCCAGGTCGATGCGGATGAGCCCCACCAGGTCGCCCACGGCCAGCCCGCGGATGCCCACGTCCTGGATGCGGTCCGACAGGTGGATCTCCTCCAGCCCGCGGACGGCGTTGAACGCGTACGGCGCGATCTCGTCGACCTCCCCGGGCACGCGCACGACGCGCTCCGCGCCCGTGCACAGGAGCACGCGCGCACGCCCGCCCGGCTTGCGCTCGAGCAGGAGGCCGGGGAGCGTGTAGAACCGCGCGTTGCCCGCGCGCACCGTCACCTCGCGCAGCGACGGGTCGACGTTGCCGTGGTGCGCGCCGTAGGTCACGAGCGCGTTGAGCCCGACGTCCTCGAGCCCCGCCGGGATCTCGAGGCGCGTGATGACCGTCTCGAGGAGCGCCTCGTCGCCGATGCGGCGCACGCTCGCGGGGACGTTCACCTCGCAGAGCGCGCGGCACGACTTGAACGCCGCGTCGCCGATCTCCACGAGCCCCTCGGGCAGCACGACCGCGCGCAGCTTCCCGTGCATGGCGAAGGCCCCCTCGCCGATGCTCACGGTGCCGGGCTTCACCGCGTAGCGCTCCACCTCCGGGTCCATCATGCGCAGCAGGCGCAGGCCCTCCTCGCCGCGGTGGTACAGACAGCCCGCCTCGTCGAGCTCGAGGTGCGCCGAGCCCTCGGCGATGGAGAACGTGGCGTCGGGACCTGCGTAGGTGAGGTCGCAGTACGCGGCAAGCGGATGCCCGAGCTCCTCCACCGACGCGGGAACGCGCAGCTCGCGCAGGCGCGTGCGCGTGAACGCGTCGTCGTCGATGGAGAGCAGGCCCTCGCGCAGGCGCACGCGCTCAAGCTGCACGCAACCGAAGAACGCCTTCTCGCCGATGTGCTTGAGCGCCGCCGGGGCCTCGAACGCGGAGACGCCCGTGCGCGCGTAGGCGAACGGGCCGAGCACCTCGAGGCTGTCGGGCACCTCCACGTGCTCGAGGCACGCGAAGTGGCTCAGGCCCTTCTTGGCGATCATGCGGCAGCCGGCGCGCACCGCGTAGTCGCGCCCCGGCACCGCGAGCGCCACGAGCACGCTGCCGTCGCGGCTGTAGAGCGCCCGCCCGTCGGTTGCGAGGAAGGGGTTGTCGGCGCTCACCTCGATCGACGTGAGCTTGCTCTTCGCGAACGCGCCGGGGGCCACCTCGCCGGCGCCCGAGCCCACCACGAGCACGCGCAGGCCCTCCAGGTCGAAGAGGCTCGCGTCGAGCTTGGCCAGGCCGTTGGGAAGCGTCAGGTGCTCGAGGTTCGCGCAGCCGCGGAACCAGTCGGAGTCGAACGTCGCGAGCCCCTTCGGCAGGACGGCGCGCCTGAGCCGCCGGCATCCGCGGAACGCGCAGAACCCCATGAGCATGACGGTGTCGGGGCAGGTCACCTCTTCGACGTCCGGCAGGTACGCGCAGGCGTCGGGTGCGAGCGCGACCACCGGCTTGCCCTCGATCTGCCCAGGTATGCGCAGGCGGGAAGCGCGCGCCTCGCACTTCTCGACGCGCACCTCGGCGCCGTCGAGCACCACGTAGCGCCACGTGCTGCCCTCGTCGTCAACCCACGTGCGCTCGTCAGAGGCACGTGCCGCCTCGATGGCCGCCGCACGCTCGAGGGAGGCGCGCCGTGCCTTGAGGCGCCGCTCAGCCTCGGCCATCTGCTCCTTCGAGGCGATTCCGTCGCTCAGCGCCATGGGAGTGAACCCCCCGAAGCACGCGTCGAGCTTGCTGAGGTCAACTGCGTAAGAAACGCCCATGCTTCCATGCTGTCCATCGATCTTGCTGGTACTTCCCCACATCACGTCCATAATGCCCCTATTATACGCGAACTCGCCGGTCGGGCGCGCAGCAGGCGGCGCCCGTGCGCAAAGAAGGCCCGCCCGAGCAGCAGCTCAGGCGGGCCTCGAGACGGCTATGCCAGCCCCTCCCCTACTCGCCCCAGGGCGCGCCGGCGGGGTTGAGCTTGCGGCGGCGCGAGAGCTCGTCGGCGTACATGATGCAGTAGCGCAGGCCCTTGAGCGTCACGTACAGGCTCGCGATCTCGTGCTTGGAGCCGTGGTTGAACACCTCGTAGGTGAGGTACTCGCGGTCGATCATCGGCTGGTAGACGGGGCTGCCCTCCACCTTGCTCAAAAGCAGGTTGGTGGCCTGGCGGCCCAGCTCGTCCTGCTTGAGCGAGATGTTGTACAGGATGTCCTCCTGCGCGGGCTCCAGCCGGCCCAGCTCCTCGACCTCCGCGCGGATCTCGTCTTCAGTAGACATGAAAATGCCCTCCTTCTGTCGCTTTCCTTCCTTCAGGCAAACGTCCTGGCGCGAGGGTGCTTGCCTGAGGGGACTCGTTGCAGATGCTACAAAGAAGGCCCGCCCCGGGGTTGGGACGAGCCTTCCAGACAGCGAAAACTCTTGCGAGCTTACACGCCCTGATAGCCCTTGGACGGGTCGCTGTTGCCGACGCCGATGCCGGTGTCGCCGGCCTCGTTGCCGGTGCGCTTCGTGGAGGTGTAGCCGCCCCAAGCGCGGGCGATGAACTTGTCCTTCACGAAGAAGATCTGGGCCTTCATGAGGTCAGCCTGGGCGATGCCGAACTCGGCCATGGCGCCGGCCTTGTCCTTGCCGTCAGCCAGAAGAGCGTTGAGCTTCTCGGCGGCCTCGGCGGCGTCAAGCGCGAGGAATTCGTCGCGGGTCATATTTCCTCCTTGTTAGTGTCGAACGCGATGTCGTGGCCGCCCGCCGCGAGAGCCGGCGGCCACGACAATGTTACCACGTCAGCTTACAGCTGGAACAGAACCATCGGGCGGTCGAACTCCGCCATCTTGGCGATCATGTCCTCGAGGGTGCCGTAGTACATGGACGCGGACTCCTCGACCTGGACCGCCAGCGGGCGCTGGCCGGCCTTGTCGCCGTTGGTTCCCCAGTGCTCGGAGAAGATCGACGTCGGGCAGGGGATGTAGAACCACTCCCAGGCGTCGCCGTCGTTGCCCTCGCCCTTCTTGAAGGGGCCGACCTGGACCTCCTTGATGCCGAACTGGTCGAGCGGAAGGCCGAGCTCCTCCTTGCAGGCGATCTCTGCGGCGTGGTTGCCGGAGAAGTAGGTGTAGTCAACGAGCAGTGCGTACTTCTGATCTGCCATTTAGTGCACTTCCTTTCAAGTTAGTCCTGGTCGAGGCTGCGGACGCGCTTGATGTTGCACATAACGCCCTTGTACGGGGCGCCGAAGCCAAGCTTGCCGATGTTCATGTGCGGGACGAGGCTGTTGAAGTTGGACTTCCAGACGCCGAACAGGTTGGGCTCCTCGCCGTCCTGCTCGGGGAACCACCAGCCGTGCGCGCAGTTCAGGATGCCGGGCTTCATGACGGGCGTGATCTCGGCCTTGAAGCGGGCCTCGCCGAACATGTTGTAGACCTCGCACCAGTCGCCGTCGGTGATGCCGTAGGCCTTGGCGGTCTCGGGGTTGATCTGCACCCACGGCCACGGGTCGATCTGGCGCAGCGACGGCACGGCGCGGTGCTCGGAGTGGAAGGAGCTGTAGCGGCGCGAGCCGGAGGTGGTGATCAGCGGGTACTGGCCGGCCCACTCGGGCTTGCT
>NZ_JAAVTO010000081.1 GCF_013185065.1 Adlercreutzia sp. ZJ473 | reverse complement strand
TGCCTCCAGAGTCATCCGAACAGGAAAAGATCCCGATAGGTCGCCCGCAGAACACCGTCATCGCGTTCGGCTAACCATGGAACGCGCAGGTCGAGGGAAGGTGTTCGGCTGACTTCGCAAATCAACCGGCGCGACGTTGCGCCGCCAGCAAAAAGGGCCGCTGCTCGTTCGTAATGCCAGCGAGAAGTGCTCCCGGGTCCTATTGATCCATCATCTGCTGCAGCTTCTTCAGGTCCCCCATCGACATGCCGCCCATGCCGGGAAGCGCGCGGCCGCGGCGCGACTTGCCGCGCTTGCCCTTGCGCCTCTGCTGCTGCTCGACGGTGCCCATCATCTTCTTCATCATCTTCTTGGTCTCGTTGAACTTCTTGATGAGCTGGTTCACGTCGGTCACCGTGACGCCCGCGCCCTTCGCGATGCGCGCGCGGCGGCTGCCGTTGAGGACCTCGGGCTTGACGCGCTCCTCCTTCGTCATGGAGTTGATGATGACCTCCATGGCGTCGAGCGCCCCCTCGTCCACCTGCCCGCTCCCGAGCGCCTTGTCGCCGCCGGGCAGCGCGCTGATGAGCTTCGCGATGCCGCCCATCTTGTGCACCTGGCGGTTCATGGTGATGAAGTCGTCGAGCGTGAGCTGGCCCTTCGCCATGCGCTCAGCCTCGACGGCCTCGGCCTCCTCCTGCTGCACCTTCACGGCGCTCTCGATGAGCGACACCACGTCGCCCATGCCGAGGATGCGCTTGGCCATGCGGTCGGGGTGGAACACCTCGAGCGAGTCGGGCTTCTCGCCCGAGGAGATGAACTTGATGGGCTTGCCCGTGACCTCGCGGATGGACAGCGCGCCGCCGCCGCGGGCGTCGCCGTCCATCTTCGACATGATGACGCCGTCGAAGTCCACGCGGCTCGCGAACGCCTCGACCACGTTCACCACGTCCTGGCCGGTCATGGCGTCGACCACCATGAGGATCTGGTCGGGCTTGACGGCGTCGCGGATGGCCTCGGCCTCGACCATCATGTCCTCGTCGACGTGCAGGCGGCCCGCCGTGTCGATGATGACCACGTCGCGCAGCGAGTCGATGGCGTCCCGCACGCCCTCCTGCGCGATGCGCACCGGGTCCACGCCGTCGCCGCGGTACGCGCGCACGCCGATCTCGCCGGCGAGCGTGGCCAGCTGGTCGGCTGCGGCGGGGCGGTACACGTCGCAGGCCACGAGCAGGGGCGCGTGGTTCTCCTGCTTCAGGCGGTAGGCGAGCTTGGCGGCCGCGGTGGTCTTGCCCGAGCCCTGCAGGCCCACGAGCATGATGACGTTGGGGATGCGGCTGCCCATGACGAGCTTCGAGTCCGTGCGGCCCAGAAGCTCGGTGAGCTCGTCAAGCACCACCTTGATCACGTTCTGCGCCGGGGTGAGCGAGTCGAGCACCTCGGCGGCGAGGCAGCGCTCCTTCGTGCGCGCGACGAACGCCTTGACTACTTTGAAGTTAACGTCAGCTTCAAGAAGCGCGAGGCGAATCTCGCGCATGGCGGCGTTGATGTCCTCCTCGGTGAGGCGGCCCTTCGACTTCAGACCCGAGAAGATGCCCTGGAGGCGCTCGGAGAGGTTCTCAAGCATAGTGTTCTGCTCCTGTTGAAACGAGCTTGCATGTCACGGTTAACCGGACGATTATACCCCAGGCGCCCGCCTACAGGCTCACGATGGCCACCTTCACGTTGCTGTTGCGGAAGACGGGGCGCAGAAACTCGGGGTCCTGCAGCTCGGGCAGCACCTGCTGCAACGCGATGAAGATGTCGGCCGACGGCGCGCGCGAGGCGTCCTCGAGCGCGTAGACGGTGCGCTCCGAGATGCGCATGCCCGTCTTCTCCTCCACCGCCTTCACGAGCGACAGCCCGCGCGAGTAGCCGTTCGCCAGGCGCGACGCCTTGAGCAGCACGCCGTATGCCTCCCAGTCGATGACGCTGTTCTCCTTAGCCATGATATGACCTCCGATTCGTCGCGTGCTTCTCCTCAAAGTTGCATTATAGTACGATTCTACGGCGCGCGCCAGAGACGCAGGCGAGCGGGTGAGAACGGGCAGGCTCGGGGCGAGCGGGTCTGGGGCGGGCGGCGCGTGAGCGCAGGCCAGAGGCGCGCAAGCCCGAGCCAGGGCGGGGCTGCGCTAGCCGAGGAAGTCAACCTCGCCCGAGTGGGTGTGGTAGACGGCGCCGCGTATCTCGAGCCCGTCATGCGCGGCGAGACGGGAGAGCTCCTCGTCGGACCCAAGCGCCGCCATGCTCGCGCGCACGTTGCGCACGACGGCCTCGTAGGGGTCGGTCACATCGCCGATGGCCTGGGTGATCTTGTCGGTGATCGCCGTCACCGCGCCGGCGCAGCCGCCCTCCAGCGCCGCGGACACCGCGCCGCAGCGCGTGTGGCCGAGCACGAGCAGGAGCTTCACGTGCAGGTGATCGCACGCGTACACCGCGCTCGCCAGCTCGGAGGGGCCCACCACGTTGCCCGCCACGCGGATGGTGAACAGGTCGCCGAGGCTCGCCATGAACATGTGCTCGGGCACCACGCGCGAGTCCGAGCAGGTGAGCACGATGGCGTACGGGCTCTGCCCGTACTCGTAGAGCTCCGTGATGCGCTCAAGCGACGTGTCGAGCTTGTGCTGGCGCAGCGTCAGGAAGTCGTGGTTGCCCCGCCTCAGGCGGTCGATGGCGTCGCTTGCCGAGATCATGGCTCAGCCCTCCTCGCGGTCGCGTGAGGCGCAGGGTACGCCCGCGGCCTCGTGGTAGAAGACGTGCATGTCCTCGTAGGCACCCTCCTTGTCGAGGAAGCCCCCGGGGATGGTGCCGACACGGGTGAATCCAAGGCTCTCGTAAAGGCGAATGGCGCGCGCGTTGCTCGCCACCACCGCGTTGAACTGCAGGCCGCGGAAACCGCAGGGGACGAGGTGCGCGAGCGCGTCGGCCACGAGCGCGCGGCCCACTCCCCTGCCGCGCGCCTCGCTGCTCACCGCGAAGCTCGCGTTCGCCACGTGGGAGCAGCGCCCCACGTTGTTGGGGTGCAGGATGGCCAGGCCGATGACGCGCCCCCCGTCAACGGCCACCGCCGCGTAGGACTGCGCGGCGAAGAACGCCGCGCCGGTCTCTTCGTCCAGCTCGTCGAGCTGCGGGAAGGCCCGGCCGTCGCGCACGACCTCGTTCCAGATGGGAATCATGGCCACCAGGTCGGCGGGCGTGTAGGCGCGCACCTCCATGGCTAGAACCACCTCTCCCAGAAGTGCTTCTTGCGCGGCTGCTCAGCGGGCGCGAGCTCGTCGGCGGCGGGCTCCCCCTCCGTCTCTTCCGCTTCGCCCTCGACGGCTGCGGCCGCGTCGTCTTCGGCATCCGGGTCGGCGGCTGCCAAGGCGAGCTCGGCCAGCTCCTCGTCGGTGAAGTTGGTGTCGTCGGGATCGAATTCGAGCTCTGCCGGCGCGGGCTCGGGTTCAGGTTCGGGCTCAGGCTCAAGCTCAGGCTCGAGGTCGCCGGCAGCCTTGGGCCCAGCCCCCTCCGCAGCCTCGGCCGCAGCTTCCGCGCGCTTCGCTTCCGCAGCCGTTTCCGCAGCCTCGACCTCGGCTTTGCGCTCCTCGGCTTCGAACCCAGCCTCGGCAGGCTCCTCGGTCGCCTCCGCCGTCGCAGGCGCACCCTCGAGCACGTCGCGGCGGCGCTCCCCGGCGGTCATGGCCGCCTGCTTGGCGTTCTCGCCGACGTGCTCGGCGTCCTCCTCGTAGCGCTCGTCGAAGTCGCCGATGAGCGCGCTCGAGAACGCGTGAGCGTCGAAGTCGCGCAGGTCGTCGATCCCCTCGCCCACGCCGATCTTGATGATGGGCAGCTCGAGCTCGTGGCTCACGGCGAGCGCGATGCCGCCCTTCGCCGTGCCGTCGAGCTTGGTGACGATGAGCGCGTCGAGGTCGAGCGCGCGGTTGAACTCGCGCGCCTGCTGCAGGCCGTTCTGGCCCGTGGTGGCGTCGATCACGAGCACCGTGTACACCGGCAGCTCGGAGCGCTTGCGCACCACGTTCACCACCTTCTCGAGCTCGCGCATGAGGTCGGCCGAGGTGTGCAGGCGGCCCGCCGTGTCGATGAGCACGAGGTCGGAGCCGGCGGCCTCGGCGCGCTCGATGGTGTCGTAGCACACGCTCGCCGGGTCGCTCCCGCGCTCGCGCGTGACCATCTCCACGCCCGCGCGGCGCGCCCACACCTCGAGCTGCTCGATGGCCGCGGCGCGGAACGTGTCGGCCGAGCCTAGGATGACGGAGCGGCCCGCGTCGGTCTGCTCCTTGGCGATCTTGCCCACCGTGGTGGTCTTGCCCGTGCCGTTGATGCCCACGAACAGCAGAAGCGCGGGGCCGCCGCCGAGGATCTCGTCGCCGCCAGGCGTGAACGTGGCGCTGATCTGGTCGTTCAGGAGGTCGAGCACCGCGTAGGCGTCGGGCAGCGCAAGCCGCGTGGCCTGGTCGCGCAGCCGCTCCACGATGTCGAAGGCCGCCGCGCCGCCGATGTCGGAGAGGATGAGCGTCTCCTCGAGCGTCTCCCAGAACTCCTCGTCGAGGTTCGGCCCGCGGTCGAGCAGGACGTTCATCGACTCCTTGAACTTGTCACGGGAGCGCGAGAGCCCCTCGCTGATCTTGTCGAAAAAACCCATGGCAGACTACCTCCATGCCAACGTCGCACCTTGCACCATGCCATTCTATGACATCAGGCGCGCGTTAGCCCCCGCCCCGCCGAAAAAGGGGACAGCCAACACGAGGGAAAGGTCAACCCGCCCGCTCCACGCGCAGCTTGAGGTAGGTGAGCATGTCGGCGCTCGAGTAGGCTTTTACCGTTGACGTGCGGGCAAGCCTCGCATCGTTGGTCACGAGGAAGTCAACGCCCGCAAGCTCGGCCGCAGCCGCCACCAGGCCGTCCTCGAGGTCGAAGAAGAGCGTCTTCTGCTGGCGCGCGAGCCAGACGGTGCGCAGGTCAAGCGAAACGGGAATGGCGAGGTCACGGATGGCGTCAACAATGCCCCACGCCATCTCGTTGCAAGCAAGCGCCTCGGACTCCGTCACTTCCTTCCCCGCCGCCCTCAGACGCCGCTTGTGGATGGAGCCCACAAGGTAGTAGACGTCCTTCAGACCGCCCGCGAAGTACGCAAGGCCAATCCCTTCCGCATACGCGTAATCGACGAGGGCGAAGGCATCCTCATGAGACGTGCGCCACGGGTCGAAATAGTCAAGCCACACGTTAGTGTCGAGGAGGAGCATCATCTCCCCCGCATTCACAGAAGGCCCCTCTCCTCGTAGCGCTCGACGAGCGCCTCCTCGTAGAGCTCGCGATCGCTCAACAAATTCGGAAGCGGGTCGCGCGTGATGCCGCGCTCCGCGTAGAACGCGATCACCCGCTGCTGCACAGCGTGGAGATCGTCGAGCTTACGCAGGCGCTCTTCACGCCCACCGTCACGCGGCGTCGGCTCGATGACCGCGCGGACGTCGGCGTCCCGCACGCCCTCACGACTCAGGAAATCATAGAAGCCCTGCACGGCCTTCGACGGTGTGAACCCTAAGGAGGCCAGCCGCGCGTCGCCGTCACGCTTTCGCTGAACCCCAATGCGCACGTTCATCTGCTGAGTCATTTGCTGAGTCGCCTCCATCAGCGCACCTCCCCAACGCAAGCCGCATCCATCAAGTTTGCTATATTGTATAGCAAATGCATGTTATAAGACAATACAGAGAATACGAGCTGATCTTGACGCAGGTATAGTGCCCTCGCGAGGTAGAGAGCGAATCAATGGAAACTGCGGTCTACTCGGCGTAGCTCAGGGCCTTCTCGAGCTTCTGGCTGATCACCTTCGTCACGCCGTCGGACTGCATGGAGACGCCGAACAGGACGTCGGCCATCTCCATGGTGCGGCGCTGGTGGGTGATCATGATGAGCTGGGTGGTGTCGCGCAGCTTGTCGACGTAGGCCACCAGGCGGCGCAGGTTCGTGTCGTCGAGCGCGGCCTCCACCTCGTCGAGGATGTAGAACGGCGTGGAGCGCGTGCGGTAGACCGCGAACAGAAGCGCGAGCGCCGTCAGGGACTTCTCGCCGCCCGACATGAGCATCATCTTGGTGATGCGCTTGCCCGCGGGCTGCGCGTTCACCTCGACGCCGGTGTTCTCCAGGTCATCGGGGTCCACGAGCGCCAAGTTGGCCGCGCCCCCGGGGAACAGCGTGGCGAAGATCTCCTGGAAGTAGCCGTTGACCTCCTCAAACGTGCGCACGAAGTCATCCCGCATGCGCGCGTCGATGACCCGGTTGATCTTGGCGAGCGACTTGCGCGCCGCATCGAGGTCGGCCATCTGCCCGGCCAGGTAGTCGTAGCGGCTCTTGAGCTCGTCGTACTCGGCGGCGGCGTCGGGGTTGATGGTGCCGAGGTTGGCGATGCGGCGGTTCAGGCGGAACGCCTCCTCCTCGAGCGCGGCGCGGTCCTCGGGCTCGGGCGTGGCGAGCGCCACGTCGAGCGGCGTCTTGCAGTCGGACACGATGACGTTCACCGCCGCCTCGACCTGCAGCTCGAGCCGGCCCTTCTCGACGCGGGCCGCCGAGAGCCGCTCGTTCACCTCGTCGTAGGCGTCGTGCGCCGCGCGCGTGGCGCCGCGCGCCTCGGTCACGCGGGCGTGCAGGCCGGCGGAGGAGTCCTGTGCGGCCACGGCGCGGTCCTCCAAGTCGCGCGTCCAGCGGCGCGCCGAGGTGGCCAGCTCGTCGATGATCGCCAGCAGGGGCTCGAGGCGGGCGGCTGACACGTTCTTCACCACGAGCAGCTCCGCCGACTCGGCGGCCTGGGCCCCGAGCTGCTCCAAGTCGCGCAGGCGGGCGTCGCGCAGGCGCGCCGTGTAGGCGTCGCGCTCGGCGAGCTTGGCGGCCTCGAGCTTGGCCTCCGCGAGCGCGTCGGCGTTGCGGTGGGCCTCGCGGCGCAGCGGGGCGAGGGCCGCCTGGGCCTCCTCCTGCTTGCGCTTCGCCTCGTCGAGCCGGGCGCGCAAGTCGCTGACCTGCTGCTCGAAGGACTCCACGTTCGGACGCGCGCTCGAGATGATCGCCTCGGCCTCCTCGCGCTGGCGCTGCACGCCCTCAAGCTCGCGCCGCACGGCGGAGAGCTTCTCGGTGGCGCGCTCAGCCGCCGAGCGGGCTGCCTCGGCGCCGCCGCGCAGCGCGGCGAGCTGCTGGCTGAGCTCGAGGCTCGACGCCTGCGCCTGGCGCAGCGACTCCTCGGCCGCCGCGGCCTCGGCACGAGCCTTCTCCGTGGTGACCTGGGCTTTCGCAAGCCCGGCTTTCAGCTCCTCCAGGCGGCGGACGCGCGCGAGCACGCCGTCGGCGCCCTCGACCACCGAGCGGCCCAAGGTCACCTTGCCCGAGGGCCACACCACCTCCCCGCGAAGCGACGCGAAGCGCAGGCCGAGCGCGTCGGCGGCATGCGCCGCGAGCGCGTCGTCAAGCGAGTCGCACACCACCACGTCGCCGAGCAGCGCGCGCACCGCGCGGGCTGCGGAGGCGGGGTACTCCAGGCTGTCGATGAGCGGAGCGCCCGGCGCGGAAGACGGGTGCGCGGCCGCGCGGGCGTCGGCGGCGTTCGCGGCTGCGGCTGCGTTCACGGCTGCGGCTGCGGCGCCGTTCGCACCCGTGGCGTCGGCGCCGTCC
>NZ_JAAVTO010000008.1 GCF_013185065.1 Adlercreutzia sp. ZJ473 | reverse complement strand
AGCGCCGGCAACGGCAACGGCGCCGCCGGCAACGCCAGCGGCAGCAACGCCAGCGGCAGCGCCGGCGGCGGGCATCGCCGCGCGCGCCGCCGCAGCCACAAGCCGCAGCAGGGCCCGGGGCAGCCCAAGGGACAGGGCCCTGACGGGGGCAAGGGAGGAGCCGAGTAAATGAACACCAGCTACGCGCTTACGACGGACCTGTACCAGATCACCATGGCCCAGGGCTATTGGGACGCGGACCGCGGCGGCGAAGAGGCGTGCTTCACCATGTACTTCCGCGACTACCCCTTCAAGGGGGGCTTCGCGGTGGCGTGCGGCACCGCGCAGCTCGCCGAGCTCATCGAGGGCTACCGCTTCGAGGAGCGCGACATCGCCTACCTGCGCACGCTCGAGGCCCCGGGCGGCGGGCCGCTCTTCAGCGAGGGCTTCCTCTCCTACCTGGCCGACCTGCGCCTCACCTGCGACGTCGACGCGGTGCGCGAGGGCACCATCGTGTTCCCCCACGAGCCCATCGTGCGGGTGACCGGCCCCATCATGCAGTGCCAGCTCCTTGAGACGGCCCTTCTGAACTGCGTGAACTTCCAGACGCTCATCGCCACCAAGGCCGCGCGCGTCTGCCGCGCCGCCGACGGGCGCCCCGTGGCCGAGTTCGGGTTGCGCCGCGCGCAGGGCATAGGCGGCCTGTGGGCGAGCCGCGCGGCGGTCGTCGGCGGCTGCGCGTCCACCTCGAACGTCGACGCGGGGCGCCTGTTCGACATCCCCGTGTCGGGCACGCACGCCCACTCGTGGGTGATGTCGTTCCCCGACGAGCTCACGGCGTTCCGCGAGTACGCGCGCATCTTCCCGAGGAACTGCGTGCTCCTAGTCGACTCCTACGACGTCGAGCAGGGCATCCGCAACGCCATCACCGTGGGCCTCGAGATGCGCGAGCGCGGCGAGCGCCTCGCGGGCATCCGCATCGACTCGGGCGACCTGGCGTGGCTCGCGAAGATGGCGCGGCGCATGCTCGACGAGGCGGGGCTTTCCGACTGCGGCATCGTGCTGTCGAACGACCTGGACGAGCACACCATCAAGTCCATCCTCGACGAGGGCGCGCCGGTGTCGTCGTGGGGCGTGGGCACCAAGCTCGCGACCGCGTACGACCAGCCCACGCTCGGCGGCGTGTACAAGCTTTCCGCCGTGCGCGAGCCGGGGCATGACGCCTGGACGCGCCGCCTCAAGATCTCCGAGTCGGCGGCCAAGCTCACCATGCCGGGCGTGCTCGACGTGCGCCGCTACTACCACGCCAACGGCAAGATCGCCGGCGACATGGTGTTCGACGTCACGTGCGAGGTCGACCCGCGCGAGGTGATCGTCGACCCCGTTGACGACCTGCGCCAGAAGAAGCTCGCGGGCCTGCGCTTCGAGACGCTGCTGCGCCCGCTCGCGCGCGCGGGCCAGGTGGTGCTCGAGCCCGAGGACCGCTCGGCCATGCAGGCGCGCTCGCGCGCGCAGGCCGGCCTCGCCACGCTCGACGAGAGCCAGCTGCGCATGCTCAACCCGCACACCTATCCCGTGGGGCTTGAGTACGGATTGCACGAGCGTCGCCGCGAGCTCGTCGCCGAGCTGCGTGGTATCGTATAGCAAGACGCTTGCCGACGAGGTGAGCGCATGAGGGGAACGGGGGAGCTGTGGTAAAGATCGTCACGGATTCGGTCGCGTCGATTCCCGCCGAGGTGGCGCGCGCGAAGGGCATCGAGGTGGTGTCGATGTTCGTGCACCACAAGGGGCGCGAGTACGTCGACGCCGAGATGGACGTCGATGAGTTCTACCGGGGCATCCACGCCATGGTCGACGACATCCCCACGTCAAGCCAGCCGTCCCAGCAGGTGCTCGAGGACGTGTTCGGGCGCGCCGCCCAGGCGGGCGACGCAGTCCTCGGCGTGTTCATGTCATCGCGCATGTCGGGCACGTTCGAGGGCGCGGTGCGCGTGGCGCGCAGCGTGAAGGCGCGGCACAGGGAGTTCGAGTGCAAGGTCATCGACTCCACGTCGAACAGCTACGACGAGGCGTTCTCCGTGTTCGACGCCGTCGACGTGCGCGACGCGGGGGGAAGCCTCGAGGAGTGCGCGCACGCGGTGGTCAAGGCGTGCGCCTCGTCGCGCTTCCTGTTCACGCCGGCCACACTGGCTTTTTTGAAGGCGGGCGGGCGCATCGGCGGCGCGGCGGCGCTTCTGGGCAACCTCATCCAGCTCGCGCCCGTGCTCACGGTGTCCGAGGCCGAGGCCACCACGTTCGCCAAGGTGCGCACGCGCAAGAAGGCGCTCGACCGCATGCTGAGGGCGTTCCGGGAGGACGTCGAGGCGCACGGGCTCAAGCGCGTGGTGGTGCACTACATCGGCGAGGCGGCGCCGGCGCTCACGTGGGCGCGCGAGGCCGTGGAGCCCTACCTGGGCCGCGCCGTGGAGGTGCTGCCGGTGAGCCCCGTCATCGGGTGCCACGTGGGGCCCGCCGTGGGCCTCGCCTACGAGTGCAACGCGCCCCTTGCGGGCAAGTACGCGGGAAACACCGCCGACCTGGTGTTCTCCCTCTGACGAGGCGAGCAGGAGCGGACAGAAGTGGACAGAAGCGAACAGGAGCTTGGAAACATGCCGAAATGCAACCTCATCATCGACTCGTGCTGCGACCTTCCGCCCCAGGTGGTCGACCGCGAGGGGATCTACCTGCTGAAGTTCCCCTACATCCTCGACGGGCAGACCTTCGAGGACGACCTGTTCCAGTCGGTCTCGGCGCCGGAGTTCTACGACGCCATGCGCAAGGGGGCCGAGCCGTCCACCTCGCAGATCTCCATGCCCGTCATCATCGACGCCTTCAACGCCGCCGTCGACAGTGGCATCCCCACGGTGTACCTGGCGTTCACGAGCGGGATGTCGGGCAGCTACGACGTGGCCATGCTCGTGTACGAGCAGGTGCGCGCGGCCCATCCTGACTTCGAGCTCTACGTGGTGGACACGCGCCTGGCGTCGGTGGCCGAGGGCCTGTTCGTCTACGAGGCCGTCAACCAGCGCGAGAAGGGGCTCTCCGCCGCCGAGCTGGCGAGCTGGGCCGAGGAGGCGCGCTGCTTCATCAACGAGGAGTTCATGGTGGAGGACCTCGAGGCGCTGCGCCGCGGCGGGCGCATCCCGGGGTCGGTGGCCGTGGCGGGCTCGGCGCTCGACGTGAAGCCGCTGCTCAACATCGACGCCGACGGCAAGCTGGCGCTCGTGGGCGTGGCGCGCGGGCGCAAGAAGGGCATCAAGCAGCTGGCCGAGTACTTCCAGAAGAACGCGGCGGACAACGGGCCGAGCCGGTACGTGGCCATCGGGCACGCCGACTGCCCGAAGGACGCGCAGCGCCTGAAAGACGCGCTTCTGAAGGTCGACGAGAACATCATGTTCCTGGAGTGCAACATCGGCCCGGTCATCGGCAGCCATGTGGGCCCTGGCATGCTGGCCGTGGTGTTCTGGGGACGGGACAAGCGCGAGAACCTGTCGGTTGCCGACCGCATCGCGCGCCGCGTGAAGGGGGGCAACTAGATCATGGCTCAGTCGTACGCTTACCGCGGGAGCGAGGGCCTCATCGACGCGATGGCGGGGCGCCTTGAGGCTGCGGGGCTTGCGCGCGCTTCCGAGGTGGCCGCCGCCGACGTGGTCATCACGTTCTGCACGAGCCAGGGCGCGCTTGAGGACCTCTACTTCGGCGAAGGGGGCGTCATCCAGTCGGCGATGCCCGGCGCGCTGCTCATCGACTTGAGCGCCACCACGCCGAGCTTCGCGCGCGAGATGAGCGCCGTGGCCACGGTGAGCGACCTCGCGCTGGTCGAGGCGCCGCTCGTGGTGGCCGACGTGGCCGCCGCCGACGCGCTCTCACGCGAGAACGCCGCGTGCTTCGCGGCGGGCGAGGCCGACGCGGTCACGCGGGCGCGGCCCGTGCTCGAGGCGCTGTTCGGGCAGGTGAGCGAGGAAGGCGCGCCGGGGTCGGCCCAGCTCGCGCGCGCGGCGTACACGCTGCAGCTCGCGGCGCAGGTCATCGGCGCCGTCGAGGCCGACGCGCTCTTCCGCGCGACGCGCCGCAGCGTCTCGTGCGGCAACGCGGGGGAGGGCGAGCGCCCGGGCGGCGCGTCGCCTGCGGCGGCCCAGGTGCTCGAGGCGGTGGCCGCCGAGCGCTTCACGGGCGCCTACAACGCCGAGATGCTCATGTCCGCGCTGTCCGCGGCCATCATGGCGGCCGACGACGTGGAGCTCATCCTGCCGCAGGCCGAGGCTGCGCTGCACCTGCTCGAGCTTCTGGCCGTGGTGGGCGGCGCCGACAAGTCGCCCGCGGCGCTGTCGCTCGTGTACGGTGACGAGTCCGAGTGTGCCAAGCACGGCTTGGACTGGACGCGCGCCGAGGAGGTCTACGGCGCGGGCAAGCACGACGGCGAGGACGACTACGCCTTCGAGGACGACGGCTGCGGCTGCGGGCACGACCACGAGCACCGCTACGACGACTACGAGGGCTACGACCTCGACGACCCCTACGGCACCTTCTCCAACAACTGAGGCGCGAGGGGGCGCGGACGTCTCATGGGCTCCTTCGATGACGCCGGACCGGGCGCCTGCGTCGGCGCCCGCAGCGCGGCTGCCGCCCTCGGCGACGATACCCTGGGCGCCCGCAGCGTGGCTGCCGCCTTTGACGAGGGCGACCTCAACCCCTCCGCGTGCGACCTGTGCCCGCGGGCATGCGGCGCGAACCGCGCGGCGGGAGAGCGGGGCGCGTGCGGCGCGGGCGCGGAGGTGCTCGTGGCGCGCGCGGCGCTGCACCTGTGGGAGGAGCCTCCCATCAGCGGCGACGACGGCAGCGGGACCATCTTCTTCGCACACTGCCCGCTGCGCTGCGACTACTGCCAGAACGCGATGATCGCGCACGGCGCCCTCGGCGCGCCCGCGCGCGTGCCCGACCTGGCCGCGATGTGCCTCGACCTCGAGCAGCAGGGCGCGCTCAACGTGAACTTCGTCACGCCCACGCACTACGCCCCCCATGCGCGCGCGGCGGTGCGCCTGGCCCGCGCACGCGGCCTGGCCCTTCCCATCGTGTGGAACACGAGCGGGTACGAGACCGTGCGCGCCATCCGCGACAACGCGAACGCGGTGGACGTGTACCTCACCGACTTCAAGTACGCTGACGCGGCCCTCGGCGCGCGCTACTCGCACGTGCCCGACTACCCCGCGCGCGCGACGGAGGCGCTCGACGCCATGGTGCGCGCCGTGGGCGCGCCGACATATGACGAGTACCGCGGGCAGGAGCGCATGACGCGCGGCGTGGTGGTGCGCCACCTCATCCTGCCGGGGCACCTGGACGACTCCAAGCGCGTGGTGCAGACGGTGCACGAGCGCTACGGCGCCGACGTGCGCCTCTCCATCATGAACCAGTACACGCCCGTGGTGGCGACGGCCGCGCAGGCGGGCGACGCGCGGGCGCGCCGCGTGCTCGCGCGCTGCCCCGAGCTGGCGTGCCGCGTGCCCGACGAGGAGTACGAGGAGCTGCTCGACTTCGCCGACGTCCTCGGTGTGCCTGACTATTTCTGGCAGGAGGGCGGCGCCTGCGAGGAGAGCTTCATCCCGGAGTTCTCCGGCACGGGCGCCTAGGCTTCCGCGACGGCATTTCCCGAGCAGCTTGCGACCGCCTCTCCCGAGCGGCCCGCGACAGCTTTCCCTGAGCAGCCTGCGACCACCTCCCCCGCACATCTTCCGAGCCTCCCTTCCCCTTGACAGGCGAATGTCCGTTCGATATTATAGCAAACAAACATTCGCAAGAACAGATGTTTCATCATTCAGGAGGCCAGGCTCATGGACGTCGCCGACAAGCTCGAGATCCTCGCCGACGCGGCCAAGTACGACGTGGCCTGCACCTCCTCGGGCGTCGACCGCGCGGGGAAGAAGGGACGGCTCGGCGCGGCGTCGTCAGCGGGCTGCTGCCACAGCTTCACCGCCGACGGCCGCTGCATCACGCTGCTCAAGGTGCTCATGACCAACGTGTGCGTGTTCGACTGCGCCTACTGCTCGAGCCGCGCGAGCAACGAGGGGGTGGTGCGCACGTGCTTCAAGCCGCGCGAGCTGGCCGACCTCACCATCGGGTTCTACCGCCGCAACTACATCGAGGGGCTGTTCCTCAGCTCGGGCGTCATGCGCAACCCCGATTTCACCTCCGAGCTCATGATCCAGACGCTCGAGATACTGCGGGGCGAGTACGGCTTTCGCGGGTACATCCACGCCAAGGCGGTGCCGGGCACCTCGCCTGAGCTCATCGCCCGCCTCGGGCATCTGGCCGACCGCATGTCGGTGAACCTCGAGCTGCCCTCGAGCGAGAGCCTTGCGCTGCTCGCCCCGCAGAAGTCGAAGCGCGCCATCTTGGCTCCCATGCGGCAGATCAGCGAGTCCATCGCGGAGGACGCCGAGTCACGCGCGCTCGTGCGGCGGCGCACCACCGTGTACATGGCGAGCAGCCGCCCGCGCGCGGCGGCGCGCGCCTTCGTGCCCGCCGGGCAGTCAACCCAGATGATCATCGGCGCCTCGCCCGAGAGCGACT
This sequence comes from Adlercreutzia sp. ZJ473, assembly GCF_013185065.1. Lineage (GTDB taxonomy): Bacteria > Actinomycetota > Coriobacteriia > Coriobacteriales > Eggerthellaceae > CAAEEV01. Next base: position 59,776 of record NZ_JAAVTO010000008.1, on the reverse strand, counting down.
ACCAGATCCTGAGCCTGTCGGCCGCGCTCTACCGCTCGCTCTCGCTCAAGCGTGTGTTCTTCAGCGCGTATCTGCCCGTGAACGAAGACGCGCGGCTTCCCTCCGCCGACGCCGTCCAGCTCAACCGCGAGCACCGCCTCTACCAGGCCGACTGGCTCATGCGCTTCTACGGGTTCGAGGTGGGCGAGGTGATCGACGAGGAGCATCCGTTCCTCGCCACCGACGTGGACCCGAAGGCGAACTGGGCCCTGAACAACCTGGACTTGTTCCCCGTCGAGGTGAACACCGCGCCGTTCGAGACGCTCCTGCGCGTGCCGGGCATCGGCGTGCGCGGCGCCAAGCTCATCGTGCGCGCACGCCGTCAGTCGACGCTGCGAGAGGACGAGCTGCGCCGCCTCGGCGTGGCCTACAAGCGCGCTCGCTACTTCATCACGTGCAACGGCACGTACGCGGGCGCCGGCGTCGAGTTCTCGCGCGAGTCGCTGCACGCGGCGCTTGCGGCCCCCATCCAGGGCGGGCGGCACGGCAGGCGCGCCGACAGGGCGCTTCCCGGCCAGATGAGCTTGTTCGACTCCGTGAGCACGCCCGAGAAGGAGCGCGCGCTCGGGCGGGGGCGCGCCGCGCAGGAGCACCGGGCGCTCGCGGGCGCGGTGACGGGCACGGGCATGGTGGCGGGCGCGGCTGCGGCCGGCAGGGCGGGCGGCGGCAGCGGCGCAGGCGTCACCAGGGGAGCGGTCGCGCAGGATCGCCGGGCGCTCGCGGGTGCGCGGCGCGCGAAGCCGACGGTGGAGGCGCTGTTCTGATGCCCGCGCAGCCTGAGGTATACGACGAGGTGGCCTACGTCTACGACGGGACGCTCGAGGGCCTGCTCTCGGCGATCTTCGCGGCCTACGCCAACCATGAGGACCCCTCCGACGTCGTGCGCGAGGGCGTCATGCAGCCGCGGCTGGCGCAGCGCCTAGCGCGCATCGAGACGGACGTCTCGCACGCCGACCGCGTGCGCCGCGGGCTGTGCCGGGCATGCGGGCACCAGGCGTTCGGCGCCGTGAAGAAGGCGGCGCTCTCCGCGCGCGAGGACGCGGGAACCGCCGCGTACCGCTTCGTCCGCTACGCCATGGACAGCCAGAAGAAGCGCGACTGCGCGCGCTGCCGCAAGCGCGCGACGTGCTCGGGCGCGCAGGGGAGGGGACCGTGCCCCAGGCAGCGCGGGCGCGCCCTGTCCGACGTCACGCACCCGGCGGTCGAGCCGCTGTTCAGGATAGCGCGCGCGGTTGACCAGGAGTGCGAGCACATGCGCCAGTTCATCCGCTTCGAGCACCTCAGGTCGGACGAGGCGGACGTGTGGTTCGCGCGCTGCAACCCGCGCGACAGCGTGGTCCCGCTGGTCATGGGGCACTTCGTCGAGCGCTTCAGCATACAGCCCTTCATCATCTACGACGAGAACCACCACCTCGCCGGCGTCTTCGACGGGAGCACGTGGTACCTCGTCCGCACCGACGACCCCGCCACGTCGCTGCTCGAGCTTCCCGGCCATGCGGCCGACGAGGCGGCGATGCAGCAGGCGTGGAAGCGCTTCTACCGCACGGTGGCCGTGGAGTCGCGCTACAACCCCGAGCTCCGCCGGCACTTCATGCCCAAGCGCTTCTGGAGGAACCTCACCGAGATGCAGGAGGACCCCCAAGCCCTCGCCGTAAGCGCGCGCCGCTGAGGCGCCTCGGGGGAAGCCCTCGCCGCAGAAAGACGCGAAACGGTAAGGGAAGTTTAGCGTTTAGATGGCAAAAATATGAGGGATATGCGCGCGGCCGTGCCACGTTCGTCACCCGCGCAAGCGTCGAGGCGCGCATCGCCGAGCGTCCGAAGGCGGGAAGGCCGCGCAAGGAGATAGCGAGGGCATGAGAAGCGCTCAGGGAAGGCCCTCGCGCAAAAAAGCGGGCCGCCTCGGGCGACCCGCTTCGCTTCCTGGAGCCGGTGACAGGAATCGAACCCGCAACCCACTGATTACAAAATCACTCGGTTCTTCACAACTGCTTGCTATAATCAAACCATCCGTCGGGGTTGTTTCGGACGTAAGCCCAAGGGAGCCATTTTGGCTAGCACGAGGCACCCGACTGACCTTCTTTCCACATTGTTTTAATCCCGAGCTTTCTTTTGCCGCGCTGAATGGTCACGAGGTACACATTTGCGCCGATGCCTTTTTCAGAAGGAACTTCTTGTTGCCCAATTTGTCTGTATCGATGTGCTCGCACGAATCAAAATCATTCAAGACCAATGGAATGCAGGCAAAATCCTTTGGCTTGATGTTGCTTTGCCCACGCTGCTCCTCATTGTCTCCATGCTTGCGCTTGATGTGTCGAATATCGCTGTCTGTGATAAAGACAGATTCCAGTTTCTCCGGCAAGTGCTCACTCATGAATGCAACCAGCTTTTCGCTGATGCCAATGCCTATGTTGATCTTCACATCGCTACCGTTCCAGACACTTTCGGCGGCCCCGACAAGCAACGAGGATTCGGGGTATACGCTATTAGGTAAACTATCTGTCACCTTTTCTCCTCGCTTTCAACAATGAGTCGAATATCCCATTCCACAATAGCCACAGCTTCGAATATAACAAGGCTTTAGCTGGCTTTCCCAATATTCCTAACAGCTGCGCTCGAGGCCATCTACGAGTATCGCGCTTAGAACATGGCACTTGGACGAAACTGCTTTACTTCGCTCTTGCCGAGAAGCAAGAGGGCCCGGCGTCTTCGCGACGCCGGGCCCTCGATCAACTGGTGGAGGCGCGGAGAATCGAACTCCGGTCCATACTAAATTGTCCGCAAGGCGCTACAAGCTTAGTCGACGATCGGGTTTAGGAGCGCGTCTGCTCGTCGACCAGCGTCGACGCCCCGAGCCGGTTCAGTCTTTCCCGCGAGCCATACCGGCTACGTGCCGCGGGGCATTCCCCTCAGATGATGCCTTGCCCGCATCGGGGAACATGCGGGTTCGGCAGCCAAGCGCGATTAAGCAGCCATGGCGAGCGCCGGAGCGCTGTAAGTGTTCTTCTTGCCAATTAACTTGACGTTACCCCTGTTTAACGTGGCGAGGAGACCACGACCTGCTCCTCACTTCGAACTTACCATGTCGAAACCAGTCGCCCCCGAAATGCGCGCGAGGCGCGAAACCGAGGAATCAGGGAATTATATCACTTCTTCTTGAGGAAGTCGAAGCCGGACGCTATGTCGTCGAACGCGCTCTTGAGCTCCGTGACCACGGCCACGCCGTCCTTGTAGACGGCGTTCATGTCGGCCGTGGCGTCGGCGACTCCCTCGCGCGTGATGCCGAGGTCGTACTCGTCGAGGGCCTTCGAGGGCTGCGGGACCTCGCCGGGCTTTCCTTCGGCGCCCTCGCCCTCCTCGCCTTCGCCTTCGGCGTAGTAGTATTCCTGCTCCTCGCCGTTCTCGTCGAGGACCACGAACCCGATCTCGTTGTCGTCCTCGTCGACGAGGTAGGCGTAGATGTCGTCCTCTCCTACCTCGAGCTCGATGATCTCCTCGTCAGCCATGGCGGGCTCCTATCTGCTGCGTTCCTTCAACGCGCGGTCGATCTCGCGCCTGGTGTCGCGCTCCTTCATGCTGGCGCGCTTGTCGTAGAGCTTCTTGCCGCGTGCGAGCGCGAGCTCCACCTTCACCAGGCCGTTGTCCTTGAAGTACATCTTGAGCGGGACGAGGGCGAGGCCCTTCTCGCTCACCTTCTCGGACAGGTAGCGGATCTGGCGCTTGTGCATGAGCAGCTTGCGCTTGCGGTCGGGGTCGGCGTTGTTGATGTTGCCCTGCGCGAACGGGGGGATGTGCACGTTGTTCAGCCACACCTCTCCTCCGCGGATGAGCGCGAAGCAGTCGGTGAGCTGGCAGCCGTTGTCACGCAGCGAGCGCACCTCGCAGCCGACGAGCTCGATGCCCGCCTCGAACGTCTCGATCACCTCGTACTCGTGCAGCGCGCGGCGGTTCTTGGCGATGGTGGTGTCCTGCTTCTTCTTCATGGGCGCCTTCATGCCTGGGAAGGCTCGCCGGAGGCGGTGGCGTCGCCGGCAGCTGCGGCGTCGCCGGAGGCGGCTGCCTTGCCGGCGTCCGCGGCGTCGCCCGCCACGTCGTCGAGCGTCTCGGGCGCGCCCGCGTGGCGCACCGGCGCGGCGATGCCCGGCACGAAGCAGGCGTCCTCGTCGAGGTCGAGCGCGAAGCGCGTGATGAGGCGCACCGTGTTCTCGAGGTCCTTGAGCGCGATGACCTCGGTGGGCGTGTGCATGTAGCGCAGCGGCACCGAGACGAGGCCCGTGGGGATGCCCGCGCGCGTGACCTGGATGGCGCGCGCGTCGGTGCCCGTGACGGAGGGCTCGGCCTCGAGCTGGTACGGGATGCCCTCGGCCTCGGCGGCGGCCACCAAGCGCTCGAACACGAGCGGGTTGATGTTGGGGCCGCGCGCGATCACCGGGCCGTCGCCGCAGGTGATCTTGCCGTACTTCGTCTTGTCGATGCCGGGGTAGTCGGTGGCGTGCGTGACGTCGAACGCGAGCGCCACGTCGGGGTTCACGCCGAAGGCGCTCGTCATGGCGCCGCGCGTGCCGATCTCCTCCTGCACGGTGGCCGCGGCGACGAAGGTGCCGCGGGGGCGCCCTGCGCGCGCGAGGCTCTCCATGACGCGGCAGGCGACCCACACGCCGCACTTGTCGTCGAAGGCGCGCGAGACGGCCATGCCCTTCCCGAAGCGCTCGAAGCCCACGCCGAAGGTGATGACGTCGCCCACGCGCACCGTCTCCTGCACGTCCTTCGCCGGGAGGCCCAGGTCGATCACGAGCTTCGAGAGCGGGGTCACGCTCTTGCGCTCGTCGGCCTCGATGAGGTGGATGGGCTTGCGGCCCACGACGCCGCGCAGGGTCCCCGCGTGCGTGTGCACGTCGACGCGCATGCCCGGCAGGATGGCCGCGTCCACGCCGCCGACGGCAGCCACGGACAGGAAGCCCTCGTCGCTGACGTAGGTGACCATGAGGCCGATCTCGTCCATGTGGGCCGCCAGCATGAGCGTGGGCGCGCACCCCGCGCCCTCGAGCACGGCGTGCACCGAGCCCATGGTGTTGGTCTGGACCTCGTCGGCCACGTCCGCGAGGCGCTCGCGCACGAGCTGCGCCACCGGCTCCTCGGCGCCCGTCGGCGAGGGCGTCTCCACGAGGGCCTTCAGGAACTTCACGTTCTTTTTCTTCATGCCTGTCTCCTTCACGGCGGGCGCCTACCAGTATTCCCGCTTGACCTTGCGCTTGCGCTCGGGCTTCGGCGCGCGGAAGTCCAGCTCGAGCTGGCCGTCGTTGTGCGTCTCGGTCGCGCGCTTGCGCTCCACCTTGTCGATCGTCCACGACACCGCGTCCGACCCGAATATCTCGAGCATGCGCACGCGCGCGTCGTGCATGTTGGCCTTGGTGCCCATGCGCGCCCCGCTGGCGAACTCGAAGAGCCCCTTGGCGCGCTTGGCCGAGGCGTTGGGGGATCGGTAGTGGGCGATGTAGGTCTGCATGGGGCGTGCGCGTCCTTTCGAGAAATTGTTCGCCGCCCATCTTAGCACGACCCGGCAAGCGCGCGGCTCAGTCGTAGTATTATGGAGGGCATTGGTAAGGGGAGGCGCGCTCGCGGCTCCCGACGAGGTGAGGAGGGTTCCTTGGAGGCCTACAAGCAGGAGTTTATCGAGTTCATGGTGGAGAGCGACGTGCTCAAGTTCGGCGAGTTCACGCTGAAGAGCGGCCGCAAGTCCCCCTTCTTCATGAATGCCGGCGCCTACGTCACGGGGGACCAGCTCCACCGCCTGGGCCTGTACTACGCGCAGGCCATCAACGACAACTTCGGGCTCGACTTCGACGTGGTGTTCGGGCCGGCCTACAAGGGCATCCCCCTGTCGGTCATCACGGCCATGGGCATCCACGAGCTCTACGGGCGCGAGGTGCGCTACTGCTCCAACCGCAAGGAGGCGAAGGACCACGGCGCCGACGCGGGCAACCTGCTCGGAGCCGACCTGCGTGACGGCGACCGCGTGATCATCGTGGAGGACGTGACCACCTCGGGCAAGTCCATCGACGAGACGTACCCCATCCTGAAGGCCGCCGCCGACGTGGAGGTGAAGGGCCTCATCGTGTCGCTCAACCGCATGGAGGTGGGCAAGGGCGGCGTGGTCACCGCGCAGCAGGAGGTGCAGGAGAAGTACGGCTTCCCCGTGGCCTCCATCGTGAGCATGGCCGAGGTGTGCGAGCTTCTGCACAACCGCGAGGTCGGCGGGCGCGTGGTGATCGACGACGCCGTGAAGGCCGCGCTCGACGCCTACTACGAGCAGTACGGCGCGAAGGCGTAAGGGCGCCGGGCGCGGGTTGCGCGGGTCGCGGGCTGCTGACGCGGGTCGCGGGTGTGGGCAGCGTCAGGCGCGGGAGCGAGCACGGCGCCAGGTGGCGCCGGGCACGAGGTCGGGCGCGGGCGCCGAGGGCTTCCCTAAACGTGCCCGTTGACGTACAATACGCAGGCGCGCCGTTTGGGCGTGACTTCGCCGGTGTGGCTCAACGGTAGAGCAACTGATTTGTAATCAGTGGGTTGCGGGTTCGATTCCTGTCACCGGCTCCAGAAAGCGAAGCGGGTCGCCCGAGGCGGCCCGCTTTTTTGCGCGAGGGCCTTCCCTGAAGCGTCTCTTGCTTTACAACGGGCTCGTGATTCGCGCACTCAGGGGGCGGGAAGCGTGCTAGAATACGGGCAGGTGGTCACCGACGCAACCGGCTGGCTACCTCACATTGCCCTATTCAATGTGCAGAGGAGCCGCTCTCGCTGCTAGGTGGGGGCGGCTATTCTTTTTGAGCGGTTGATGGAAACGAGAGGCACTTGGTAAAATGCTGATCTAGGAAATCTGTCAGTAGCACACAGAAAACCTGTATGAAGGCCGCTTTGTGGGACAGCAAGGTGGCCTTTTTGCAAGATAATATCAGGAATATATATAAGGCTAAGTGATAGATGGAGCAGAATACGCCTATTGGCAACATAGGATTCGTTGAGAGCATCGAGGCGATGTACCCAGCGAGTGTGCTAAAAACCCTCCTGATCGACCGCACAACTGGCAAGAACATCATTTGGGCAGACGATGAATACGAAGCCTTAGGCGAGCAATACTTAAGTCACAACGAGATAACCATTCCCAAAATCAGCGGCACGAACAGTGGCGTTATCAAGCCTCGCATTGCCAAGGCCTTGGAAAAGCAAAGCCAGCGCACCAAGACGCACGCGGAGGTGTTCACGCCCGCTTGGCTGGTTAACCAGATGAACGGATACATGGACGATGACTGGTTCGGCCGCGAGGGCGTTTTCAGTACATGCGAAGGCCGCTGCTGGCGGGTTAGCGCCAATAGCATCAGTTTCGATAACGCGCCAGGCACCTGGAAGGACTTCGTTGATCAGCGACGCCTTGAGATCACCTGCGGAGAAGCGCCATTCATAACCACTCGCTATGACATGCTGACGGGCGAAGCCATAGCCGTGGTGGACAGAGTAGGTTTTTTGGATCGCAAGTTGCGCATTGTAACGGAGAATGCGACCGACTATGACGAGTGGCTGAAATGGGCGTATCGCGCGTTTGAAGCCACCTATGGATACGAGTACCAAGGAGACAACCTGCTGATAGCCCGCATCAACGTGCTTCAGGCGTTCGCTGAAGCGCTGCAGCATGCTTGGGGCAAGCTCCCAAGCGAGAAAGAAGCCTTGCGGGCTGCCAAGATAATAAGCTGGAATATTTGGCAGATGGATGGGCTTAGAGGCACGGTGCCTAGTGACAAGCCTGTCGGAGATCAGTTTCAGATGAGCGTATTTGATTTCCTGGAAGAAGAGAAAGACGCACAGGCGCAGTTTTGCGTGATCTATGACTGGCGGGCGAAGAAGCAGCAGACGTACGTTTCGACGAAGACAAGGAAGGCGGCTGGCATGAAGATGTTCTACGGCGTAATTGGTAACCCGCCTTATCAGGAAATGGATGGCGGTTATGAGGCATCTGCTACTCCTACATATCATTCGTTCGCCGAAGAGGCGATGAAAGTAAGTGACCGAGTGGAGTTGGTTACCCCATCCCGTTGGTTTTCTGGGGGAAAGGGGCTTGACGAATTTCGCGCGAAAATGCTATCCGAGCATCATGTAAGGGACATCGTCGACTTTCCCCGACTTTACGAACCCTTTCCTAACGTTAAGATTCGCGGTGGAGTCTCTTTCTTCCTCTGGGACAGCCAGTATGAAGGTCCCTGCAGGATTCAAACTATGGAGGGAGGAAAGCCCTCAGGGCCATCGGCGACTCGCGACCTGGATGAATTCGACGTGCTCATTAGACGAAACGAGGCGGTCCCTATAGTGCGAAAGGTAGTTGCTTTAGGTGAACCTTCGTTGAGTGAAAGGGTATCGCCACGCAAGCCTTTTGGGTTACAAACCAATTTCCATGGCGCAGAGACGCCTGAGGGCATTCGCGATCCTGTCAAGTTGTACGAATCCCAACGAATCGGCTATGTTGAGCGTTCTGATATACCGCTCGGGCAAGAGCATATAGATAAGTGGAAAGTTTTCATGAATGCCGTATCGGGCACTAGCGCATCAGTAGACAAGATGTTCCTTTCGAGACCGAAGGTTGTGGCGCCCGGGACGGCTTGTACAGAGACGTATGTAATAGCTGGTGTTTTTGATGCCCGGGAGGAGGCGGAAAGCCTCGCAAGCTATATTCGAACGCGATTCTTCCGTTTTCTTGTCTCGTTGCGCAAAGCCGCCCAGCATGCCACGCGAAAGGTATACGCGTTCGTTCCGGAGCAACCCTACGATCATATTTATAGCGACCAGCAGCTCTATAAGAAATACGGTCTCTCCGATGAAGAGATCAAGTTCATCGAGACCCACGTCAAGGAGATGTCGTAGATGAAGCCCGCAGAGAAACATGGCTCTTCGTTGTCGGAGCGAAAAGCCTTGGAACATGCTGAGCTCGACGGGCTCTATTCACAAGTTCGCGGCATTCTTGAAGAGGCGCGCGCCCGAACCTACCATGCTGTCAACTTTGAAATGGTGAAGGCTTACTGGGAAGTTGGCAAAAGCATAGTTGAGGCTCAGGGCGGGGAAGAGCGGTCTACGTACGGACGAGAGCTTGTAAAGGAGCTTTCCGCTCGCCTTACTCGTGACTACGGAAAAGGCTTCGATCCGACGAATTTGTGGCATATGCGTAACTTCTACCTTGCTTTTCCGATTCTCGACGCGCTGCGTCCACAATTGAGCTGGACGCATTATCGCCAGCTTATAAAAGTCAAAGATGCGAACAAGCGACTGTGGTACATGAATGAATGTGTCGACTCTAATTGGTCAACACGTCAGCTTGAACGTCAGATCAACAGCTTCTATTACGAACGGCTTTTAGCAACGCAAGAGAGCAAACGGCCGGAAGTTATAGCGGAGGTCTTCGAAAAGGAACCCCCGAAGCGCCCGGAAGACATCATCCGTGACCCTTACGTGCTGGAGTTCCTTGGCATAAATCAAGATGCTCAATTTCGCGAAAGCGAGCTCGAGCAGGCACTCATCGGTAATTTGCAGGAATTCCTGTTGGAATTGGGACGCGGCTTCGCGTTTGTTGCCCGCCAAAAGCACATCGACCTTGACGGCGACCATTTCTACATCGATCTTGTGTTCTACAACTATCTGTTGAACTGCTTCGTTCTGATCGATCTCAAGACTGGCAAACTCACTCATCAAGACATAGGGCAGATGGATACCTACGTCCGTCTGTATAACAAATTTCAGCGAGGGTCGAATGATAATCCCACGATAGGCATTGTGCTTTGTTCGGAGAAAAACGAAACAGTAGCGCGATACTCCCTATTGGCAGATGACAAGAACATCTTCGCCTCCAAATACGAGACGACAATCCCGAAGCCCGAAGAGCTAGAGGCGTACATACAGGAAGAACGCCGTAGGTTCGAAGAAAGGCAGCAGGACGAATGACGTATGACGTTTCCGGTCTCATAAAAAGTACATCGCGGGCGATCCCGCAGATATACGCCTACACCACGCCCGAGATAGCGGCACACGACGGCTGGACGAAGATCGGCTACACCGAACAAGACGTCGATACTCGCATCAAGCAGCAGACCCACACGGCTGATATATCTTGGCATAAGGAATGGCAAGGCAACGCCATTTACGAAGATGGCACGGGTGACACATTCACAGATCATGACTTCCACGCTTACCTTCGCAAATTGGGATACAAGGACAAGCCTGGAACCGAGTGGTTCTGCGTCAGCGGTAAGGAATCCCATGGGCGCTTCATTGACTTCCGCATAAAGCGCGGCGAGATACCGCTACCGGAGGCTGTGCCCTACCAATTGCGCGCCGAGCAAAAGCAAGCCGTTGCGGAAGCGCTTGATTACTCGCGTCTGCACGAGCGCGCTGAGTTCCTTTGGAACGCTAAGCCAAGGTTCGGCAAGACGCTTACCGCCTACGACCTTTGCAAGCAGATGGATGCCAAGACCGTGCTGATCGTTACCAACCGGCCCGCGATCGCCAACAGCTGGTATGAGGATTACGTGCGCTTCCTCGGCGAACAGAGCGGGTACTGCTTCATCAGCGAGGCTACCTCTCTGGCGAAGAAGCCGCACGTGATGACGCAGCAGGAGTTCATGGCCATGCGTCGCAATGATCGAAACTCTTGTAACAAGTTTATCGCCTTCGTGAGCCTGCAAGACCTTAAAGGATCCCTCTATTTCGGTGGCGACTACGACAAGTACAAGTGGCTGACCGAGATTCACGGCGGATGGGATGTGTTGATCATCGACGAGGCGCATGAGGGCGTTGACACGTATCTGACGGACGTTGCCTTTGACCATATCGACCGCAAGTTCACGCTGCACCTTTCGGGCACACCCTTCAAGGCGCTCGCCAACGACAAGTTCCCTCAGAATGCCATCTATAACTGGACATACGCCGACGAGCAGAAGGCGAAAGAGGCGTGGCCTGATGATGCCGAGCTGCCAAACCCCTACGCAAACCTGCCTCGCCTCAACATGTTCACCTACAAGATGAGCGACATCATGGAGGAGAAGGTCGCCGTCGGGGCGGACATCGACGGGAAGTCGGTCGAGTACGCCTTCGACCTGAACGAGTTCTTCGCCACCACCGCGGCGGGCAATTTCATCCACAACGATGACGTTGACCGCTTCCTGGAGGCTTTGACCGCCCAGCTGAAGTTTCCCTTCAGTACGCCGGAGCTGAGAAGTGAGTTGAAACACACGCTGTGGATGTTGAACTTCGTTGATTCGGCGCGCGCCTTGGCGAAGAAGCTGCGCAAGCACCCCGTATTCGGCGAGTACGAGATTGTGCTCGCTGCGGGAGATGGCAAGATCGACAACGATGACGAGCGAGCCAAGAGCTTCGACAAAGTGCGGTCGGCTATAGCCACGCACGAGAAGACGATCACTCTTTCGGTCGGACAGCTGACCACGGGTGTCACAATTCCCGAGTGGACAGCCGTGCTGATGCTTTCCAACATGAAGAGCCCCGCTCTTTACATGCAGGCGGCTTTCCGCGCGCAGAACCCGTGTTTGTTCTACGATAACGGCAAGTACTTGCGCAAGGAGAACGCTTATGTGTTCGACTTCGATCCAGCCCGCACGCTGACCATCTTCGAACAGTTCGCCAATGACCTGTATTCGGATACCTCCGGCGCGCGCGGCGATTTGGACACGCGAAAGGCGCACATCAAGGAACTGCTGAACTTCTTCCCCGTCATTGGCGAGGACGAAGACGGGCAGATGGTGGAGCTTGATGCTGCGCAGGTGCTTTCGGTGCCGCGCAAGATACGGAGCACCGAGGTGGTGCGGCGCGGCTTCATGAGCGATTTTCTGTTCCAGAACATATCGAACGTATTTCGTGCGCCTGCGGCGGTGGTGGAGCTCATACAGAACTTCGAGCCTTGCAAGGCACCCAACAACAATCTGGACATTACACCTGAAACCGCCGACGAGCTTTCACTTGACGAGAACGGAGACGTGAACATTCCGCAGGAGGTTGCCATCGGGCTTGCGAGCGATTTGTTCGGAGATAAGGTCTACGGCAAGGTGGAACAGGAGCTGCAGGGTTCCATCGAATATTGGGTGATTAAGATGGAGGACGAGCGCAGCACCGACGAGGACGAGCTGATACGCGGGCTTTCCAAGGCATTCGTACATGACGTTACCGAGCCTTTGGTGGAAGCAGCAAAGCAGAGCTACAGAAGCGAGCTCAAGAGCGCCCAGCAGAAGCGCATCGAACGCAAGATAAAGGCAGATGCCGACATGACGCTCAACCGTGAGGTCGGCGACTACAAGATCCAGCGCAGTATCATCGAGAAATCGCGTACGGATGCTCTTGCCGAGGCCGAGACTGACGAGGCAATGGACGCCATAAACGCCGAGCATGACGAACGTATGCGTGAGGTCGCAGACAGGCTGCGCAGACGGTTGGAGGCGAGCAGGCCCGTGCTGGTGGAGAGTGCGGGTGCAACCATCGTGCGCGAGGTTGAGACCGCCAAGAAGGAGGCTGCCAAGCGCGACATAGAGACGGGCATACGCGATCATCTGCGCGGGTTTTCCCGCACGATCCCCAGCTTCCTTATGGCTTACGGCGATAAGGGCACTACGCTTGCGAACTTCGACATCATCATCCCACCCGATGTGTTCAAAGGGGTCACGTCCATCACGGTTGACGAGTTTCGCTTTCTGCGCGACGGCGGCCCCTACGAGGAAGACGGCGAAATCAAGCACTTCGACGGCAACCTGTTCGACCCGGTGGTTTTCGATGATTCCGTGCAGGAGTTCATTGCGCTGCGCACGAGGTTGGCTGACTACTTCGACGAGGGCCAGACCGAAGACATTTTCGACTACGTGCCGCCGCAGAAGACGAACCAGATCTATACGCCGAAGCGCGTGGTGAAGCAGATGGTGGACCTGTTCGAGCAGGAGAATCCCGGCTGCTTCGACGACCCTACGCATACCTTTGCCGACCTGTACATGAAGTCAGGGCTGTACATTACCGAGATCGTTACGCGGCTATACAACTCCGAGAGGATGCGCGAGTTGTTCCCCGACGATGACGAGCGGCTTAAGCATATTCTTTCCAAGCAGGTGTTCGGCATAGCCCCAACAGAGATCATCTACCAGATTGCGACGCACTTCATCTTGGGATATGACGGAGAGCACGGGCAGTGGCTTGACAGCAATTTCGTGTGTGCCGACTCGGCCGCCCTGGCCAAGGAAGGCAAGCTCGCGGAGTTTGTTGAGAAGACTTTTGGCGGGAAGATGTGACTTTTTAAAATATGGGCTTCAGGACAATGGTATAGCATGCAGCTGAAGTAAACAGAGGGAGGAGTGAGATGTCCGAGAGGACATGTTCAGTAGATCTTAAAGGGCGTAGTCGCATCCCTCCCAGGCGGCGTAGATGACGGAATTTGCGTCGGTTTGCCGAGCGTATGCAACGGAGGGAAAGTTAAGGGAAGTTTAAGCCCGCGATTCGCTACAATGATACCGATATTAATTCGAGGTCGAGAGCGATTCTATGGCAAAGCACGCAGCAGGCAAACACACAGCTCCTGAGCAGAGCGCCCCTTCGGTCGAGCAGCCTCTCCCAGGCGGCATGGCCCCGGCGTTCTCCCTGGAGGAGAACGACGAGAAGCGCAAGCGCAAGGGGCTCAAGGTATTCGGCATCACCATGGGCGTGCTCGTGGCGCTGCTCGTGGCGGCCTACGCCGCGGGCGTCGTCGTGTTCTCGGGGCGGTTCTTCCCGAACACGTACGTGGCTGACGTGGACATCTCGCTCAAGACGCCCGAAGAGGTGCACGCCGTGCTCGACGACCTGGTCGGCGACTACAGCTTCCGCGTGGTGGGCCAGGGCCTCGACATGACGTTCACCTCGCAGGAAGCCGGCATGACGCTCGACGCCGAGAAGATCACCGAGAGCATGATGGCCGACGTGAACGCATGGGCGTGGCCCGTCGAGGTGCTCTCCGCGCATGACGAGACGGAGTCGCTCGTCGCCTCGTACGGCTCTACCGCGCTCGCTGACGCCGTGAACGCCGAGGTCGCGAAGGTGAACGAAGGCGCCGTGCTCCCCACGGACGCCACCATCGCCTTCGACGCCGAGAAGGGCACCTTCGCCATCGTGCCCGAGGTGGCGGGGACGGCCCTCGACGCCGAGAAGGTGATCGAGGCCATCACCGAAGGCGCCATGCAGCTCGAGCCGAAGATCACGCTCACGCCCGAGGTGCTGCTCCAGCCCACGGTGTTCAAGGACGACCCGCGCCTGGCTGCGGCGGTCGAGGAGGCCGACGGCATGGTCAAGGCCGACCTCGACCTGTACATGGACGGCAACCTCGTGGCCGAGGTGACCCCGGCGCTCATCGCGTCATGGGTGACGGTGAGCCCTGAGATAACCGTGGTGTTCAACGACGAGGCCTTCACGGCGTGGATCGACCAGATAAGCGCCCAGTGCAACACGGTGGGCAGCGAGCGCTCCTATACGCGCGCCGACGGCAAGGCGGTCACGGTGTCGGGCGGAAGCTACGGCTGGGAGATCGACGGCGACGCGCTACGCACGCTCGTGACCGACGCGGTCCATGCGGGCACGGTGGGCGACATCGACATCCCCGTGCTGCAGAGCGGCAACGGATTCTCCGAGCTCGGCAGCAGGGACTGGGGTGCGCGCTACTGCGACATCGACCTCTCCGAGCAGTACGCGCGCTTCTACGACGACTCGGGCGCCTGCGTGTGGGAGACGGCCGTGGTCACCGGCACGCCCGACGGCAAGCACGGCACGCCTCCCGGCGTGTGGTACATCACGTGGGGCATGGAGAGCCCCTCGATGCTCATCGGCGAGAAGGACCCCAAGACGGGCAAGCCGGAGTACGAGACGCAGGTCTCGTACTGGATGCCGTTCGTGGGCAACGCCATCGGGCTGCATGACGCCACGTGGCAGGCGGCGTTCGGCGGCTCGCGCTACCAGCAGGGCTACGGCAGCCACGGCTGCGTGAACATCTCGCTCGACGCCGCCGCCGCGCTCTACGGCATCATCGAGAAGGGCGACGTGGTAGTGGTTCACTGGTGAGGTCGGCGTACTCGTAGGGCACCACGCTTCCCAGGTCGTCGGGGGCAAGCTCCACTTGGCAGCCGATCCGGCCCCCTGAGAACATGATGCGCTCGAACAGCTGCGCCGTCTCGTCGACGAAGGTGGGGAAGAGCTTCTTCATGCCGATGGGCGAGCACCCGCCGTGGACGTAGCCGGTGAGCGGCAGAAGCTCGCGCGACTTGATCATGTGGACGGCCTTCTCTCCGGCGGCGCTCGCGGCCTTCTTGAGGTCGAGCTCGGCGGCCACGGGGATCATGAACACGTAGAAGCCGCCCGACTTCCCCTGCGTGACGAGCGTCTTGAACACGCGGTCGGGGTCGAGCCCGAGCATCGCGGCCACCTCAACGCCGGAGGGCGCGCCTTCGCAGTCGAACATGCGGAAGTCGTACGCCACGTTCGCCGCGTCGAGGACGCGCATGGCGTTGGTCTTGTGGTCGTGCGCTTGCTTTGCCATGGGTGCCTCCTCGTCATGTGCGGCGTCTTCGCGGCCCGCCCGCCGGTCCTCGTGGCTCGCCTGCCCGCCGGCCTCGCGCGCGGCCTCTCGCCGCGCCGTGCTGATTGTAGCTGACGCGGCTTGGGCGCGCACGTCGCCCGTGGGTTCTTTACGGAGGGCCGCCTGATGCCGCCCGCGTGCGGCGCGAGGGGGTATACTAGCGGCCATGGACACCAACGACGAGATCAGAGGCGCCGCGGCAGCTGAGCCCGCGCGCTACGACAACGCACCCATCGGCATATTCGACTCCGGCTACGGCGGGCTGACCGTGGTGCGCGAGCTCTGCCGCCGCCTCCCGCAGGAGAACGTCATCTTCGTGGGCGACTCGGCGCGCTGTCCCTACGGCCCGCGCGATCTGCGCGAGGTGGACGGCTTCGTGCAGCAGATCTGCTCGTATCTGGTGGGGCGCGGCGTGAAGCTCATCGTGATCGCGTGCAACACGGCTACGGCGGCGGGTCTCGCGCACGCCCAGCGCACGTTCGACGTGCCCATCGTGGGCGTGGTGGAACCCGGCGCGCGCGCGGCGGCGCGCATCACGCGCAACCGCAAGGTGGGCGTGATCGCCACGAAGGGCACGGTCGCCTCGAACGCGTACTCGGAGGCCATCCGGCACCTCGACGCGGGCATCACCGTGTTCTCGACGGCCACGCCGCGGTTCGTGGAGATCGCCGAGCTGGGCATCAAGATGGCCGAGGGCCCGGTGGAGAGCTACATGTCCGAGGCGTCGAAGGTCTACATCCGCCCCGAGTTCGAAAAGATCGCGCGCGAGTACCTGGAGCCGCTGCGGCGCTGCGGCGTCGACACGCTGGTCTTGGGGTGCACGCACTACCCGCTGCTCAAGGCGCTCATCGGCGGCGTCATCGGGCGCGAGGTCACGCTGGTGTCCTCGGCCGAGGAGACGGCGCGCGACGTGCAGCAGCTGCTCAAGCGCCGCGGCGCGCTCGCCCGTCCGGGCAACCAGGCGCAGCGCCTGTTCCTCACCTCGGGAAGCGACGTCGAGGAGTTCGCCCGCTTCGGCGCGCGCGTCCTGTCGAGCCCCGTCGAGCACGTGGGCCACGTTGAGTTCTAAGGGCCGCGCCGCCGGCGCGGGAAGCGAAGAAGGAGCCATCCATGAAGACGGTCGTCATAGCCACGAACAACGCCCACAAGGTCGCCGAGATCACCACGGCGCTCGACTTCGAGGGCTGGGAGTTCAAGACCCTGCGCGAGATGGGCGTCGAGTCCGATCCTGTTGAGGACGCGGACACGTTCGAGGGCAACGCGCGCATCAAGGCGCGCGCGGCGCGCGAGGCATGCGGCGGCGCGGTGGCGGCGCTCGCGGACGACTCGGGGCTCGAGGTTGACGCGCTCGGCGGCGCGCCGGGGGTGTACTCCTCGCGCTATGCGGGCGAGGACGGAAACGACGCGGCCAACAACGCGAAGCTTCTGCGCGAGCTCGACGGCGTGGCGGACGAGGAGCGCACGGCGCGCTTCGCGTGCACGCTCGTGTTCGTCGACGACGACGGCACCGAGCGCGTGGCGCGCGGCACCATCGAGGGCCGGATCGGGTACGAGGAGCGCGGCAGCGAGGGCTTCGGCTACGACCCGCTGTTCTTCCCCGACGAGTTCGCGGGCGCCCTCACGCTGGCCGAGGTGAGCCAGGAGCAGAAGAACGCCATCTCGCACCGCGGCAACGCGCTGCGCGAGCTGAAGTCTCAGCTGGCGTAAGTTCTGCTATAATCACCTTCGCTGCCAAGCAATCGGGATGTGGCGCAGTCTGGTAGCGCGCCTGCTTTGGGAGCAGGATGCCGCAGGTTCGAATCCTGTCATCCCGACCAGTAAACTCGCAGGCCAGAAGCGCATCTCAGCTTCTGGCCTGCTTCTGCTTCCCGGAGTTGCCAGGCTGCGGCATGCTGGCGTGTGAATCATCTCCGCCCTGCTATGCGCTGGCTTGCAGGAACCGCGTGTTCTTCAAGAACTGCGGGCGATTTGGCCGCTCAGTGGAATTATTCGCCGTCTCGTTTTGGCTTTCCGGGATCTTGGGTTATAATCCGTCCTCAGATTGCGGGCGTAGTTCAATGGTAGAACCGGAGCCTTCCAAGCTCCTGACGCGGGTTCGATTCCCGTCGCCCGCTCCATCTTCTCCTTCTCCTTCCTTATCTCTCATCTGGCGTTATGGGGCTTCGGTTTAATCGATGTGTGGTCGTGAGGTTGCTGCTATGATGGGCTGCGTTGCGAAACCGTAACGAGAGAGCAGGTGCATATGACCCACGAAAACACACGACGCACCCCCGTCTTCAGGCGAATCGGGCTCTGCGTGGTAGCTGCCAGCCTGTCGCTGGCGTGCGTTCCCGCGTCATCGGCCTTCGCGGTGAGCGAGGCCGAGCGTGACGCGCTGCAAGCTGAGGCCGACGCGCTGTTCGTGCGCATCGACGCGCTGCAAACCGAGCTCAACCAGGCCAACGTCGACTACGAGAACGCCGTCGTCGCCCACGACGAGGCGGTGGAGGCCATGGACGAGGCGCAGGCGCGCATCGACGCCGCCGAGGCGCGCATCGCCGAGCTGCAGGAGCGCCTGGGCGACCGCGCCAACAGCATGTACAAGACGGGCGGGAGTTCCTCGCTCCTCGACGTGCTCCTCGGCGCCTCCTCCTTCGAGGAGTTCCTCACCAGCTGGGACATGATCGAGCGCATCACGAGCCAGGACGCGGCGCTCGTGCAGGAGACCAAGGACGTGCGCGCCGAAGCTGAGGCCGCGCACGCCGAGTACGCCGAGCAGGAGCGCATCGCCTCCGAGCAGATGCAGAAGTCGCTCGACTTGAAGAACGAGATCGCGAGCACGCAGGCTGCGTTGAAGGTCGAGGCCGACAGCATCACGGCCGAGGTGGCTGAGATGCAGGCCCAGATCGAGCTTCAGGCTGAGGCGGCGCGCCAGGCGGCCGAGGCGGCGGCAGCGGCTGAGGCGGCCCGCCAAGCGCAGATGAGCGCGGCCAACTCGGGCGGCTCGGGTTCCAACAGCTTCGCGGGCGCGTCAGCGGGCTCGTCGGTGGTCGTGGGGTCGGGCACCTTGTCCAACCCGTGCCCGGCGGCGAGCACGTCGAGCGGGTACGGCTGGCGTGCCTTCGACAACTCGTTCCACAAGGGCACCGACATGGCCGCGCCCGAGGGCACGCCCTACTACGCGGCCGAGAGCGGCACCGTGATCTACGCCACCAACGACGGCGGCTACAACGGCGGCGCGGGCAACTGGGTGGTGATCGCGCACGGCAACGGCATGGTGACCAAGTACATGCACTCGAGCGCCGTGTTCGTGTCGCCGGGGCAGACCGTCTCGCGCGGGCAGAACATCGGGCTGGTGGGCAACACGGGCCAGTCGTTCGGCGCGCACCTGCACTTCCAGGTTGAGGTCAACGGCGTGGCGGTGAACCCGCACAACTACTTCTAGCCTGGCGCGGTTCTAGCTGGCGCAGGCCGCCTGGCAAGCTC
The DNA here is from genome assembly GCF_013185065.1 of Adlercreutzia sp. ZJ473. Lineage (GTDB taxonomy): Bacteria > Actinomycetota > Coriobacteriia > Coriobacteriales > Eggerthellaceae > CAAEEV01. Next base: position 40,653 of record NZ_JAAVTO010000008.1, on the reverse strand, counting down.
TGTCGCCGGCGACTTATGGCTGACAGGCGCGGCGTCCCGGACGGGGCGCCGCGTTTTTTGCTGGTCGGAGGCTGGCGCTGAGCTGGGGGCTGCTCTTGGCAGCTGGCGCGTCCTAGCCGACGTGCGTGCGCAGGTACGCGATGATGTCGTCGGACTCGTAGAGCGCCTTGCCGTCGATCACCAGGCACGGCACCTGCTTCTTGCCGCCTATGCGCACGAGGTCGTCTTGGATGCCGGGCTCGAGGGTGTTGCGCAGGTCGAGCGTGATCTTGTTGTCCTCCATGAAGCGGAGGACCTTCACGCAGAAGGGGCAGGACTTCTTGTAGTACAGCTGGTGGTTCTCGAGATAAGCCATGACGGGCTCCGTTTCCCGGGCGCCGCGCGCCCGCTCAACTGCATTCCTATGCTCCTCCCTCAGCATTATCGGACATGCGGGCGCCCCTTTGCGCCGAAAGAACGAATTCCTTACTATCTTGTAAGCCGACGGTTGCTCTATAATACGTTGGCGGCGGCAACGCCGTCATCTGCGCCCATGGCTCAACGGATAGAGCAACGGACTTCTAATCCGTAGGTTGTAGGTTCGATTCCTACTGGGCGCACCAGAGTATTCGCAGGCCAGTGGCTTTTTGCTGCTGGCCTGCTTGCGTTTTGCAGCGAAGAGAAGAACGGCGCGGGGGACATGGAGGGCAACGGGGGCGTAGATAGCTGTCCTTCGCCTGCTTTCGACGCAGCGCGCTGGAGGACAACAGGCCATGTCCCCTTTGTTCCCCAGCCTCAACATAACGGGGCGTTTTTGCGTATGAGCATGAAGGGGTATAAACGAAAATGATACAATTTGGTGATACCAAATCGTATCAACGAGAATGAGGGTATGTTGGAGCGAGTGATAGTCCTTGATAGGGTCCCAGAGCGTCATCCAGACGTGAGCAAGCAGGACGCAGCGGATGCTTGGAATAACTGCATCAAGTGCATGCCTGCCTTTACGGGTGATCCCGACAGGTACGTCGCCATCGGGGCGGACAGCAAGGGACGCTTGGTCGAGCTGGTAGTAGTCAGGAAAAGCGGAGGCATATGGGTCGTCATACACGGACAGACACCTCCGCGAGAAAGCATCAAGAGGGAGCTTGGCCTTGGGAGGGGAAAACGATGACAACGATGAATGACGAGCAGATTTGCAGCGAACTTGGGCTAACGATGGGCGAGGTAGAGGAAATCGTCGCCAAGGTAGAGGCTGGCGATTTGAGCGATTACGACACGAGCAGGGTGATGGCAGGGCGTCCGCTCGAGCAGGAGCCGATGGACACCATCTCTCTCAAGATCCCGAGATCCCGTCTCCAGGCCGTCAACCGTATGGCACGGGAGGCGGGAGTCAGTCGGTCGGAGTTCGTTCGTCGCGCAATCGACAATGAGCTGATCGCACTCGCTTGACGGGAGCAGCAAGAGACGAGGAGGGATAACGGGCTGCGCCCCCGTAGTCCCAGATGGTCGCAGCGAAGGGTTATGTCCTGCTCCCGTTCCCGTCCGCCCCGCGCCTTCGTTCTCGTCGGCATCACTCGTTCAGGAGGTAGAGCGTGCGCAGGTACATGCGCATGTCGGGGTCCTCCAGGTCGGTGGCGATGGCGTCGCGGATCTTGTCGAGGCGGTAGCTCACCGTGTTGCGGTGCATGTGCATGATGTCGCACACCTTCTTGATGGATCCCTCGCAGTACAGATACGTGCGCAGGATCTCGAAGTCGCTCGTGCCGCGCTCGCGGTCGGCCTCGCGCAGCATCGACAGCGGGTTGGGCGAGGAGAGGAGCTTGGCGACGAACTTCTCGCTGCGGCTGAACGGGTCGGTGACGAAGTAGGGGAAGTAGCGGCGGAAGCGGAACACCCCCTCGGCGGTGAGCCCCTGGTCGAACGTCGTGTAGCGGCGCGAGCGGCGGTGTCCGTACTTGAGCGCGATGCGCGCCTTCTCGAGCGCGAGCGCGCTCTGGTCGATGTGCTCGTAGCGGTCCGACACGCCCACCTCCAGGCGCATCTGCCCCGCCAGCTCGAACAGGCGCTCCTCCATGCCGGCGATGCGCCCGCGCCGCGGCTCGGGCGTGCACAGAAGCACCACCACGCGCGAGCCCTCGAACGCCACCTTGCAGTTGGGGTCGGTCTCGAGCACCTTCTTCGCGAAGTAGCTGGCCGAGCCGGCGCGCCACGTGTTGTCGATCAGGCACATCTCGAACAGGCCCGTCAGCGGCAGCCCGTGGAGGAGCGCGCGCTCCTCCAGGTAGGAGCCGTCGTAGGTGTTGCCGGTGAGGAGCTCCTTCAGGAAGTAGGTGTAGCGCTGCTCGAGCGGGTTCTCGAGCCGCCAGTGGTGCGTGAGGCACATCTCCACGCGCTTCGCCAGCAGGTTGAACAGGAACACCTGCGCGGTGCTGATCGGCTTCTCCGACACCATCACCAGGTGCGCGGCGTAGGCGTCGTTCAGGCGGAACACGCGCTCGATGGAGGGGTGCGAGGTGATCTCGTTGGGCTCGTTGTGGACGGTCGTCCAGTCCTGGTGCGCCCACGTGCGCACCAGCCCCTTCTCGCGCGCCTTGCTCAGGGCGTCGGAGCTGTAGAACTTGTTCTCGATGAAGTAGCGGCTCGTGTCGTCGATGGGGGCGATGTTGGGCGTGTGCGCGATGTAGGAGTACGTGGAGTCCGAAAGCCCCACGTAGCTCTTGAGTACCGGCTCGGACGCCTTCAGCAGGTCCTGGCAGATGCACTCGCTCTCGATCATGTCGCCCATCACGTCGTTCCACTGGATGATGCCCATGAGGTAGCGCTGGATGCGGTCGGCGATGACGGCGGGCTCGAGGGCGGACTCGACGCAGATGTCGTCAGCCCGCGCCCCGGCGGGGGAGGAGGATATGCTCTCGCCCGGCTTCGACACGATGACGCAGCACGCGTTCTCAGGCAGCGTGCCGCGGGACTCCACCACGTAGACGGGCTTCCCCTCGATACCCGCCACGCCTATGCCCGGCGCGTCGTCGTCGCAGAAGGCCGACACCCACGAGAAGAGGTCCTTGGGGTGCCGGGGGTGCTTGGTCACGCGCATGTCGTTCTCGTCGAAGTACCCGGTGATCACGTCGAGGGGAAACTGCATCGCGCTCGCTCCTTCGTCCAGAATCCATATGGCTACCATACACCAAAAATCATGTCATATATGGCTACGATTGACATATATTTTGGGTCGCAAGGTGCGTAGAATACAGGTATGCAATCAGCTGAGGTGCAAGTGAAGGCCGAGCGGCCGAAGGGCCGCAGGAAGGGAAGCACCGAGAAATCGCTGGATGACGGCCCGGCAACCTGCAGGTGCCGAGTTCATTTCCGTCCTCTTAACAAACAGCAACTTCCGTTGCTTTTCTGTGCGCTCCGTGAGACGTTTGTAGCACCAAAGCGTGCGAACGGATGCGCGAAGCCTTGCGCTTTGGCGAAGGCAATCATTCAGACACACGAACAGGAGGATTCTCATGGCTGGTGTGAACGTTAGAAGCGAGATCATGCCCCTGAAGAAAGTTCTGCTGCACCGTCCGGGCAAGGAGCTCCTGAACCTTACCCCGAACACCCTCGAAGAGCTGCTCTTCGACGACATCCCCTTCTTGCAGGTCGCCCAGGCCGAGCATGACGCGTTCGCGCAGGCCCTGCGCGACGAGGGCGTCGAGGTCGTCTACCTCGAGGACCTGATGGCTGAGGTGCTCGACCTGTACCCTGAGCTGCGCGAGAAGTTCCTCAAGCAGTTCATCGAGGAGGCCGGCATCCGCACCTCTCGCTACCAGAAGATCATCTTCGACTACCTGAACGACAACTACCCCGCCAACAAGGACCTCGTCCTGAAGACCATGGAGGGCATCAACCTCACCGAGCTTCACACCGACAAGTCCAACTCGCTGGTTGACCTGGTGAGCGAGGCTTCCAAGATGGTCGTGGCGCCCATGCCGAACCTGTACTTCACGCGCGACCCGTTCGCCATGATCGGCAACGGCGTGTCCATCAACCGCATGTACTCGGTCACCCGCAACCGCGAGACCATCTACGGCGAGTACGTCTTCAAGTACCATCCTGACCTGCAGGGCGTGCCGCAGTACTACAGCCGCTACAACACGTTCCACATCGAGGGCGGCGACATCCTGAACATCAACGAGCACGTGCTCGCCATCGGCATCTCCCAGCGCACCGAGCCGGACGCCATCGACGGCATCGCGAAGAACATCTTCGAGTCCGACTCTCCCATCGACACCATTCTGGCGTTCAACATCCCGAACTCCCGCGCCTTCATGCACCTCGACACGGTGTTCACGCAGATCGACTACGACAAGTTCACCGTGCACCCCGGCATCCTCGGCCCGCTCACGGTGTTCGAGATCAAGTCCGACGGCCAGGGCGGCATCAAGGTGAAGGAGATGAACGGCACGCTCGAGAGCATCCTCGAGGAGTACGTCGGGCGTCCCGTCGAGCTCATCCCGTGCGGCGGCGGCGACCGCATCGCGGCCGAGCGCGAGCAGTGGAACGACGGCTCGAACACGCTGTGCGTGCGCCCCGGCACCGTGGTGGTCTACGACCGCAACGACGTCACCAACGCCCTGCTCGAGGAGAAGGGCATCCGCACCATCCAGGTGCCGTCTGCCGAACTTTCCCGCGGTCGTGGCGGCCCGCGCTGCATGTCCATGCCGCTGTGGCGTGAAGACGAGTAACCTTCCCCTGTGCCGGCTGCTGGTCTCCCCGCCAGCGGCCGGCACTCCCTCGCTTTTTCCATGTTCTACCGAAAGGAACCAACATGCCTGTTAATCTGAGTGGTCGTCATTTCCTGAAGCTGCTTGACTTCACCCCTGACGAGATCCGCTACCTCATCAAGCTCTCCAAGAACTTCAAGGACATGAAGCGCGCAGGCGTGCCGCATCGCTACCTTGAGGGCAAGAACATCGTGCTGCTGTTCGAGAAGACGTCCACGCGCACCCGCTGCTCCTTCGAGGTCGCCGGCTATGACCTCGGCATGGGCGTGACCTACCTCGACCCGGGCAGCTCGCAGATGGGCAAGAAGGAGTCCATCGAGGACACCGCCCGCGTACTCGGCCGCATGTACGACGGCATCGAGTACCGCGGCTTCGACCAGTCCATCGTGGAGGAGCTGGCCGCCAACGCCGGCGTCCCGGTGTGGAACGGCCTCACCACGGACTTCCACCCCACGCAGATGATCGCCGACATGCTCACGGTGGAGGAGAACTTCCCGCAGGGCCTCAAGGGCCTGAAGCTCGTGTTCATGGGCGACGCCCAGAACAACGTGGGCAACTCCCTCATGGTGGTGTGCGCGAAGCTCGGCCTGCACTTCGTGGCCTGCGGCCCGGCTGAGCAGATGCCGAAGAGCGACCTCGTGGAGACCTGCCGTGAGATCGCCGCGGAGACGGGCGGCTCGATCACCCTCACCGAGGACGTGGAGGAAGCCTGCACCGGCGCGCATGTCATCTACACCGACATCTGGGTGTCCATGGGCGAGCCCGCCGAGCTGTGGGCCGAGCGCATCCGCCTGCTCGAGCCGTACCGCGTGACCGCCGAGGTCATGGGCATGGCCTCCGACGACGCCATCTTCATGCACTGCCTGCCGTCGTTCCATGACACCAAGACCACCATCGGCGCCGAGATCGCCGAGCAGTTCGGCGTCACCGAGATGGAGGTGGCTGACGAGGTGTTCGAGTCCAAGCAGTCGCGCGTGTTCGACGAGGCTGAGAACCGCATGCACACCATCAAGGCGGTCATGTACGCAACTCTGAAGTAGGTAGGTTCCGCCCGTCCTTGCGGAACGGGCGGAACTGCTCGACGCTGCGGCTTCCTGCGGCACCTGGCCTAGCCCCTTGTTTGGGGCGCGGCGTGGGCGAAGCCCACTTGGCCCCAAGGCGGGGCTATTCCAGGCACCGCAGGAACCCTCGCTGACGTTACGAACGACCTGCACGTTCTGCGTTGCGAACGACCTGCACGTCCCGCTTTACGAACGACCAGCTGGTTTAGCTTTTAGTACCCCCTGACCTGTCGGGGAGGCTTTAGGGGGCCTCCCCTGGGTCCCTGTTCCCAAATTCGACCTGAGAGTGGTGATTTCAATGGCCTATCAGAAAGGCGACGGCAAAAGCGTAGTCATTGCATTGGGTGGCAACGCTTTGGGCAACACGCCGGCCGAGCAGCTTGAGCTCGTGAAGAGCACGGCCATCCATATCGTCGACATGGTGGCCGAGGGCATCAACGTCGTGGTGTCCCACGGCAACGGTCCTCAGGTCGGCATGATCAACAACGCATTTGACTACGCAAGCACCCACGACGGTAAGACGCCGGCCATGCCCTTCCCCGAGTGCGGTGCCATGAGCCAGGGCTACATCGGCTTCCACCTGTCCCAGGCGATCCTCGGCGAGCTCAAGCGCCGCGGCATCATGCGCTCGACGGCGTCCGTGGTCACGCAGACGGTCGTCTACCCCGACGACCCGGCGTTCGAGAACCCCACGAAGCCCGTGGGCGCCTTCCTCAGCGAAGAGGAGGCGAAGGCGCGCGCGGCCGAGACGGGCTACACCTACAAGGAGGACGCCGGACGCGGCTGGCGCCAGGTGGTCGCTTCGCCGAAGCCCCAGCGCATCGTGGAGTTTGACGCCATCAGGGATCTCATGGACGACGGCTACATCGTCATCGCCGCAGGCGGCGGCGGCGTGCCGGTCATCGAGCGCGACGACAGCTACCACGGCGTGCCCGCGGTCATCGACAAGGACCGCTCGAGCGCCAAGCTGGCAGCCGACTTCAAAGCCGACATGCTCGTGATCCTCACGGCCGTCGAGAAGGTGGCCATCAACTTCAACAAGCCCGACCAGCGCGACATCGACGTCATGAACGTCGCCGAGGCGCGCAAGTACATCGACGAGGGGCAGTTCGCCCCCGGGTCGATGCTCCCGAAGGTCCAGGCATGCATCGAGTACCTGGAGGCGCATCCCGAGGGACGCGCCCTCATCACCTCGCTCGAATGCGCCGCTGCGGGCCTCAAGGGGGAAACCGGTACCATCATCACGGCTTAAGGGAGCCGTGGTGCGACCCATACTCAACCTCTATTGAGAAAAGGAGGGGATATCATGACTTCCGAGACCAAGAAAGATCGCAAGAAGAGAAGCATATCCTCGTTTACCATCCTGTTGATCATGCTCGTCGCACTGGCCGTTATCACCATCATCATGGGCGCCGTCGGCGTCGAGGGCGTCGAGGGCGCAACGCTCTCAGGCGTGCTCACCGCGCCCGTGAAGGGCTTCACCGACGCCCTGCCCGTCTGCCTGTTCGTGCTCATCCTCGGTGGATTCCTGGGCATCGTCACCGAGACCGGCGCGCTTGACGCCGGCATCGCAGCGCTCGTCAAGAAGCTGCACGGCAACGAGCTCGTGCTCATCCCCATTCTGATGCTCATCTTCTCCATCGGCGGCACCACCTACGGCATGTGCGAGGAGACGGTCCCGTTCTACCTCCTGCTCGCCGCCACCATGGTCGCCGCGGGCTTTGACAGCCTCGTCGGCGCGGCCGTGGTCCTGCTCGGCGCCGGCTGCGGCGTCCTCGGCTCCACGGTGAACCCGTTCGCCGTCGGCGCGGCCATCGACTCGCTGTCCGCCACCGGCCTCGTCATCAACCAGGGCATCATCATCGGCCTCGGCGCCGTGCTGTGGCTCGTGACGCTGGCCATCTCCATCGTGTTCGTGATGCGCTACGCCAAGAAGGTGAAGGCCGACAAGGGGTCAACGATCCTGTCCCTCCAGGAGCAGGAGACCATGCACGCCGAGTTCAGCCATGTTGAGGAAGAGGCTGCGGCAAGCAACGCCCCGGCCATGACCAGCCGCCAGAAGTGGACGCTCGTGGTGTTCGCCTTCACGTTCGTCATCATGATCGTCAGCTTCATCCCGTGGGAGGACCTCGGCGTCGACGTGTTCAACGCGGGCGCGACCTACGAGGAAGTCGAGACGGCGGTTGACGGCGAGGAGATCGCCGCAGTGTACGACGAGGCCACCGGCACCGCGCTGACGCTTGACGGCGACGTCTCCGGCACGGCTGTCGCCGAGGAGCAGGTCACCGAGGGCTGGTCGTCGTTCCTGACGGGCCTGCCGCTCGGCCAGTGGTACTTCGACGAGGCCTCCACCTGGTTCCTGCTGATGGCGCTCGTGATCGGCATCATCGGCGGACTCTCCGAGAGGCGCTTCGTGAAGGCGTTCATCAACGGCGCTGCTGACATGATGTCGGTCGTCCTCATCATCGCGCTGGCCCGCTCCATCACCGTCCTCATGGGCGAGACGGGCCTGAGCATGTGGATCCTCGAGAACGCCGCCAACGCGCTCGCCGGCGTGTCGGCCATCATCTTCGCACCGCTGTCCTTCCTGCTCTACATCGTGCTGTCCTTCCTGATCCCGTCCTCCTCCGGCATGGCAACCGTGTCCATGCCCATCATGGGCCCCCTGGCCGGGGAACTCGGGTTCTCGGTTGAGACCATGATCATGGTCTTCAGCGCGGGCAACGGCCTCGTGAACCTGTTCACCCCCACCTCCGGCGCCATCATGGGCGGCCTGGCGCTCGCCAAGATCGAGTACGGCACCTGGCTCAAGTTCGGCGGCAAGCTGTTCGTGGTCCTGGGCGTGGCGTGCGCGATCATCCTCACCGTCGCCATGCTGGCCATCCCGATGACCATGTGAGTACCCCTCGGGCACTAGGAACCGTAGCCTCATGTCCGAGCACTAGAAGATGCGCCTGGGAAACCGGGCGCATCTTCGCATGTAGGGAAGGGAGTGGGCCCCGCCCCGTCGTCCCACCCCGTCCCGTCCCGCCCCGGCGCCCCGCATCGTAGTTCTATTATCAAATTAACAGAAATGAACATTTCATCTATAATCTCAGGAGGAAACGTTTATTTCTATAAAGGAGACGCCGCATGCCAACCAGGACGCCGCTTCCCGTCAATCGGGCGATGCGCAACGTGGCGCGCAACCTAGACCTTGCGCGACGCCAGCAGCGCATAACCGTGGAGCTTCTGGCTGACCGCGCCGGCCTCTCCGTGCCGACGGTTCGCAAGCTGCTCAACGAAGGCGCCGGCAGCTTCGAGAGCTTCTTGCGCGTGGCGCGCATCCTGGGGCTCCTCGATTACGTGGAGAAGGCAACCGACCCGCTCAACACCCCCATGGGCAAGCTGCGCGCCTACGACGACGTGCCCAAGCGCGTGAGGGGGCAGTGATGGAGCTCGCGGTCACCGTTCAGCTCTGCGGGGAGGACGTGCTGGCAGGGCGGCTCTATACCCACGTGCGACATGGCGTTGAGTCGGCAAGCTTCACGTACGACGCGGCGTATCTCGCCCTGCCGCGCGCCATCGCCCTTGATCCGAGCATGCCGCTTGCTGCGGGCACGCTGCATGCGGGCTCGTCGCCGATGTTCCGCGCGTTCGAGGACTGCATGCCTGATCGCTGGGGGCGGAACCTCATGCTGCGGGCAGAGCGCGCGACGGCGCGCGAGGAGGGCCGTGCGGCTCGCTCTCTCTTCGAGGGCGATCTGCTTGCCGGCGTGAGCGACGAGACGCGGCAGGGAGCGCTGCGCTTCTGGCAAGAGGGCATTGCCCTCGCGCCAAGCGCCTCGGGCGTTCCGCGCGAGGTGAGCATACCGGCGCTGCTGACCTCGGCTGATCGCGCCGCGCGTGACATGGACGCCGACGTGCGCGATCTCCTCGCGGCGGGGTCGAGCCTCGGCGGCGCGCGCCCGAAGGCTTCGGTGCGTGACGAGAGGGGCGTGCTCAACGTGGCCAAGTTCCCCAAGGCCGATGAGCTTCCCGACGAGGACGTGTGCGCATGGGAGAACGTGGCGGCGCATTTGGCGCGGCGCGCGGGCATGCGCGTCCCTCCCGCGCGGATTCTGCGCGTGTCGGGCCGCTCTGTGCTGCTCCTTGAGCGCTTTGACCGCGAAGGCGAGCGCCGCATCCCGTACATCAGCGGCTTGACGGCGGTTCAGGGGACGGATGGCGAACGGTACTCCTACCTCGACCTGGTTGAGTTTCTGGAAGAGAACGGGTCGGCTCCCGGCGAGGACCTTCCCGAGCTCTGGCGGCGCGCTCTGCTCAGCTGCGCGATAGGCAACGTTGACAACCACCTGCGGAACTACGGCTTCTTGCATGATGGGCGAGGGTGGCGCCTCGCTCCTTCGTTCGACGTGAACCCTACGCCGGGCGACGAGCTCAAGTACCTGAACACGGCGCTCGACTACGAGGCGATCGAGGCGCTTCCGCAGGTGGCCGTGTCGGTGTGCGAGTATTTCCGCGTGAGCGTTGAGGAGGCGCGCGCGACGTGCGCGAACATGGCGCGCGTGCTGGGAGGCTGGCGCAAGGCGGCGCGCTCGAACGGCATATCGGCGAGCTCCATCGCGGGCATGGCGAGCTGCTTTGACGGCGCGGTCGAGCGGCTGAGGTCCTGCGCGCAGGGCGGAAGGTAGCGGACGGGCGGCTCGGCTGCCGCTTCACCCCCGCCTCGCGGGCCCTCTGCGGCGGGGAGTTGTGAACGAATGGCGAATGCGGGGGCTGCGGCGGCAAAACGCCCGCATGGGCAGGTGAAAGATGGTAGAATCAGCCCACTTGCGGTTTCAGGCCGCCGCGCCGCCCGAGCGGGCGCGTTGCCCCAGCAGTAGCGCCACCCCGAAGGACCATCATCCCGGCGGCGCGCTGTCTCGCGGGGCGCGCCACGTAGGCGGGCGCGTCGCGCGGCAGGGGACGGCGCGGCTGCCCTCGAACGAGTTTGGAGAAGACGACACTATGGATATTCGCGAATCACTGGAGCAGATCATCGACGCGGCCATCGCCGCGGCGCGCGAGGACGGCTCGCTTGAGCTCGACAGCGCGCCCGAGGCAGCGCTTGAGCGCCCGCGCGACGAGTCCAACGGCGACTGGGCCTCCACCGTCGCCATGCGCTCGGCCAAGCTCGCGCGCAAGAACCCGCGCGAGATCGCTCAGATCATCGTCGACCACGTGCCGGCCAACGACATGATCGCGCAGATCGAGATCGCCGGCCCCGGCTTCATCAACATCCGCCTGTCCAACAGCGTGCTGCAGAACGTGGTGCGCGAGGTGCGCGAGGTGCGCGGCGAGTACGGCCGCGGCACCATTCCCGAGGGGCAGCGCAAGATCAACCTCGAGTACATCTCGGCGAACCCCACCGGCCCCATGCACGTGGGCCACGGCCGCTGGGCGGCGCTCGGCGACGCCACGGCGCGCGTCATGCGCCACGCGGGCTACGACGTGTACGAGGAGTTCTACGTCAACGACCACGGCGTGCAGATGGACAACTTCGGCGAGAGCGTGGCCGTGCGCTACCAGCAGCTGCTCGGGTGCGACGCGGAGATGCCCGAGGCGTGCTACGCCGGCGCCTACGTGAAGGACATCGCGCAGGTCATCATCGACGAGGACGGCGACAAGTGGCTCGACGCCGACCCGCGCGAGCGCATGGTGAACTTCCGCGAGCGCGCCTACCAGATGATGCTCGAGGACCAGAAGCGCATCTGCGAGGGCTTCGGCACCACGTTCGACCGCTGGTTTTCCGAGCGCTCGCTCTACGAGGAGGACGAGAACGGCGAGACGCCCGTGTCCCGCTCGCTCAAGGCGATGGACGAGAAGGGCTACATCTACGAGAAGGACGGCGCCACCTGGTTCAAGTCCAGCGCGTTCGACGACGAGAAGGACCGCGTGCTCATCAAGGCCAACGGCGAGATGACCTACTTCATGAGCGACGTGGCCTACCACTACAACAAGATGGAGCGCGGCTTCGACCACCTCATCAACATCTGGGGCGCCGACCACCACGGCTACATCGCCCGCTGCGAGGCCATGCTGGCCGCGTGGGGCTGGCCCGGCGCGCTCGAGATCATGCTCGGCCAGCTGGTGAACCTCTTCCGCAACGGCGAGGCGGTGCGCATGTCGAAGCGCACGGGCGAGATGATCACGTTCGAGGAGCTCATCGACGAGGTGGGCGTGGACGCCACGCGCTTCCTCATGCTGTCGCGCTCGTCTGACCAGCCCATCGACTTCGACATCGAGGTGGCGAAGAAGAAGGACAACTCCAACCCGGTGTACTACGTGCAGTACGCGCACGCGCGCATCTGCTCGATCCTGCGCAAGGCCGCCCCGGCCGACGTGGCCGCGGCCGCCGAGGCGGGGGAGGTCTCAACGGACGAGCTGGCGGCGAAGGTGATCCCGGCCGACGTGGACCTCTCGGTGCTCACGGACGCATCCGAGCTGGCGCTCATGCGCAAGATGGCCGACTTCGGCTCGCTCGTGGCGCTCGCGGCGCGCGATCGCGCGGCCTTCCGCCTGACGCACTACTGCCAGGACCTCGCGGCGCTGTTCCACCAGTTCTACACCAACTGCCACGTGCTCGTGGAGGACAAGCAGCTCCAGGAGGCGCGCCTGGCGCTCGTGGACGCCACCCGCATCGTGCTGGCCCTGGCGCTGAGCCTGCTCGGCGTCTCCGCCCCCGAGAAGATGTAACGGCGGGGGACGGCGGGCGTGCGCCTGCCGTCCGTGTGTTGCCGCTTGCGCAGCCTGCCGTCTGACGGACGCGCACGAACCAGCGCACCTCCTGCTCTCAGATAGCGAAGCGGCCCCTCAACCCGAGGGGCCGCTTTTTTGCGTCCTTAGTTTGCTCTGTTACAAGGGGAAGCGGGTTGTACCTCGCTAGTGTTTCCCAGATGATGCAGGAGCCCCTTGCGGGGCTCCGATGCTGGTTATTCGGCGAGCTTGACGATGATGCTCTTGCCGATCTTCTCGATGGAGAAGTCGTCGATGCTGCTCACGTACTGGCGCAGCTGCGAGAAGCCGAGGTCGCGTACCTTGAAGTCTTTGAATTTCGCGCGCACGGACTCGCTGATCTGAGCAAGCTCGATGCCCGTCGCGCCGGACTCGCGCACGAGCTGGCGGATGTAGTCCTGCGGCGTCTCGGACGCAGCCGTCGTCTTCTTGCCCGAACGGCGGCGCGATTTGCGCGCAGGCTTCTTGGCGGGGGCGGGGGAGTCGGCTTCGGCTGCGGGCTTGGGAGCAGGGGCGGCTTCGGCCGAAGGGGCGGGAGCTGTTTCGAGCGGCGTGGGCTGGGGAGCTGCTTCGGCTGCAAGCTGGGGGGCTGCCTTGGCGGGCGACTTGCGAGTTGCTTTGGCAGGCGACTTCGGCTTAGCCGACGTCGGCTCAGGTGCGGGGGTCGTCAGCTCGACCGCGGATGTAGTCGGCCCCGATGTGGGTGCGGTCGACTCTGACGCTGTTGTCGCGAGCTCGGCCGCAGGCGTGGCCGCCGGCTCCGTCATATCGGGCGCGGCCTCGGGCTTCTCCACCTTGGCGGCTGCCTTGGCCGATACGCGATGCCCGCGGCGGCTGCGCTTCGGGGCCGCCGGCTTCTCGGTCGGCTTTTCGCCGCTCCTGTCTGCGGGCGTTCCGACAGCCTTCTCGACTGGCTTTTCGCCGTTCCTGTCCGCGGGCGCCCCGGCAGCTTTCTCAGCCGGCTTTTCGCCAGTCTTCTCCTCGAGCGTTCCGGCAACCTTCTCAGCAATCTTCTCGGCGCCCTTCTCCGCAGCTGCTCCGACAGCTTCGGCGGCCACTTCGCCAGCTCCTTCGCCTTCTTCGGGCTTCGCCGCCGCAGCTTCCTCAGCTGCCTGCTGGGACGCGGCCTTGGAGGTCTTCGAGGACCGGCGCGGACGCTTCTCGTCGCGTCGGTCCTCGGCCTTCGCAGCCTTATCCTCGCGTCGCTCGTCTGCCTTCGCGGCCTTCTCCTCGCGCTTGTCCTCGCCGCCCTCGGTGAGCTCGACGGTCACCGAGCTGTGGTCCTTCGTGATGCGCACGCGCGTGAACTCGCTCAGGAGCTTCGAGAGCAGGTTCGTGCCGTAGCTGCGCACGTCGAAGTCGGGGTAGCGCTTGAGCAGGCGGCTTCCCACCTCGCCGAGGCCGGTGGACTTGCCGTTGTTCTGGTTGTCGGTGATGATGTCGACCACGGCCTGCTCCACCTCGTCCTTCGACATGGCGGGGCCGTTGGCGTTGCCGCTCTTGCCGCGCCTGTCGATGAGCAGCTCGAGCGTGGTGAACACGTCGCACGCGCGACGGAAGGGCGTGGGGGTCTTCTTCTCGCCCATGCCGATGACGGTGCGGCCGCTCTCGCGCAGGCGGCTCGCCAGGCGCGTGAAGTCCGAGTCGCTCGACACGATGCAGAACCCGTCGACCGACTCCGTGTAGAGGATGTCCATGGCGTCGATGATCATGGCCGAGTCGGTGGCGTTCTTGCCCTGCGTGTAGCCGAACTGCTGGATGGGCGTGATCGAGTTCTCAAGCAGCGCGTCCTTCCACTTGGCGTGCAGCGTGAGCGTCCAGTCGCCGTAGATGCGCTTGATGGTGACGGTGCCGTACTTCGACAGCTCGTTGAGGATGGGCTTGATGTAGCGCGCTGACACGTTGTCAGCGTCGATGAGCAGCGCGAAGCGCTTGTCGGAAGATGTCTTGATTTCCATAGGGTGCTTTCTCGAGCCGGTCCCCCGGAGGGGATGCGTGCAGATATGTTTTGCGATGCCTTAGATGATAGCGCGTGGCGGGCGCGTTTGGGGCCGCGTTGCGTCTGTTCGGGCAGAAACTTCGGAAATACGCGAAATTTCCTCTTGCAAGGCCAGGGTCGCATCCCTATAATATTGCCTTGCGCCATGGTGGGTGTGGCCTAGTTGGCTAAGGCGCCAGATTGTGGCTCTGGAGATCGTGGGTTCGAGTCCCATCATCCACCCCAGCGCGCGAATTGCTTGAAAAAGGGTCTTGCGCAAACGCAGCGCTTGGCCTAAAATAGCAAAGCGCTTTGAGCGCGAACGACTTTTGCACCATTAGCTTAGTTGGTAGAGCAGGGGACTCTTAATCCCAAGGTCGAAGGTTCGAGTCCTTCATGGTGCACCACGAATTTCGGAAAGCCCCTCGACGAGGGGCTTTTTTGCTGCTCGGGGAGGGGGGCGCGGCGGGAGCTGCGGCGGGGTGCTTGGCGCGCGTCGCAGCCCGCGGCCCCGATTATGACTCCGATCACGTCCCCAGCGCCCCGATCACGCCCCCGACGCTCCGCATGTAACGCTTCGGTCACGCTTTTCTGAAGAACCCGTGCCTTCGGGCGCGTAGGGCGGGTGACGCTGAGCTTTTTCCTTACAATGAAGGCGAAACACGAAACAGAAACATACTGCCCGAAGGAGGTCCCTGCGTGGAAACGCTCACGCTCGGGCTGCTGCTGCTTGCCGCCGTCCTCGTATCGTCTGTCATCGACCAGATCGTTCCCAAGGTGTCGCTTCCGCTCATCCAGATCGCGCTCGGCGTGGTGGTTGCGCTGTTCGCCTCGGGGAGCATCCAGATCGCGCTCGACCCGGAGCTGTTCCTGGTGTTCTTCATCGCGCCCCTGCTCTACGACGAGGCGAAGCACGCCGACAAGGTGCTGCTGTGGCGCGACCGGAAGCCCATTTTGTCGCTGGCCATCGGGCTCGTGGTCGTCACCACGCTCATCATCGGCTTCGCGGTGAACGCCGTCATCCCCTCGATCGGCCTGGCCGCCGCCTTCGCGCTCGGCGCCGCGCTCGGCCCGACCGACGCTGTGGCCGTGTCGTCGCTCTCCAAGCAGATCGACATCCCCGAGCGCCAGAAGAGCATCCTCAAAGGAGAGCTGCTCCTGAACGACGCCTCGGGCATCGTGTCGTTCCAGTTCGCGCTCGCCGCGGCCATCACGGGCGCGTTCTCGCTCTTCGACGCCACCGCCGACTTCCTCGTCGAGTTCTTCGGCGGCTTGGTGGTGGGCGTCGTGCTCGGCGCGGTGGGCAACTTCATCGTGCGCAAGGTGCGCGACATCGGCGTGGAGAACACCACCTTCCACGTGCTGTTCGAGGTGTTCACGCCGTTCCTCGTGTACCTCATCTCGGGCGCGCTCCACGTGAGCGGGATCATCGCCGTGGTGGTGGCGGGCCTGGTGAACGTCATCTCGCCGCGCACGATCGGGCCGGCGGTGGCGCGCATGAACATCGTCTCGTCGAGCGTGTGGCGCGTGCTCACCTTCGCGCTCAACGGCGTCGTGTTCGTGCTCCTGGGCACGCAGCTGCCCAACGCCATGCGCCACACCTGGGACGACGTGTCCATCGGCAACGGCATGCTCGTCGGCTACGTGATCGGGCTCACGTTCGTCCTTCTGGCCGTGCGCTTCGCGTGGTGCCTGGCCATGGAGTACGCCTTCGTGCGGAGGGTGGGGAAGCGCTCCTTCACGCTCGCCGACGCGAAGACCTCGCTCATCACCACGCTGTGCGGCGCGAAGGGGACCATCACGCTGTCGATCCTGTTCACCATCCCGGTGTTCATCGCGCCCGGCGTCCGTTTCCCGCAGCGCGACCTCATCATCTTCCTGGCTTGCGGCGTCATCGTGTGCACGCTTCTGCTCGCCACGTTCGTGGTGCCGCTTCTGGCGCCGAGGCGCGACGCGAAGCAGGCCGAGCTTGACGCGAAGAAGCGCGAGGTGGAGTGCAACCTGGAGATCATGCGCAGCGTGATCGAGGAGCTCACCTCGCGGCAGACGCCGCAGAACCGCCTGGAGACGCAGGCGGTCATCCGCTCGTACAACGACCGGCTCGAGCGCATCAAGGAGATCAACGACATGGAGGACGAGCCGAACGTGAGGCTGCGCATCGAGGCGCTGCACTGGGAGCGCGAGCGCACGCTTGAGCTGATCGAGCAGAAGGGCGTGTCGGGCATGGTGGGGTACGCCTACCTCGCGCGCCTCGAGCAGGTCGAGCAGCTGCTCGAGCACCACGCGGGCCGCCTGTCGCCCAAGCACCTGTGGATCCGCGTGCGCGCCATCATGCGCCGCGGCCTGCACAGCATGCTGATCGAGCTGCCCACCAACTCCAACATGAGCCTGCGCGCCGAGGAGCAGCGCAAGCTGCAGGTTGAGACGGCGACGTACGCCATCGCGCGTTTGGAGGAGAAGGTGGCGTCGACCGAGGTGCCCACCGAGGACGCCACCGCGCTGCTGCTCGAGTACCAGGGCAACAAGCGCAAGCTCATGAGCGCCACGCCGAGCGTGTCGACGGTCATCAAGACGGTCAGCCGCACCGATGACATCCGCCGCTACGCCCTGCAGCTCGAGCTCGAGCAGATCCAGACGATGTACGAGGAGGAGCGCCTGAGCCGCGCCGCCGCCAAGCGCATGCGCGAGAACGTCCACCTCATGCAGCTGGACTTGGACAACCACGTGTAGGAGGGCGGTCGGCGGGCGGCGGTCGGCGGGTGCGGGGGCCGCACGTGGGCTGCGTGCAGGCTGCCGCCCGGCCCCGGGCGGTCGTGCGATTGGGCCGGCCCGCGCAGGTGCGTCGCTTGCGGCGGTCGGCCGCTGGTGCGCGTTACGCGCGGGCGCGCGCGAGCTCGATGGCCTCCTTGCCGCTGAGGTGCTCGATGACGAGGCGGATCATGCAGGTGCGGTCGAAGAGCTTGTCAGCCTCGGCTTGGCGGCCTTCCTCGTCGTCGGGCGTGTAGCGCGCCGCCAGCAGGTCGAGCGCGTGTCGCTTCTCCACGGGGTCTTCGATGATGTGCGCCCGCCCGAAGGCGATCACGCTGCGGAAGTACGTGGTGTACTCCTTAGCCACCACATCGTCCTGGTCGATCACGCAGAACGACGCCTTGTCGTTGTGTGTGATGGCGTCGATCTTGTGCCCGGCGAGCGCGCTGTGGAAGTAGAGGCTCTCGCCGTCGAACACGTAGCTGAGCGGCACCGTGTAGGGGTAGCCCTCGTCGCCGGCGAGCGCCAGGACCCCTGAGGTTCCCCGCGCGAGGATCGCCGCGCACTCCTCGTGCGACAGCATCTGCTTCTTGCGTCTCATCTCACGGAACATGGCTGGCGTCTCCTTTCCGGAAGGGCTTTGCGCGATTCGTCTGTCATGCGCCATTGTAGGGCAAGGGCCTCGCCCCTGTCCCCCTGAACCCTTCTTCGTCACGTGATCGGGAGACGCGGGGCGCTACAGGCAGAGCTCGCCGGCGAGGTCGGCGATCACCTTGCAGAAGAAGAGCGCCATCACCACGAGCATGATGGGCCGCGCGATGGCCGAGCCCTTGCCCGAGAACGCGCCCGCTCCCAGGTAGTTGCCCGCGATGTTGAACGCGCCCGCCGCGAGGCCTAGGGGCAGGACCACCACGCCGTTCACCAAGAACACCGCGAGTGCGGCGAGGTTGGTGGACAGGTTGATGGCCTTGGTGGTCCCCGCGGCGGTGCGCACGTCCTGGCGCGCGAGCGCCGTGAGCGCGAGCATGAGCAGCGTGCCCGTGCCCGGGCCGTAGAAGCCGTCGTAGAACCCCACGCCGAGCGCGATCGCCGCGGTGATGCAGAGCGCGCGGCGGCGCGGGATGGCGGTGCGCGCGAAGGAGTCGAGGTCCTTGGTGCGCAGGACGAACGCCGCCATGGCGGGCAGCGCCACGAGCATGACCACCTTGAGCGCCGTGTCGCTTGCGAGCAGCGCGGCGTTGCTGCCCGCATACGAGCCGGCAAGCGCGCACGGCACGGCGACCAGCACGAAGGCGCGCACCATGTAGCCGGCGCGCGCGTAGCGGATGGTCGCGATGAGCGTGCCGAGCGAGCTCGAGAGCTTGTTCGTGCCGAGGGAGGCGTGCATGGGCAGCCCCGCGAGCACGAACGCGGGAAGCGATATGAGTCCGCCGCCTCCGGCGATGGCGTCAACGAAGCCCGCCACGAACGCGAGCGGGCAGATGATCAGGTATTCCACAGCCTCGTCTTTCACGCGTGCCGCTCCCTTTTGCGCGCTTTGCGTCTGCCGCGCGATGAGTGGGCGACAGACAACGGCTCGCGTGCGCAAGGGAGCGGCTTCAGAAGTCACGAGGAACCATGATAGGCGAAAACCTCGCCCGCCGCGACTGCGTTTTGCCAGTGACGCAGGAGCTTGCAAATGCGCGACAGGCCAAGAGCCCTAGGCCTCAACGTCGGAGAACATGGTCAGCGGATCTTGACGCGTGTCTCCTAGGTAAAAGAAGATGATCTCCTTGGCTTTCTCGTCGATCATGTAGTAAAGCGCGTAGCGGGTCTTGCTGACGAGCATCTGCATGCACTCGATCGGAGGCAGGGCGGCATCGTAGGTTGGATTGTAGGGACGTCCGAGGTAGGGAAAATTCTCCAGCAGGTCTACGATGTGCTCTATGCGCGCATAGGCGTTGTCCGGAAGTGCAAGCAGGGCGTCATTGAACGACTTTGCGTAGACGGCGGAATAGGAGGGTCTTTCTTCGGCGTCGCTCATGCGGGCTTCGTTTTCAGGCTTGCGCGCATCTGCCGCGATTCGGCGCGCGTGACGGTTTGTCCGGTTTGGTACTCTGCGCATCCTTGGGCTATCCCTTGGTTGACCCAATGCTCGGCTTCGCGCACTCTGCGCTCGGCACTGCTTATGGCTGACAGCTCAAAGGGTATCTTCTGCTCCCTCACGACGGCTATGGCGAAGATTCCGAAGGCCGCGGAAGGGGTAAGCCCCATTTTCTTGCAGGTTGCAGAAAAGCTGTCTTTGAGCTCGTCCTCAATGCTTATGGTCATCGGCATGGGTTTATCTCCGCATCAATATAGAAAAACGTATTACATACGCATTTTATAATGAAAAACAAGTAGATTCAATTGCTTTTTCCGACGTTAGGCATGCTGGCATATGTCTTGATATGCGCTTGAAGGGGGAGTGTTGTTGCGGGGTGGCGGCGAACTTCGTTTGCCGTGATCGTGTTTTGTTGGCGGCACAGGTGATTCGTGCGTGGGCGCGTATGGTGGGTGCACCGAATGGGTTTCTCCCGAGGTATTTTTGGGGAGAGCGGGCGAATTATGACGATGCGTAGATGAGGGGCGCGTCGGCTCCACGGGGGGTTCGCGGCGCTAGAGGCAGGCGTACCCTCGGTTGAGGGTACGGTCGGCGTCGAAGTGGTGGGCCCGGCCGGATTCGAACCGACAACCAAAGGATTATGAGTCCCCTGCTCCACCGTTGAGCTACAGGCCCGCTTTCGCGTTGGCTATTTTAACCCATTTCAGCGTAAGCGCCATGTGATTCTCGGCACGCTCACATATCGCGTTGGCCAGAGGCGCAGCCGGGGGCGGTTGCATGCCGGGCGCAGCCAGAGGGCAGCCGCTGGGCGCAGCCGGGGACGATTGCTAGATGTAGCCGGGGAGATCGCCAAGGCGTAGTTTGGGGACGGCCGCAACCTCCTCGTCAGGCTTCGACCTTTTCCTTGCGGGGCCTTCCCGGCCTCGGCTGGTCGGCGAGGCGCGCTTCGACCGAGTGCTCGGTAACCCAGGTGCGTCCATCGAGTTCGAACGTCTCGAGCAGCCCTGCCGTGATCATTTGGCTCACGCGCCCGCGAGTCACTCTGAGCCTGCGCGCCGCCTCAGCCGCCGTCACGCGCATCACCGTCTCCTTGCCGGCGTTCACCGCCACTACGATGTTGCGCCCGCCGTGCCGCGGCTCGTTGTCGAAGGTCGCCTCGGGAAACGGCAGCCCGTGCATGGCGCGGTGCTCCATTTCGATCTGCAGCCAGTCTGCGGCCATCTCGCAGACCTCCTTGAAGTCGGCTCCTTGCGTGCCGCCTTCCATATCGTAGGGAGCCGCGATCAGAAGCCGCTCTCCCTCGAACACCTCGAACTCGTAAACGTGAAGCATGCTTGCTCCCATCCGAAGGGGCGGGCTACTTGAGCCCTGCCTGCTTCTTCATCAGCCTGAACGTGTCGTCGTCGATCTCGGTGTGTCGTCCAAGCGTTGTCCACCTTCCGTCAGGATGCACCAGCTTGTCGTGGTTGGTGCCGCCCTTGACGATGAAGCCCTGCGATTTGAAGAATTTCACCACGTCTTTCCTCTTTACCACTATGGCCTCCTGATGGTGGATATTATAAACTATTGTTTAGTAATAGGGAGAGACGTTCCCTCTTTCACGGCAGGTAGCTTGCGGATCGTAATCAGACATCTGTTCCCATAACGAGCTATTTCATAATAATACAAATGTTCTATTTAGTAAAGAAGAGCGTGAGAGTATCTTGCAACGATAGGGACGCAGGCTGCGAATGTGGAAGTAAAGGATGGCGGGATGGTGGGAGACAGTGGGAGACAATGGGAAGCGTCGGGAAGCGCCGATGCGCGAGGCAGCGCTTGATTTGAAACGCGATGCTCATCTGATTTAGAATGGCTTTGTCATGGGCGTTGCCGTCAATCCAGAGGAGCCGCACGTGGACCGTCAGAGGGAGATAACCTACATGCAGGTGCGCATGGCTCGCTGCGCCATGCGCACCTGGGATGCGACGCTCAGCCAGGTATCCCAGCGCTTCGCGAAGTACGACGTGACAGCCTACATTGAGCAGAACTATGACCTGCTGCACCTTGAGGGCGACGAAGCCGTGTTTGAGGACGTCGCCGCCTACGTCAACCGACGGGAGGCCGAGGAACATGCGCAAGCTCGCTGACGGCCTGTCGCTCTACCACGGCAGCTACACCGAAGTCTCTGATCCGGATCTCTCGAAATGCGCGCTGCACAAGGACTTCGGCCGAGGGTTCTACCTCACCACTTCGCTTCAGCAGGCCCGAAGTTTTGCCAGGCTATCCCTCAGAAAGGCCAAGGCGAACAAGATCGTGGCAGCTGGGGTGCCCTGCGGATATGTGTCGCGGTTTACGTTTCACGCGCCGGTGGAAGAGCTCAACGTGATGGCGTTCGATTCCGCTGATGCTGCCTGGCTTCACTGCGTTGTTGCCCACCGGAAGGACGGCGCGTTCCCCCTCGTTCTCGAGAAGTGCCTGCCCTGTGACGTCATCGTAGGCAAGGTAGCCAACGATCAGACGAACGCCACCATCGCTGCTTATATGGCCGATGTGTTCGGTCCGCTTGGCTCGAAGCAAGCTGACGAGATATGCATCGGGCTTCTGCTTCCCGAGAGGCTGTCTGACCAGTTCTGCTTCCGCAGCAGCAAATCCTTGAGTTGCCTGACCTTTGAGGGGAATGAGGAAACATGACGGCGAGCAGGCAGATGATCGAGAGCGCCATTGACCTCACGGCCGTCATGGCTGCTGAGCAGATTGCCGCGTATGAGCAAACAAGCACGGCGCAGGCGCTGCTAGGACTTCTCTCGTCGAACGTCGGTGCGCAGCTCTACGACGACTCGCTCAAGCTGTGGTGGGACGGCCCCTCCGCGATCGCCGAGGCGTATCAAGTTGAGCAGCGCAAAGCTTGCATTGAGCGGTGAGTTGTCTGATCAGAGAGTCGTTTGAGGTTCTCAGCGCAGTCACGGCCGCGGGCTCATCCTTGCAAGGCTTCTTTTCGCGGTCTTCCCGCGCTGCGTGGGTCGGCTTTCCTCTTCTTGATGGACTCGACGCTCACGTAAGTGCGTCTGCCGCTGCGATAGCCGTCAAGCAGCCCTGCGTCGATCATGTGGGTTACGCGCCCCGCTGAAACGCCTAGATCGCGGGCGGCTTGGGCGGCTGACACAACTTTGCCGCGTATGACATAGCTCTCGTCCGTTTCGAAGAACACGGCTATGACGATCTCCCCGTCATCGGCTTCGTGGCCGATGTGAGAGACGGGAACCTCGTCTCCATGCAGCAGCAGGGATGCTACGTAGGTCTTCATCGCATCGGCCATCATGCTCGCAGCTTCGTTTATCGTGTCACCTTCGCTCACGCATCCGGGAAGGTCAGGTGCGTCAGCCCAGTAGCCGCCTTCTTCTGCAGCGTGAAACACGGCATCATAGATGTACTTTCCCATGATGCTTCCTTTCGGGGGCACGCCTAAAGCCAGCCTGCGCTTTTAATCAAGATCCCAAGAGTGCGTATCGTTAAGGGCAAAGTGCAAGCTGCTAGAAAAGCTTAACTCAATAATAATACAGATGTTCTATTAAATAAAGAAGAATGTGGGAATATCTTGCAACGATAAGGGCGCGGATTGCGAATATAGGATTGCGAATATAGGAGTGAAAGGTGGTGAGGCGGTGGGAGGGAAGGCGACAGACGCGAAGGGCATCCGCGACGTGCAGGGCTTACGCAACGTGCACAACACGCAGCGCACGCAGGGCTCGTCTAGCGCGCATGATGCTCGCGACATGCGTGGGCTGAGCAGCGCGCGGGAGCGGAAGCTCATCCGCGACGTGCAGCGGCGGGGATCGCGCGAGGCGGCCGAGGAGCTTGTGCGCGCGTACTACGACGAGGTGTATGCGTTCGCGTTTCGTCAGTGTGGGCGTAAGGAAGATGCGCTTGACCTGACGCAGGGCATTTTCATGGCGGCGCTGCATTCCCTTCCGCGATTCGACCGCCGCCGCGCTTCGTTTCGCACGTGGCTCTACCGCATCGCCGCGCACAAGGTCATTGACGCGCGGCGGCGCGTGCGCGCCGACGTCGCCCCGCTCGGCGACGTTGACGTGTCTGACGGGCAGGACTTCGCGGCTCAGGCGTGCGATCGCATGCTGCTTGAGCAGATCGAGTCCTACGTCTGCGCGCTCGACGCTGAATCGCAGGCGGTGTATCGTCTGAGGCTGTATGCCGAGCATACGTTTCCCGAGATCGCTGAGGTGCTTGGGATGTCAGAGTCTGCCGTCAAGGCGCGGTACTACCGTTTGGCGGCTCGCTTGAGGAAGGAGTTCGGACCCCATGAATGATCCTGTGGTCAAAAGCGTGTGGGATGCGATAGGCGTGCCTGGCGCCGCGGATCTGCCCAGCGCTGCGGAGCGCGAGCGCAGCATCGCCGTCATCGTGGATGCTGCGCTGCCTGCGCGCATGGGCCTGCGCGCGCAGCTTGCAAGCCTCTTACATGAGGTGCCTGTTCACGAGCTTGTCTTCGGCGTGGAGGACTGCCTCTTTCTGGCTCTTGTCGCATCGGCGCTCGTGTTTGCGCCCGCCGTTCTCGCCGCCGCACAGCAGGGTGACCTGCTCGCTCCTCTGCTCTTCGCCTGCTCGCCTCTTCTGTACGCCTTGGCAAGCGTACTCGTTCGCTGGAAGGAGGCGATGCGCAAGGTGCTCGAGTGGCGGTTGACCTGCTGCGTTTCTCCGCAGGCATTCGATGCGCTGCGCATGCTGCTGTTTGGCGGCGCGTCGACGGCATCATCCGTGGTGCTTGCGCTTGCTCTGTGGAGTGCGACGGGACAGCAGGCGTCGCTCATCTGGCTTCTGGCGCTGGCGTGCTCGAGCCTGTTCGCGTACGCCGCCGCAGCGCTTGTGTGCGAGCGGTTTGCACGGGGGAGGTGGGCTTATCTTGTGCCGCCAGCCGCATGGGCGCTCGTGAGCACGGTGCTCGTGGCGTTTCCGCCGGCTTCGTCGGCGCTTGAGCAGGTGCCCCTCGCGGTGCTTGTGGCTGTGGCCGCAGGTGCGGCTTTTGTCTACGTTGGTGAGCTGCGGCGCTGCGTCCTGCGGCCGGTGGAGGGAGGCATGACGTGCTGCAAGTCGATCATGTGACGAAGCGTTTCGGGGAGGTGACGGTGCTCGAAGACGTCTCGCTTGCCTTTGAGCCAGGGGTGTACGGGCTTCTGGCGCCAAATGGCGCGGGCAAGACGACGCTCATGAAGATGCTGACCACCTTGATGGCTCCCACGGAAGGTCGCATCCTGTGGAACGGGGAGGACGTGCTTTGCCTGGGGGAGGGGTATCGCGCGTGCTTCGGCTATCTTCCGCAGGAGTTCGGCTTCTATCCCCGTTACACGCCGCGACGATTTCTGCGCTATGTCGCGACGTTGCAGCGCATGCCGCGCGCGCAGGCTGACGCGCACATCGACCGCCTGCTTGACGCGGTCGGTCTGTGGGGCGTGGCTGATCGGAAGATGTGTGAGTTCTCGGGTGGGATGCTGCGCCGTGTGGGTATTGTCCAGGCGCTTCTCTGCGACCCCCAGCTTCTCGTGCTTGACGAGCCCACGGCGGGCCTCGACCCGCGCGAGCGCGTGCGGTTCCGCAATCTTGTGCGCGCGGTTGCAGATGATCGCATCGTCATCATGTCCACGCACGTCGTGTCCGACGTGGAGGCCATCGCCGATGAGATCATCTTGCTGAAGGACGGTCGAGTGTTCGCCTGCGAGTCTCCGGCGAGCGTATGCGCGCGGGCGGCGGGCAGGGTGTTCGAGATGCCCCTGCCTGCGCCGCTCCCGTCTGCGTTGAGGCGGGTTCTGGGGCGGGCTTCGCCTGCGCCGCTCCCGTCGGGGTGGCGGGTCTTGAGCGAGCGCCAACGCGGCGGGCACGTCGTCACGCGCATCGCGTGTGACGAAGGCGGCGCAGACGCGGTGTGTCCGCCTGCCGGTGCCGTTCCCGTCGAGCCATGCTTGGAGGATGTGTTTCTGTATCTGTATGACGATAGCTCGGAGAAGGACTTCTCCTTCGCCTGGACGGGCTGAGAAGGGGGCGTGATGGCATGAGGCTGTTTCTCTGCGAGATGCGCAAGATATGGCGTCCGGGTTTGGTCGTGGTCATCGCGGCGCTTGGCTTGGCATACTGGGTGACGGTCGCGAGCTTTGATCTGCGCCACCTGAACAACGGCCCTTATTTCCAGGCTGATGCTGCGTTGGCCGAAGGCTGGCTCAAGGAGTTCGGTCCCACCATGGAGCCCGAGGAGCGCGCGCAGCTCGACGTGCGGCTGGCAAGGGAGATCGCTGCGTTCGACGATCAGGTGGCCGACTTGCCAGAGGCGGTTGAAGCGGACATTGGTAGCTACGCAGCGTATCGGGCCGCTCTGTCGGAGCGGCCGTCCGAGGGGGATTTCCCGCGTGACGCGGACCTTGCCAAGGTGTTGGCTTCGGAGACGAGCTATCCGACGATTCAGCAGCTTGAGTTGTTCATGGAATCCTATGACATGACGGAGGAGGCTGCTGCTGCGCGTGCTGCCGAGGCGTCGGACGTCGCCGATGCGCCATGGAGCGGCGGCCTCGTTGGGCCGCGAGCGGCTGCCGTCGACCAACGCATGCTCGCGGCGTACGAAGGAGGCGAGCGCGGGTTCCTGCCGCACGGCATGCTCGAGCGCGTCATGAGCTACGCGGGGCATCTGGCGTCGTGGACGGTGCTGAGCGTGATTCTGCTGCTCATACCCGTGATGACGCGTGATCGGCTGCACGGCATGCGCGTCATCCAGCGAACGTCGCGCGCGGGGTGCGAAAGCGTGCGCACGCAGATTGCGGCAGGCATGTCGTCAGCAGCGCTGCTCGCCTTGGCGAACGTGGCGGCGTGGGGCATCCCGCTTGCGCTCAGTGGCACGCTGGCGTTTGCGAGCTGTCCGCTTCTCAACTACGCGAACCACTTCTACGTGCCGTGGCTGAGCGTGACATACGGGCAGTACTTGCTGGCTCTCGCGGTGCTGACGGTGGCTTGGGGGCTCGTTGCCGCTGCGGGCGCGCTCTTCCTCTCGCAGCTCAGCGACAACTACGTGTCCGCGCTGCTGAAGGCGTTGCCGCTGTTCGCCGTGCTCGGGATGGTGCTTGCGCCGTGGGCGACGGAAGAGGCGCTCATGATCCGGGATGTGGCTCCCGGCTCGTCGGTGCTCATGCCCTGCGGCATGGAGGTAGCTGTTCTGGTCGTGCTTCTCGCCATCGGGGCGGTTCTGCTTGTGCGCCTCGCGAGAAGCTGGGAAGCACCAACGCGCGAGGGACGCTGAAGGCGAGGACGAGTGCTTTGGGAACGCCAGACGCCTGTCGGCTTGAGCCCTTGTTGCTTGAGGCGTCCCGCACCATAGCGCCCAGCCGCTCACCGCGTTCGGTCACCTTTGTAGATCGCGCCCAGCGCCATGCCCCACAGGGGGCCGAAGGCGAATCCGATGGCATGGTCTTCCCACAAGCCGCAGTAATTCAGCGCCACGCCCAGCAACAGGCCAAAACACGCCCCCATGGCCACATTCACGCCGCTAACCCGGCTGCGACGCTCTTTCGTGCTGCAGCTTGCCGCCAAAACCGCCAGCGCGATCCCCGTCAACACCAGCGGAAGGGCGGCGGAAAGGAACTCGCCCACGTTTTCCACCTTCCTGTTTCTGCAATATACTTCTCGCTCATTTCCCCTGCTCCTTGGCCGCTTCGGCGAAACGGGTCGCGAACGTGCGGATGCGCTCTGTGATCTCGGGCTCCTTTTCCGGGTAGCGGTCGCACTCCATGATGAGCGCCGACACGGGCGCGGTGTACGCGAGGGCAAGGAGCTGCGGGTCGCAGCGCTTCAGCAGGCCCTTGTCCATCATACCCGCAAACACGTGCGTGAAGATGCGCTCAAGCCTTTTCAGGAAGTGCTCGGAGGCGAGTGCCCTCGCACGTTCGTCACGGTGCTGCTCGGTAAGGAGGAGCCTGCGCGTGAGCACGATCCTCTCGTCGTGGATGGTGAAGCCGACCATCTTCATCGACATCTCGACGAGCTCGTCGCACGAGCTTGGAACGGGAGGCAGGTTGTCTTTGGAGCCGAAGCTCTTGGAGTAGTGGGCTTCGAGCGCGTCGAGCATGGAGGCCCAGATGTCCTCCTTGCTGGCGTAATGCTTGTAGAGGGCCGATTTGCCCAACCCGAGCGCCTGCGCGAGCTCGCGCATGTTCGTGCCCTCGTAGCCGCGTTGCGCGAACATGACGAGCGCTGCGTCGAGTATCCGTTGCTTCGTGTCTCTGGCCACTGCTTTCCTCGCAAATCTGGTTGTGCGTACGACCGCTTTTTATGTATAGTGAACGAGCGGTCACTTTTTGCTCTGCCAACTGTATCAGATCGTGGGCTGGATTGGCGGCATGAGCGAAGAGAAACCGGAAAAGCGTCCCCTTCGCCGGACCTTGCCGGCTTGCTGACTTGCCAGGCTTTCCGTGGTCAGTGCACCTCACGACTGTTTTACAATGGGCAGGGTAATGGCGTCTCCATTGTAGTGCTTTCGGGTCAAGCCCTGACGTGACGAGGTCACGTCGTTTCGCTTGTGCTCGTCTCGTGCAGCATCTATAATTCATGCAAAATGGATGTTAAACGGAGGTAAAAAGCATGCCTGCATTGCAAGTGAAGGATTTCCCTGACGATCTCTATGAGGAATTGCGCGAGTGCGCAGCCAAGGAGTGTCGAAGCGTTTCCCAGCAGACCATCTACGGCCTCAGGGAATTCCTCCGCATGCACAAGGCTCAACAGGCTGTGAAGGATGCGCTCTGGGCGGCTCCCTATGGTGCCGACCTTCTCAGCGAGGACGAGGATCGCGAGCGCCGGAAGCGCGCAAAGCGAAGGCGGGCTCTCAACGACCGAATTGACGAACTTGGGCCAGCCGATATTCCAGCCAGTTTTCCCGATGCTGCAGAGCTCATTCGCTTAATGCGTGAAGAGCGTGCCGATCGAATCCTGGAAGCCGTTGGGGATTTGGATGCGATTCGGAAAACGGAGGCCCAACGTGATCGTGCTTGATGCCAGCGCTGCTGTCGAAATAGCAAACAGCACGCCAAAAGGCGAAGCGCTTCGTGCCCTGCTCGAAGAAGGGGAGCAGCTGATAAGCTGCGACTTGCTTCGCGTCGAAGTGCGCAATTCATTTTGGAAGTACGTCACTGCTCAAATGATGTCTGAGGAATGCGCGCAAAAGCGAGCAGCTATCGCCATCGGCTATGTTGATACCTATGTCCCCATTGAGGAACTCGGCGACGAGGCGCTCCTTGAGGCGATAAGACGCAAGCACCCCGTATACGACATGCTCTATTTTTGCCTGGCTCGTCGTAAGGGTGCGACCCTGATGACGCTCGATAAAAAACTCGCAAAACTCTGCCAAGATGCCGGCGTGAATTACCTGGAAGAAGTGGAGCTTTGCGGATAATCCTTTGAGAGCAATTCATCCCTTTCTAACCCTTGGCTTTAAAATCAAAGAAAAAGACCAGGGCGAATAACGCTCTGACCCGCTAATTGCCCATCGGCGTCCTCGTCCATCCCCTGGACGGGAACCCAAATGCCGCATTCGTAATCCGGAGACTGAGGGTTGCCGGCAGGGTAGACCTCGAGGGTAGCCGTTCCGTTCGCGCGATGCTTCTGGCCGTCGTTCGGGAACCATTCCCGCCATACTGCAGTGTTCAGGGTCTGCAGCGAGCCGGGCATCGGCCCCTTTGCGGTAAAAACGGCCCAGTCGCTTGCGGGGAAGGAATACAGCTCTAATCCTTGCGGCACATCACCGCCCTGATACATTCCCGCAATCCAATACTCGAATCCGTTTTCGGATTCTGCGCAGATGGCAAACATGCCGATCCCGTTCTCCAGGATCGCCTTTTCAACTTCCGTCTCAGGCTTCATGGTCTGCCAAAGCCTTGCGTATTTTGCAGCGTACTCCTTGTCCCAGAACTCAGGACACTTCTGGTAGCCTTCCTCCGGGCGAATCTCCGTATGGTATCCGATGAAGGTCATTGACGGCTTCGTTTCGTAATTCACATCCATAGTGCGAATTCCTTCCTCTTTGCTCGGCGAGAACCCTACCGCATTTTTCGATGGCGATTCTTGCTCCATGACGAGCGCCGCGTCGAGTATCCGTTGCTTCGTGTCTCTGGCCGCTGCTTTCCTCGCAAATCTGGGTGTACGTACGGCCGCTTTTCATGTATAGTGAACGAGCGGTCACTTTTTGCTCTGCCAACTGTATCAGATCGTGGGCTGGATTGGCGGCATGATCGGAGAGAAACCGGAAAAAGCATTCCCTTCGCCGGACCTTGCCGGCCTGCCGGTCTGCCGCCTGTTGGCTTTGCAAGTGGGTCAACGGGGGGCTGAGAGCGAACGAAAAGACGAACGGGGGCAGGCGCCAGCATGGAACCTTCGAAGCAAGCTGCGCTAACGGCGAACCTCACGGCCGGCGGGCACGCGCTGCCCGCCGATTGGCTCGGACGCGTCGCGCTCATCTGGAGCGGATACGCCGTCTCGATGTTCGCGGGCAACGCCGCCAGCTATGCCGGCATCTGGTACGCGACCGAGACGACGGGCTCTCCTTTGAGCCTCGCGTTCCTCTACGTGCTGGCGTTTCTGCCCATGGGCCTGCTCTCGCCGTTCGGGGGCGTCGTGGCCGACAAGCTCAACCGCAAGGCCATCATCGTGGCCTGTGACACGCTCATGGCGCTGACCAGCCTGGCGCTAGCAGCCTGGACCTTCATCGCCGGCCCGAGCTTCGCCGCGGTCGCGCTGTACTGCGCCGCGTTCGGCTTCGTGTCGGGGTTCCGCACGCCGGCTTACAACGCGACCATGCCCCTGCTCGTGCCCGAACGCCACCTCGTGCGCATCAACAGCATGGACACGCTGCTCGGCAGCATCTCGATGATCGCGGGCCCGGCGCTCGGCATCCTGCTGTACACGAGCCTCGGCCTTCAATACGTGCTCCTCCTCGGCGGCTTCGGCGCTGCGGCCGCCGGCGTCACGATGCTGCTTGCGGTGATTCCGCGCGACCACGGGACACGTGAGCAGGCGGGGGCGTGGGCGAGCCTCAGGGAAGGCGCAGCCACCCTGGCGGGCCAGCGCGGCTTGCTCGTGCTGACCATCGGCGTGTCGCTCGGCATGCTGGCGTACGGGCCGATCGATTCGCTGATGCCCCTCATGGTGTACGGCCATTTCAAGGGAGACGGGTTTGCAGCGTCGCTCATCGCCGCGGTCATGGGCGTGGGCCTGCTCGTCGGCTCGGTGGTCCTCATGGCCGTGAACCCGCGCAGGAAGCTCGCGCGCGTAATCGTCGTAGCCGCGTTCGTGGTCGGGGCGGGCGCTGTGACGGCGGGCCTCATTCCCGAGGGCGGCTACTGGGCGTTCGTGGCGTGCATCGGCGTGCTGGCCATCGCTTGCGCGTGGTTCAACGCGCCCCTCATGACGCTTCTGCAGAAGAACATCCCCGACGAGAAGCTCGGCCGCGTGATGGGGCTCTTCACGGCCATGAACGGCCTGGCCATCCCCGCAGGCACGGCGCTCGGAGGCGTTGTCGCCGAAGTCACCGGCACGCCGCTTTTCTTCCAGATCGACGGCGCCTTCATTCTTCTGCTGGCTGTTACGCTTGGCCTTGCTAAGAGCGTACGGGAGCTCGATGCCGCTTCTTCCGACCATCCGGCGGTTGAGCAGACGCCGTAGGCTCGTAGACGTTCCCCGAGTGCGGAGTGCACCAGTCAAGCTTCGCAGGCGCTTTTCCTTTTCGACAGCTTGCGCAAGCATTCAAAATGTAATTTCGTGTACAAGCTGAGTGTATGGTTACTTACAAGCAGGCAAGGAGGTCCGAATATGAATGCGAGGGCGAACAGGGGCGTCAAGAAGTTGTTCATGGCCCTGTTTTGGATAGCTGTCATTGCGGCTCCCGCTATTGCCTCCCTTGTCGCCATCGCGCAGTTCCCGCCGGGCATCGAAATACCGATGCATTGGAACGCGCAAGGTCAGGTTGACCGCTTCGGTTCGCCGTGGGAGATGCTCCCTCTCTCCTTCATCATGCTGGGCTGCAACCTGCTGTTCATGCTTTTTTACGCATTCAGCGACAAGCTCTTCGACCTCGGTCTTGTTCACGGAGTTAGCCGAAAGACAATTCGCCCCTTCCTTTGCGGCATGGCAGTGTTCATGGTGCTCCTTTGGATGGGAATACTCATCTTCTGGCTCAGCCAAATTAACTAGGCCGCTCTTTTGAAACATAGCCTGATCTCTGCGTTGAGGGGTGAAGCGCGTAGAAAACGAAACGGGCCGGAATGTCCGGCCCGTGCTGTTTATGGTGGTCGCTACAGGATTTGAACCTGTGACCCCCGCCGTGTGAAGGCGATGCTCTCCCGCTGAGCCAAGCGACCGAATATGCTGCCGTATCTCAACGGCGTTTGATTATGATAACGGCACTTCACCTCGAGCGCAAGCCCCTTTCTCCACTTTCTCGCGATTTTTTACCCAAGGCGCGTCGGGACAAGGCGCGTCGGCGCGGCGAGCGCGCGGCGATGCTATACTATTTCGCCGGGTTTGAACTCATGCGCGCGCGGCTGCCAGACGTCGCGTGCGTTGGCGAAAGAGAGAGACAGACATGGCATCCGACATGACATCCGACACCTTCCTGGCCTCCAAGAAGATCAGCGACGAGATCAAGGCCGACCTGGCCGTGCATCCCGAGAAGTACACCATGCTCACGGGCGACCGCCCCACGGGGCGCCTGCACATGGGCCACTACTTCGGCACCATCCGCGAGCGCGTGCGCCTGCAAGACGCCGGCATCACCACGCGCATCATCGTCGCCGACTACCAGGTGATCACCGACCGCGACACCACCGAGCACATCGCCGACAACGTGCACAACATGGTGATCGACTATCTGGCCTGCGGCATTGACCCGGAGAAGACCATCATCTTCACGCACTCGGCCATCCCGGCCTTGAACCAGCTCATGCTGCCGTTCCTGTCGCTCGTCACCGAAGCCGAGCTGCAGCGCAACCCCACCGTGAAGGCCGAGCAGGAGGCGAGCGGGCATGCGCTCACGGGGCTTCTTCTCACTTATCCCGTGCACCAGGCGTGCGACATCCTGTTCTGCAAGGGCAACATCGTGCCGGTCGGCAAGGACCAGCTGCCCCACATCGAGCAGACGCGCCAGATCGCGCGCCGCTTCAACGAGCGCTACGGTCGCGTGTTCCCCGAGCCGCACGGCCTTCTGACCGACGCCGTGGAGATCCCCGGGCTCGACGGCCGCAAGATGTCGAAGAGCTACGGCAACTCCATCGCGCTGTCGGCCACGGCTGAGGAGACCGCCAAGCTCATCAAGAAGTCCAAGACCGACTCCGAGCGCTTCATCACGTTCGACAAGGAGAATCGCCCCGGCGTGTCGGCCCTGCTCACCACGGCGGCGCTGTGCACCGGCCGCACCGAGGCGGAGATCGCCGAGGGGATCGGCAACGACGGCTCGGGCGCGCTCAAGAAGTACGTGACCGAGGCCGTGAACGCCTACCTGGCCCCCATTCGCGAGCGCCGCGAGGAACTCGCCGTGCGGCCTGAGTTCATCCGCGAGGTGCTCGCCGAGGGCAACCGCCGCGCCAACGAGCTGGCGAACGCCACCCTCGACGAGGTGCGCGAAGCCATGGGCATGGTGTACTAGGGCCAGCTCGAGGGCGGGCTCGCCCGCGCGGTGGCGTGAAAAAGCAACGTCTCTCGATTGCGATATTTGTACTCGTGCGTATCGAGTTTGCAGATACGATCTCGCAATCTGCTAGACGTCATGGGCCTCGTGCCATCGCCCGGGAGCTGCGGTTTTAACCCAGTAATGCTGTGATGACACAAGGCATCGGGCATTTCATGCTCTTGTGAAATTCGAGACCGTGAAAGAAGCGAAGCGAAAACCGATCAAGCTGTATAGGCCATTTGGATTAGGAGGACATGATGGCTGTATACCAAGACAAAGCTAAAGAGCGTATAAAGAAGGGTCTCAGGCGCATGTCGGGTATAGTTGAGCGCGGGATTCGCGACGAGTATAAAGAGGCGGACACTCGTAAGATCGTCTCGGATATGCTCTGCGAACAGCTTGGCTGGGATAAGTTCGAGAATGTTACGGCTGAGCAGATGATCGGCTCGAGATATGCTGACTATGTGGTCAAGACGGATCAAGAGGCGGTGTTCGTTGTTGAGGTAAAGCAAATCGGACTCAAACTCAAAGAGACGCATTTGAATCAAGCGCGCCAGTATGCTGTCGATGAGGGCATAGATTGGATCATACTGACCAATGGCGATGAATGGCAAGCATACAGAACGTCTCTTGAGGGGAAAATACCCGTTACCAAGCACGTGTTCACGGTCAGAATATCCGACAAGAATATGAAGCCTGCGGAGAAAGTCGATCTCCTGTACCTATTCTCCGAAGAGGCCAATAGAAAACATGAGATAGAAGACTACTATCAGCGCCGAATAGCCCTTTCGGGCGAGAATCTTGCCGATCATATTCTGAGCGATGACGTAATAAACAAGCTGCGTATCTCGTTAAAAAACGGAACTGGCCAAAAGCTCTCCAATTCGGAAATTGCTCAGGCGCTGATCGACAGGCTTTTCAGGCCGGAGAAGACGACCGACGATCATCGAAGGGCAATACGTAAAATGCAGAGGTCAGAGCGTCAAAAGTCAAAGATTAAGACGGATGGAGAAAGCTCGAAAAGCTAAGCGTTGAAGCACATCACGAGAACGCAGCACATCATAAAGGAGGGAGAAGGGGATGGCAAACGAGCTGGCAAGGTTTGCGGAGTGGACGTTTATGGGCGAGGTGAGTCCGTCGCGCGCGCAGGACTTGCTCGTTGAAGGCGAGCAGGCGGTTGCGGCATTTGAGACGATTCGAGACATAGCTGTTTTCACCACCAAACGCCTCATCGTGCGCGACGCGCAGGGTCTCACGGGCAAGAAGGTCGAGACGTACTCGCTGCCGTGGAGGTCGGTGGATATGTGGAGCGTTGAGAACGCAGGGCATCTCGACCTCAGCGCGGAAGTTGAGCTGTGGACGCGCGCGGGCCACGTGAAGATCAATCTCAAACGCGGAGCGGATGTCAACAAAATAAGCCGCATGATAGCGGAAGCCGTTCTGTAGGACGGCTGTAAAAGCTAAAGCGCCAGAGTAGGTAACTCACGTACCTTTCCGGCGCTTTATGCGAATTATCATACGATGCGAGTCTACTTTATGTCAATGATTTCGCCCTGCTTGTTAACGTAGAGCAGTTTTGCGATGTGGGGTATCGCATGCGCTTGCTTCCGTACTTCGCGTTCTATTGCATGGTCGGGCAGTTTCCTCATGCGGCGACAGTCGAATACGATGTTTCCTGACTGCCATCGGGCACGCTTTAGATTTCGCTCGACGGTCTTGAGGTTGTCTGCGGTCGGGGATTTGAACTCCCAGCGGATTCCGTTGATCAGGGTGTCAGCAGTTTTCTCGTAATCGACTTCGCTTTTCTTGACGAACATAACGGTATAGCCTGCCGCGGCTAATGCTTCGGCGGTTCTCAGCTCGTGCTCCCAGACGTTGGTGCCGGGCTCGATGACTATCTTTCCCCTCGGCTTGATCATGCTGGTGATTATACCGCCGCAAGTGAGAGACGGTGAGCGCGGGGCGCGTTTGGTCGCAAGCAAATGCTCCTTGCCCCGGCTTGCTCGTTCTCATGAGCTTGCGATGGGCTTCTTTGAACCAGCGGCCGGCGTCTGCGAGGTCGGCTTCCGCCCAGCCTGACGTCGCCTGCACGCCGGGCGCGATGAGAGCGGACGTCTCGTTCTTGTTCGAGAGGCTCCACGCGACGAAGCTCACGTTTCGGCTGTTCAGCAGGTTGAGCCACGCTGCAGCCGAGTTGCCGTCGATATGCCCGCTGCCCGAGGCGTCGGTGATGCCGCACTCGCTCACGAACGCGGGCACGCCGGCGTCGACGAGGGCGAGGAGCGCCGCTCGGTCGCCGTCCGTGCAATACCCGCCACTCTCGGCCGTGTGCATCGCCAGGCACACGACGTTGGCGCCCCAGTCTTCGCGCAGCGTGGCGAACGCATCGGCGTTCACGTACTGCGGGAACCACGCCAACCCGTGCGCGCCCGCCCGCGCGCTCTTTGCGCGGGCGGGCGCCTTCTCTTCTCGACGCCTTATGGTAAAGCATCGTAGCGCGTTTGCGCACGTCGAAGAGGAAGGGGGAGGTGGGCCTTGCCCTCACGGTCTGCTTCGCATTCGCCGAAAAACCCTTATAATCAACCTTTACGACGAAAATCAGCCTGGCGTGCCGGCATGCTGCCGCGTCGCCTGGCCAGCCAACGAACCAACCAAGCAGAGGCAGCTCCATGATCCTGCAGACCGAACATATCTCGAAGTCCTACGGCGGACGCCAGCTGTTCCGCGACGTCACCTTCCGCCTGGAGGAGTACGACCGCCTGGCGCTCGTGGGCCCCAACGGCGCGGGCAAGACCACGATGCTCAACATCATCTCGGGCGAGGACGAGCCCGACGAGGGCCGCATCCTCTTCGCGAAGGGCGCGCGCGTGGGCTACCTCGAGCAGGAGGCCATCGAGATGGGCGTGCAGCCCATCTTCGACGAGGTCATGTCCTCGCAGGTGGAGGTGCTCGAGGCCGAGCGCCGCCTGCACAAGCTGGAGTCCGAGCTCGGCGAGAGCCCCACGCCCCAGCAGCTCGCGGCGGCGGGCCGCGCCCGCGACGCGTTCGAGATGCTCGGCGGCTACGTCATCGAGGCGAAGGTGCGCGGCGTGCTGTTCGGCCTGGGCTTCAAGGAAGAGGACATGACGCGCCTGACCAGCGAGTTCTCCGGCGGTTGGCAGATGCGCATCGCGTTGGCGAAGCTGCTCATCCGCAACCCCGAGGTGCTGCTGCTCGACGAGCCCACCAACCACCTCGACCTGGAGTCGGTGAAGTGGCTCGAGGGCTTCCTGCGCTCGTACGCGGGCACGGTCATCGTGGTCAGCCACGACCGCGCGTTCATGGACAACATGGTGGACCGCGTGGCCGAGATCGACAACGGCGAGGTCATCCTCTACAAGGGCAACTACTCGGCCTACCTGCGCGCCCGCGCCGAGCGCATCGAGCGGCTGCGCGCCGAGAAGGCCAAGCAGGACGAGGAGATCGCGCACCTCGAGGCGTTCGTCGAGAAGTTCCGCTACAAGGCCACCAAGGCCAAGCAGGCGCAGGACCGCGAGAAGAAGCTCCTCAAGATCAAGGAGAACCGCATCGTCATCCCCGAGGAGAAGAAGACGGTGCGCTTCAACTTCCAGCAGCCGCCGCGCACCGGCGACATGGTGGTGCGCGCGCAGGGCCTGCGCAAGCACTACGGCGAGAAGAAGGTCTACGACGGCGCCGACTTCACGATGTACCGCGGCGACAAGGTGGCGCTCGTGGGCCCCAACGGCGCGGGCAAGTCCACGCTGCTCAAGATGATCGCGGGCGTGCTCGCGCCCGACGCGGGCAGCATCGAGTACGGCGTGCACGTGTCGCACACCTACTACGCGCAGCACCAGCTCGAGGAGCTGCACGCGGGCAACACCGTGTTCGAGGAGCTCGACCGCGTGGCGCCGGGCTGGTCGATCAGCCAGGTGCGCACGCTTCTGGGCGCGTTTCTGTTCGTGGGCGATGACGTGGAGAAGAAGGTGGGCGTGCTCTCGGGCGGCGAGAAGAGCCGCCTGGCGCTGGCGAAGATGCTCGTGGCGCCCAAGCCGCTGCTCTGCCTCGACGAGCCCACCAACCACCTCGACATATCGAGCGCCGACATCCTCGAGCAGGCGCTGCTGCACTTCGAGGGCACGATCCTGTTCATCACGCACGACCGCCACCTCATTCGCAGCGTGGCGAACCGCATCGTGGAGGTGACGCCGGGCAAGATCACCGACTACGACGGCGACTACGACTACTACCTGTACAAGTCGGGGCAGCTCGACAACCCCGACCCGGCTGACCGCTCGCTGGTGGACGAGGTGTTCGAGGGCGAGGGCACGGCGAAGGGGGGCGCCGCGCGCGGCGACGCGGCCGGCAGGGCCGCGGGCGCGAAGGGGAGCGCGAAGGCTGTGACGGGCGCGAAGGGGGGCGCGGCCGGCAAGGCGAGCTCGGCGGGCGCGGGCTCCGCTGGCAAGGCGGGCTCGGCCGGCTCGGGCGCGGGTGCGCAGGCGAGCGCTCCCAAAGCCGTCGACGCCTCGCTCACGGCCCCGAAGACGAGCGCGCCGAAGTCCAAGGAGCAGAAGCGCCGCGAGGCCGAGGCGCGCAACCGTGCCTACGCCGCGCTCAAGCACCACCGCCGCCGCATCGCCGAGCTCGACGCGCAGCTCGAGCGCGACAACGCGCGCATGGCCGAGCTGCTCGAGCTCATGGCCGACCCCGACTTCTACATCAACGAGAGCGCCTCGTCCGACGCCGTCGCCGAGCACGGCAAGCTCAAGGTGCGCATCGCCGAGGCCGAGGAGGAGTGGTTCATGCTCAACGAGGAGCTCGAAGAGGAGATGGCTCGCCAGGCGGAGCGGGCCTGATGCTGAACGTCGTCTTGGTCGAGCCCGAGATCCCGCAGAACGCGGGCAACGTCGCGCGCACCTGCGCGTGCGCGGGCGCGCGGCTGCACCTCGTGGAGCCCATGGGCTTCCACGCCACCGAGCGCAACCTCAAGCGCGCGGGCTGCAACTACTGGAACGACGTGGACATCGAGCGCTGGCCCTGCGCCGAGGCGTTCTTCGAGGCACACGAACGTGACGAGCTGCACCTGTTCACGGGCGCGGCGACGCGCGGCTATGCCGAGGCGAGCTTCGGGCCTGACGCCTACCTGGTGTTCGGGCGCGAGAGCCGCGGGCTCGACCCCGCGCTCATCGAGCGCTTCGCCGAGCGCTGCGTGCGCATCCCCATGCGCGCGGGCCTCGACTCGCTCAACGTGTCGAACGCCGCCGCCATCGCGGTCTTCGAGGCCCTGCGCCAGCAGGGCTTCCCCGGGCTTGTGTGATTTTCGCCCATGCGCGCCCGCGCGCGTTCCCGCATCCGCGCGCATCGACTAGACTTATGCCCCATGGATACCAACTACCTCATCTACATCATCTGCTCCATCTTGAGCTTCGCGCCGGCGATTGTGCTGCACGAGGTGGCGCACGGCTTCGCGGCCTACAAGCTCGGCGACCCCACGGCCAAGCGCGCCGGGCGCCTCTCGCTCAACCCCGCGAAGCACGTCGACCCGTTCGGCACGGTGCTTCTGCCGCTCATGCTCATGGTGCTCAACTGGCCCATCTTCGGCTACGCGAAGCCGGTGCCGTACAACCCCACGTACTTCAAGGACCCGCGCAAGGGTGACTTCATCGTGGGCCTCGCGGGCCCGTGCGCGAACCTCGTGATGGCGGGCGCGGCGGCGCTTGTGGCCCACGCGCTCTTCGGCGTGGCGCCGAGCCTTCTGGAAAACGAGGCGTTCCAGTACTTCTACCTGATGTTTTTGCCCATGTTCGCGCTGATCAACCTGTACCTCATGTTCTTCAACCTGCTGCCCATCCCGCCGCTTGACGGCTCGTCGATCTTCGCGCTCGCCATCCCGCGCCAGTATCTGCCGAAGTACTACGAGATCCAGCGCTACGCGTTCCCGATCTTCATGATCGCCGTCGTGGTGGTCCCGTACGTGTTCAACTTCAACCCGTTCTCCTGGTATTTGGACCTCACGGCGTGCAACCTGGCGAACCTGATGTTCCCGTTCCGCGTGGCCTAGGGGGGGCTTGGGGGCCGCATGTCGTACAAGGTGCGCATTGACAGCTTCGAGGGGCCGTTTGACCTGCTGCTCTACCTCGTGAGCCGCCAGAAGGTGGACATCGGGGCGATCTCGATCACCGAGATCGCCGACCAGTACCTCGAGGAGGTGTCCCACATGGACAGCCTCGACCTGGACGTGGCGAGCGACTTCCTGCTGGTGGCTTCTACCTTGCTCGAGATCAAGGCGCAGAGCCTCATCCCGCGCGACCGCACCGAGCTCGACGACGAGCTGGCGGAGCTCGCGCCCTCCGAGGCGCGCGACCTGCTCGTCGAGCGGCTGGTGGAGTACAAGAAGTACAAGAACGCGGCGAGCGAGCTGCACGCGCGCTTCGTCGCCGAGGGCCGCATGCACGTGCGCCCCTTCGGGCCCGACGCGAGCTTTCTGGGGCTCATGCCCGACTTCCTGGCCGGCGTGAGCATCGACGCGCTCGGGCTTCTGGCCGCGCGCGCCATGGCGCGCCGCGAGGTGTTCCTGCTGGAGAGCGAGCACATCGCCGCGAAGCCCATCCCGGTCGAGGTGCACGTGCGCGCCATCCACCAGCGCATCGTGAACCGCAAGCACCTGCGCTTCTCGGACCTGGTGAGCGCCGAGACGCCGCCCGAGGTGGTGGTCGTCACGTTTCTGGCGATCCTCGAGCTGTACAAGCGCTCCATGGTGCGGCTTGAGCAGCCCGAGACGTTCGGCGACATCGCAATCGACTACATCGAGGGCTCGGGCGAGCTGAGCCTGGTGGGCGAGGACGCGCTCACGTCGGTGGGAGAGGAGTAGCCCCCATGTTCCAAGGACTTCAAGCTGACCAGGTCAGAGGCGCGGTCGAGGCCATGCTCTTCGTCACCGACGAGCCGGTGGGCACCATCACGCTGGCCGAGATGCTCGAGTGCGACGTCGCGCTGGTGGAGGACGCGCTCGTGAGCCTGCGCGACGCGCTCGAGTTCGAGAACCGCGGCATCCAGCTGCGCGAGGTGGCGGGCGGCTGGCGGCTGTTCACGCACCCGGCCTACCACGAGCTGGTCGAGAAGTACGTGCTGTCGTGGGACACGCGCAAGCTGTCGGCGGCGGCCATGGAGACGCTCGCCATCGTGGCCTACACGCAGCCGGTCACGCGCGCGGGCGTGGCGAGCGTGCGCGGCGTGAACTCCGACAGCTCCATCAACTCGCTGGTGGAGAAGGGGCTTCTGCGCGAGGTGGGCACGGCCGACACGCCGGGCAACCCCGTGCTCTACGGCACCACGCGCGGCTTTCTGGAGAAGTTCGGCCTGCGCTCCGTGGCCGACCTGCCGGATCTGGCCGACTTCGCGCCCGACGAGGAGACGCGGCGGCTGATCATGCAGCGCCTGAGCGCCACGCGCGACGACGTGGCGGTGTCCGACGCGCAGGCGCGCGCCATGGCCGAGGCGCTCGTGTACGGCGAGGTGGCGGGCGGCGCGGGCGTGGGCGCGCTTGCGGGCACGGGCGGTGCGAGCGCGCCGGGGGCTGCGGGCGGCGAAGGCGCTGC